>NZ_JBNJOF010000002.1:0-509671 GCF_050113875.1 Vibrio sp. TRT 1302 | reverse complement strand
ATATACAAGCTGAGCAACTTTTTGCTCGATCTGAGCAAGATCTTGCTCGATTCGAGCAAAAAGTTGCCCGGAAGCAAAAAATACACCAAGGAGACTGGGAGTAATCACAAATTATGAAAAATCAGAAAATACCCCGCTGCTACGGAGGGGAACGATGGAAGGTTCCATACCTCTATTCTTTAACCTGCACCGCCTTGTCCAATACATGAATGAGCTGGTCGCTGTCTGCTGAATGAGTCGTTTGGCTGATAGTTGGAATTGGCTTGAACGATAGAACGAAAAAACGGCCCGTATTGAGGGCCGTTCGTAAGAGTATGGTTCGCTATCCAGTGCGTTCCAACCACTGTAAGTGATAGGAGTTGTGTTTTAAAATCCCAACGTTCAATTAACGTTGTTTATTACGAACACCTTGCTGACCTGAGCTTTTCTTCGGTTTACGACGTGATGGGTTGTTGCTACGTCCACCAGTACTGTTCACACGCTCTTCGTGACGTTTAACCGCACGACGGATTTTCTGGCTGCGTGAACGCTCACGTTTACGTGATGAGTTTGATTTGCTCTCATCAAGAAGCGTTTGACGTTCAGGACGAAGTTCTACCAATTCACGTAGGTAGTTTACTTCTTTAAGATCCAGTTCCATCCAACCGCCACGAGGCAATTTCTTATCTAGGTAGATATCACCGTAGCGTACACGTTTAAGGCGGCTAACCGTGGTATCTTGAGATTCCCATAAACGACGAACCTCACGGTTACGACCTTCGTTGATGGCTACGTAGAAAGTGTGGTTCATACCATCACCACCCGCGTAAACAACGTCTTCGAAACGCGCCATACCATCTTCTAGTTCAACACCGCGAACTAGATTCTTCACTTTTTGTTCCGTTACTTCGCCGAAGACACGTACTAAGTATTCACGCTCTACTTGACGACTTGGGTGCATCAAGCGGTTTGCCAATTCACCATCTGTTGTGAAAAGCAGAAGTCCTGATGTGTTGGCATCCAAACGACCAACTGAAATCCAGCGAGAGCCACGGATTTTAGGCAAACGGTCAAATACAGTACGACGACCTTCTGGGTCATGACGAGTACACAGTTCACCTTCCGGCTTGTAATATGCGAGTACTCGACAGATCACTTCTTCCTGCGCTTTAGCAGAAACAGTATGACCATCGATACGCACAACTGCGTTTTCATCTTCTAGTCGTTCACCAAGCTTAGCAACGACACCGTTCACACTCACGCGACCTGCTTTAATCAAAGCTTCTAGTTCGCGACGAGAGCCATGACCAGCTCGGGCTAATACTTTCTGTAGTTTTTCGTTCATTTATCTACCTATGTGTCGTCTTCTCAGACGTCGAATAAACAAGTGCGACCAAAAATCGCGGTCGCACATTATCGCAAAAAGTGTGCTAAAAATCACGTACTTTTGATTACTCGAACGGAGCAGGATCTCCAGCACCCACACGGGCAATCACAGGTTCATCTTCACTAAAATCAACCACAGTGGTTGGTTGTTCACCCAGATAACCACCATTAAGGATGCAGTCAACCGCATGTTCTAACTTGTCGCGGATATCTTCTGGGTCAGATTCCGTCACTTCGTTACCCGGCAGGATAAGAGAAGTCGACATCAATGGTTCACCTAACGCCTCAAGTAGATCAAGCGCGATGCGGTTGTCTGGAATACGAATACCGATCGTCTTACGCTTTGCATTCATTAGGCGACGTGGTACTTCCTTAGTCCCTTTAAAGATAAAAGTGTAAGGCCCCGGTGTATTATTCTTGAGTAGACGGAATGCCGTGTTGTCTACTCGAGCGTATAAAGAGATCTCTGACAGGTCACGACATAATAGAGTAAAGTTGTGCTTATCGTTCAAGCGACGTATCTGACAGATACGCTCCAATGCTTGTTTATTTTCAAGCTGACAACCAAGTGCGTAGCCTGAATCGGTCGGGTAAACCACTACCCCGCCGTTACGAATGATTGCTACAGCCTGATTGATCAAGCGAGCCTGTGGGTTTTCTGGATGAACGTAAAAAAACTGGCTCATTGTAATTCCTCATTATCGAGTCTCTCGACTCTATAGTTATTCAATATGGGCTGAATCTGTTGCCGAAGGTTCAATGCCCCAATCCTTCCATACGGGTTCAACACCCGATGGCAACCATAAATTTCGACCTAGCTCCATCCAAGGAGATGGATAATGGAAGTCGCTACCTTGCGAAGCTAATAGTTTGTATTGTATAGCATAATCAGCCAAGTTTCGCCTTTCTTGTTGAGCTTGTTGCGGCTGTGCGACTTCCATCGCGTCACCACCAGCTTCAGCAAAGGCTGTCAACAGACGCTTGATCCATTTTGCCGTTAGATCATAGCGCCCTGGATGTGCAAGAACCGCATGCCCTCCTGCTTGATGAATCGCGTCAATCGCGTCTTTCATCGAGCACCATGTTGGGGGCACGTACCCTGGATTGTTCCGAGTTAGGTATTTTTTAAAAACTTGCTGCATGGTCTTAGCATATTGGTTATCCACCAGCCACTTAGCAAAGTGCGCTCGGGTAATTGGTGCATCGCCTGCAATAGCCTTCACCTCTTCCAACACGCCTTCTCGAGTGGCTTTAGCCAACCTGCTGGCGATCAGTTCCGCACGACCTTCTCGATGTTTCTTTTGCTGCTCGATCAAGTCAGTGAGCGCTTGAGAGTGGGGATCAATATTTAATCCAACAATATGGATATCTTTGTTTTGCCACACCGTGGAAATTTCAATCCCGTTGATCAGTGTCAGCGGTAAATTGTTTTGCTTTATGTACTGATGCGCAGGCTCCAGTGCATCGACCGTGTCATGGTCAGTGATCGCTAAAACTTCAAGCTGAAAACTCAATGCTCTATCGATTAATTCATTGGGAGGTAATCGTCCGTCTGAGGCTGTAGTGTGACTATGTAAATCAATTCGCATAATTTTAGTTTTTTTTGTTGACTTTTTACCTCTGCACTAGTTAACTAGTACACAAATACGAAGTACCTGATTTAAGGCTCACTATGTTACAAGACATCCAACAAAAGCAAAAAGCAAAAGTTACTGCTCACTCTATTAATAATAGAGCAGTAGATCTTGCTTGGTGGCGCACTTGGACAAGTTCTTGGTGGGCTAACGTGTACTTTTAATAAGTGAAAATCATGTTCAAAAGCCCGCTGCCGAAGCGGGCTTTTTTGTTTTGTAATCTGTCTCACATCTAACTGCTCAAACAATGGACAAATTTAACCGAAACTTGATTGGGCGACTGTGCGCTTTATGCGACTATGTAGGCAGGAAACTATTTTTAGAGATAAGGAGGTCTGGTGAACAAGGCCATTGAAATCAAAAAGCTAGGCGCTATCGAACTGCTTCGAACCACCGCACCTTATGCCGAAGATCCAACACAGTTGTTTCACACCTTATGTGAACACAAAAGTGATAGCTTGCTGCTAGAGTCGGCGGAAATTGATTCGAAACAGGATCTGCAAAGTCTGCTTATCGTAGATTCAGCTGTTCGCATTGTCTGTTTTGGCAATACTGTGACCATGACAGCCTTAACGGAGAACGGTAAAAACCTACTTTCTCACCTCACTAACAATATCCAAACGAATATCGAACACTCGTTTGATGGCAATCAGTTGGTCCTCCATTTTACAACGCCTTGTGACACGATTGACGAAGATTCTCGTCTACGTGAGGCCTCATCATTTGATGCTTTACGTTTGATTCAACATAGCTTTGATATCGACTCGCTACACAAACACGCCATTTTTATCGGCGGTCTGTTTGCCTATGACCTTGTGGCGAATTTCGAACCCTTAGGCGATGCCGAAGCGACAAATCAATGTCCAGATTATGTGTTCTATGTGGCCGAAACCCTGCTCGTAGTCGATCATCAGAAGCAATCTTGTGAACTGCAAGCGACACTATTTGCAGACACTTCGAATCCAACTCGACTAGAGCAACGCCTTGACTCTATCCGCCAACAGTGTGCAGAGCTCAAGCCATTACCAAAAGCGACGCTGGTCAGCGATACCACCGCGACACCAAGTATCTCTGATCAAGACTTTTGCCAGATTGTTCGTGACCTCAAAGAATATGTAGTCAAGGGCGATGTGTTTCAGGTTGTTCCTTCTCGTCGCTTCACATTACCTTGCCCGTCGCCTCTGGCCGCTTACAAAGCGCTGAAGCAAAGCAACCCAAGTCCTTACATGTTCTACATGCAGGATGAATTGTTTACCCTGTTCGGTGCGTCACCAGAAAGCGCACTTAAATACGAAACTCATACGAATCAAATCGAGATATACCCTATTGCCGGTACTCGTCGTCGCGGCAAACGTCCAAATGGAGAGATTGATTTCGATCTCGATAGCCGAATTGAACTTGAGCTGCGTACGGATAAAAAAGAGAACGCTGAGCATATGATGCTAGTCGACTTAGCGCGGAACGACGTAGCACGTATCTCTCAGCCAGGTACACGCCACGTTGCCGATCTGTTGAAAGTCGATCGCTATAGCCATGTCATGCACTTGGTGTCTCGCGTGGTTGGTCAACTTCGCGATGATTTGGATGCCCTACACGCTTACCAGGCTTGCATGAATATGGGAACACTAACCGGCGCTCCTAAAATTCGCGCAATGCAGTTAATCCGCGATGTCGAACAAGCCCGACGTGGCAGTTACGGTGGTGCGGTCGGCTATCTGACGGGAGAAGGTACACTGGATACTTGTATCGTTATTCGTTCTGCGTATGTTGAAAATGGTATTGCACAGGTTCAGGCTGGCGCCGGAGTGGTCTTTGATTCTGACCCACAAAGCGAAGCCGATGAAACGCGCGGCAAGGCACAAGCAGTAATCTCTGCTATTCAAGCAGCACACAAGGAGTAGCATCGAGATGGCAAATATCATATTCATCGACAACTTTGATTCGTTCACTTACAACTTGGTTGACCAATTTCGCTCTCTTGGTCATCAGGTCACGGTATATCGCAATAGCATTTCTGCCCAAGCGATTGAGACCGCCGTTGCCGAACTGGACAATCCCGTCGTTCTTTTATCACCAGGGCCGGGCGCCCCCTCTGAAGCTGGTTCGATGCCTGAGATTCTTCAGCGTTTAAAAGGTAAAGTGCCAATGATTGGCATCTGTCTCGGACACCAAGCAATTGTGGAAGCCTACGGCGGCACCGTCGCGGGAGCTGGTGAAATCATCCACGGTAAAGTCTCGATGATGGAGCACGAAAACCATGCGACTTACCAAGGACTGCCATCACCGTTGGCGATTGCGCGCTACCATTCACTCGTCGCGACCAAGGTACCTGAAACGCTGACTGTTACCGCAGAGGTTGATGGTTTGGTTATGTCTGTAGTACAAGAACAAGACAAGGTATGTGGATTCCAGTTCCACCCAGAGTCAATCATGACAACATATGGCGCAACGTTGCTTGCGAATGCCATTAAATGGGCTCTAGAGAAGAACAATAAATAAGGAAGAGAATCATGGAACAGATTATTAGTAAGCTCTACGAACAGCAGTCGTTAACTCAGCAAGAGAGCCAGCAGCTATTTGATGTGATTATTCGCGGCGAATTAGACCCTATTTTAATGGCGGCGGCATTGACCGCTCTGAAAATCAAAGGTGAAACACCCGACGAGATCGCTGGCGCTGCTAAGGCGTTGCTCGCTAACGCCAATCCATTTCCACGCCCAGACTACGACTTTGCTGATATCGTCGGCACAGGTGGAGACGGTCACGACACAATCAACATTTCGACCACTGCGGCATTTGTTGCAGCGGCATGTGGATTAAAAGTGGCAAAGCATGGCAACCGCAGTGTCTCTAGCAAATCAGGCAGTTCAGATCTGCTTGATTCATTCGGTATTAACTTGGCAATGAGTGCCGAAGACACGCGAACTGCGGTCGATACACTGGGCGTAGCATTTTTGTTTGCGCCGCAATACCACCTCGGTGTTCGCCACGCAATGCCTGTACGCCAAACCATGAAAACTCGTACCATCTTTAACATCTTGGGCCCGTTGATTAACCCTGCTCGCCCTAACATTGAGCTGATGGGCGTCTACAGTGAGGAGCTGGTTCGTCCTATCGCAGAAACCATGTTGCAGATGGGTTTGAAACGCGCCGCGGTTGTCCACGGTAGCGGCTTAGATGAAGTGGCGATTCATGGCAAAACCACCGTCGCTGAGATTAAAGATGGTCAGATCCATGAATACAGCCTGACACCAGCTGACTTTGGTCTTGAGGCGCACCCTCTTGAAGCGATCAAGGGCGGATCTCCTGAAGAAAACCGAGCGATCATTACCAATATGCTGACTGGTAAGGGAACCGACGCTCAGCTAGGTGCTGTAGCCGTCAACGTGGCGCTTTTGATGCGTTTATTTGGTCATGAAGATCTCAAAGCCAACACACAACAAGCAATCGAAGCGATGAACTCCGGTAAGGCGTACCAGTTAGTTCAGCAACTCGCAGCACATGCATAACAACGGCAGTACAAGGTAAGCACAATGACTCAGGTGAAAGATAAATTATCCGAGCACGTTTCAGTGAAAGAAGCTGAGATGGCAGAAGTATTGGCAAAAATTGTTAGAGACAAGCACCAATGGGTCGCTGAACGTAAACAAGCCCAACCCTTAGCCTCATTCAAAGATACACTGGTTGCATCAGATCGCAGTTTCTATCAGGCGCTCAGTCAACAAAAAACCGTCTTTATTACGGAATGTAAGAAGGCATCTCCGTCTAAAGGCTTAATCCGTGAAGAGTTCGACCTAGATTACATTGCTAGTGTTTATAACAACCATGCGGATGCAATTTCAGTACTGACTGATGAGAAGTACTTCCAAGGTAACTTTGAGTTTTTGCCTCAGGTAAGGAAGCAAGCCAAGCAGCCTATTCTGTGCAAAGACTTTATGATTGATAGCTATCAGGTTTATCTTGCACGCCACTACTTCGCTGATGCCATCCTGCTGATGTTATCGGTATTGGATGACAACGAATATGTTGAGTTAGCTGAAGTCGCTCACTCTCTTGATATGGGTGTTCTGACGGAAGTTAGCAATGAGGAAGAGTTGCAACGTGCCGTCGCATTAGGCGCAAAAGTGATTGGCATTAACAACCGTAACCTACGCGACCTTACAACGGATTTGAACCGTACCAAACAACTTGCTCCAACCATCCGTGAGCTCGCACCTGATGCCATTATTATCTCTGAATCAGGAATTTATACTCATCAACAAGTTCGTGACCTTAGCCAATATGCTGATGGTTTCTTGATTGGCAGTTCTTTGATGGCTGAAGATGACTTAGAACTGGCCGTTCGTAAAGTAACTATGGGCGAGAATAAAGTCTGTGGCCTCACCCACCCTAACGACGCCGCGAAAGCCTATCAATCTGGTGCCGTTTTTGGCGGATTAATTTTTGTTGAACAGTCTCCACGCTATGTCGATCAGGAAAGCGCACGTCTGACGATGAGCGGAGCCCCGCTCAATTATGTCGGCGTGTTCCAAAATCACAGTTTAGAAACCATAGTCGGCACCGTGTGTGACCTAGGTTTAGCCGCTGTTCAATTGCACGGTAGTGAAGACCAAGCATTTGTAAATCAACTGAAATCTGCACTGCCACCACAAGTAGAAATTTGGAAAGCGTATGGTGTGAATCAATCCGTTCCTGTCCTACTGAATGAAAACATCGACCGACATTTACTCGATACCAAAGTCGGATCACAAGTTGGCGGGACTGGCCTAGTGTTCGACTGGTCGTTAATTGGCGCTCCATCCAAAGTCATGCTCGCAGGTGGTATCACTCCTTTCAACGCCCAAAAAGCGGCAGAGCAAGGATGCCTTGGACTCGACCTTAACTCAGGCGTGGAGCACTCTCCGGGTAAAAAAGACGCAGACAAACTCGAACAAGCTTTTATTGCGATTAGAAACTACTAAATTATCAGCGACGTGAGTTGCTTCACGTTGGACAAAATTAAAGGAATTAAACACCATGGCAAAACTTGATGCCTACTTTGGCGAATATGGTGGTCAGTATGTACCACAAATTCTCGTTCCAGCACTGGATCAGCTTGAACAAGCATTTATCGACGCACAGAAAGACCCTGAGTTCCAAAGCGAATTCATGTCTCTGCTCCAAGAGTATGCAGGCCGTCCGACTGCTTTGACCTTGACGCGTAACTTAACCAAAGGCACCAAAACCAAACTTTACCTAAAACGTGAAGATCTACTGCACGGTGGTGCACACAAAACTAACCAAGTGTTAGGACAAGCCCTGCTGGCAAAACGCATGGGTAAACACGAAATCATCGCGGAAACAGGAGCTGGTCAACACGGTGTTGCTACCGCTCTTGCATGTGCATTGCTTGGTCTCAAGTGCCGTGTTTACATGGGTGCGAAAGACGTCGAACGTCAAAGCCCTAACGTATTCCGAATGAAACTTATGGGTGCAGAAGTCATTCCTGTTCACTCTGGCTCAGCGACACTCAAAGACGCATGTAACGAAGCATTGCGTGACTGGTCTGCCAGTTATGAAGAAGCACACTACCTACTTGGCACTGCGGCAGGCCCTCACCCATTCCCAACCATAGTGCGCGAATTCCAACACATGATCGGTGAAGAGACCAAAAACCAGATTTTGGCTCGTGAAGGACGTCTCCCAGATGCAGTCATCGCCTGTGTCGGAGGCGGTTCAAACGCTATTGGTATGTTTGCTGATTTCATTGAAGAAGAGAGTGTTCGCCTGATTGGTGTTGAACCTGCGGGTAAGGGTATCGATACTGACCAACATGGCGCACCACTGAAACATGGTAAAACAGGTATCTTCTTTGGTATGAAAGCTCCCTTGATGCAGGATGAGCATGGCCAAGTTGAAGAGTCGTACTCTGTCTCTGCCGGCCTAGACTTCCCTTCTGTGGGTCCACAGCATGCTTACTTGAACGCGATTGGTCGAGCTGAATACGATAACGTCACGGACGATGAAGCGCTGGAAGCATTCCAAGAGCTTGCACGTAACGAAGGGATTATTCCGGCGTTAGAATCATCTCACGCATTAGCTCACGCGTTGCGAATGGCACGTGAAAACCCTGAAAAAGAACAATTACTTGTGGTTAACCTTTCTGGTCGTGGAGATAAAGATATTTTCACTGTCCATGACATTCTGCAACAAAAAGGAGCGATCTAATGAACCGTTATGAAAAGCTATTCACGCGCTTAAACGATGCCAATCAAGGTGCTTTCGTTCCGTTCGTAACGGTTTGCGATCCTAACCCTGAGCAATCATTAAAAATCATGGAAACCTTGGTTGAATCTGGTGCAGATGCCCTTGAGTTAGGTATTCCATTCTCAGATCCTCTGGCAGACGGTCCTACCATTCAAGGGGCAAACATTCGTGCGCTTGAGGCGGGGGCAACACCCGATATCTGCTTTGATATGATCGCGAAGATTCGTAGCAAATATCCAGACCTTCCAATTGGTCTGCTTATGTACGCGAACCTAGTTTATTCACGTGGAATTGAAAACTTTTACCAACGCTGCGCGAATGCAGGTATTGACTCTGTGCTTATCGCAGACGTTCCGACCAACGAAAGTAGCGAGTTTGTCGCAGCGGCTGAAAAGTTTGGCATTCATCCAATTTTTATCGCACCGCCAACGGCGAGTGACGAGACGCTTAAACAAGTTTCTCAATTGGGTGGTGGCTATACCTATCTGCTTTCTCGTGCGGGTGTTACGGGTGCAGAAACCAAAGCCAACATGCCTGTTGGAGACATGCTAGAGAAACTAAACCGCTTTGATGCGCCACCAGCGTTGCTAGGATTTGGTATTTCAGAACCCGCTCAGGTAAAGCAGGCTATTGAATCTGGTGCTGCGGGGGCGATTTCGGGCTCTGCCGTGGTCAAAATCATCGAAAATAACCTTGATGATCCACAGCAAATGTTAAATCAACTAGCAAATTTTGTTTCCTCAATGAAGTCAGCAACACATAAGTAACGTGTTAGCCATCTAAACTGCTATGAGATCAGCTTCTTATCAATCGTAAAAAGCTGATCTTTTTTTTAACAAATCCCACCTTTTCTTGCCACTTCTAACCAGCCGATATAAGCAATCATTCAGCCCTAAATCATCACCACATCAAATAGCAAACGGTTGCTATTGAGCAAAAAATTAGCACTCGTCAATAAATCATCGAATAATCCGTTGAACATGCCCTCTTCGATATTGCTAAATGTAAAATTTAAGTGTACAACGCAAGACGAAATTATTATCCAATTGCAAGTTTTCTCTTGGTGGGTAATTCTAGGAATTTAAATTTTCTTAGCACAGAGGTTATGGAAGTGTTAAAACAAAAGAATTTACTAAGCAACATTGGCGTACAAGTCGTTATTGCCATGATCCTGGGTACTGCCGTTGGTGCCTTCATGGGTGACAGCGCTACCATGTTCGCTCCACTTGGTGCGATATTTATTAACCTAATCAAAATGCTGGTTATTCCTTTAGTTGCGGTTGCCCTGATCTCAGGTGCGGCAGGCCTAGGTAACAGCCAGTCTGCTGGTAAAGTAGGTCTAGTAACTTTAGGTTACTTCGGTCTAACTTCAGCATTAGCCGTTGCACTTGCTCTGTTTATGGGTGAAGTATTCAAGCCTGGACTTGGCATCGACGTATCAGGCGTTGAAGGCATGTTCTCAGCAGAATACGCTTCTAAAGGTGAACTACCTACTTTCTGGGCAACCATCACTGGTATGATCCCAACTAACGTTTTCCAATCACTTAACGAAGCAAACATCCTTCAGATTCTGGTTTTCTGTATGTTCTTTGGTATTGCAATTTCTAAGCAGTCAAAAGAGCGTCGCGAACCAATCATGAATGGCGTGAACTGTATTGTTGATGCAATGGTATGGATGATCAACAAAGTCATGATCATTGCGCCAATTGGTGTATTCGGGCTGATGGCTGAAGCGGTTGGTACGTTTGGTTTTGGCGCTCTAATGGTCGTCTTCAAACTATTCGTTGTTTACGTTGCCGCTATCATGATCTTCGGCTTCATCGCTTACCCATTAATGGTTCATATCTTCACTAAGACTTCAGCGAAAAAATTCCTTGTTGCTATGAAGAAACCACAAGCGGTTGCACTTTCAACAGCGTCATCTATGGCGACGCTTCCTGTTACAATGGATACCGTTGAAAATGAACTGGGTGTGAGAAACTCTACCGCGTCGTTTGTTCTGCCTCTAGGTGCAACAATCAACATGTCTGGTAACGCTATTTACTACGGTCTAGTGGCAATCTTCTTTGCTCAGCTATTCAATATCGACCTAGGTATGGGCGCTTACATCGCGATCATCGTGACCTCTACACTGGGTGCGGTTGGTCAAGCGGGTGTTCCTGGACCATCATTCCTTGTAGTTGCTGTACTTCTAGCAGCTGGTATTCCAATTGAAGGTCTACCGCTACTGTTCGCTCTAGACCGTATCTTCGATATGATTCGTACTGCTCTAAACATCACTGGTGATGCAGCGTGTGCGGTTATCGTCGACGCGCTTATTGAAGAAGAAGCACAACAAGAGTTGAAACAGCAACAAGCTTAATGTTTCACACAGTTACTGTTGTTAAAGCCACTCGATTGAGTGGCTTTTTTGTATCGGCAATACTTTGACAGCCACCGGAGCGATGTCGAGAACATTATGATTTCATGCTCTGCTTCTCTCTAATTTGCTCACCTAAAGTGTCAGATATGGCTTGACAAGACGATGAATATTCGCTTGGCACGTTGCCGGCAACACGCGTGGCCAAAGAGGCAAGCTCGCCAAAACGCGATATTCTGTGTGTCGGTATGTTTCGCTGTTTTGTCGCCATAACACTTCTCTGCGGGTTTCACGCTTGTATAGGTGCAAACTCAAACAACAGGCTTAAACCAAGCATAATTATTGTCAGTGAAGGTGTTTGAACTGCAGCTCAACCAGACGCTGGTATAGTTCACAACTCTTCATCAGTGAGTCGTGATTGCCAACATCAACCAATTTGCCTTGATCGAGTACCGCAATCTTATCTGCGTGTTTGATTGTCGAGAGACGGTGAGCAATGATGATGGTTGTGCGCCCTTGCATAAGTTCTTCCAATGCAAGTTGAACGTGATGTTCACTCTCGCTATCTAGTGCACTGGTTGCCTCATCTAACAGCAAGATGTTGGGATCTTTTAGAATCGCTCGCGCGATGGCAATTCGTTGTCGTTGCCCGCCCGAAAGGCGTACGCCCCGCTCCCCCAAAAAGCTGTTATAGCCCTGTGGCAAATCGACAATAAATTCATGAGCGTGCGCCTTTTTAGCGGCAGCGATGACTTGCTCATCTGTCGCTTGAGGATTGCCGTAGCGGATGTTGTGAAAAACATCATGACTAAAAAGGGCTGGCTGCTGCGGTACCAATGCCATTCTTTGGCGCAAATCGCTCGGCGAGAAATCACGGACATCGACTCCCCCTAACGTTACTCGTCCACTCTGAGGGTCATAGAATCGCTGAAGAAGTTCGAACAGCGTCGTTTTGCCAGCGCCAGAAGGCCCGACTAAAGCGAGGACTTTCCCTTCTTCAACGGCTAAATTGAGCTGTTTCAGTGCCGCTTGATCCGGTCTTGAAGGGTAATGAAAGTTAACTGCCTCGAAAGTCACATCGGCGCTGAGTGTGGCGGGGATCAGCTTAGTTTCAACGGGCGCGGTAATGTGGCTTTCGACCTGAAGAATCTCTATCAAACGTTCCGTTGCCCCAGCCGCGCGTTGTAGCTCTCCCATCACTTCTGAAATCGTGGCAAGTGAAGACGCCACCATGATAGCATAGAAGACAAATGCTGCGAGATCGCCTGCACTCATTGCCCCATTAATCACATCGCTACCGCCAACCCACAACATGCCCGATATAGCGCTGAAAACAATGACGATAACGCCAGAGATGAGTATCGCTCGCTGCTTTACCCGTTTACGACCAATGGAGTAAGCGCGTTCAACTTCATTGGCAAAAAATGCTTTCTCTTGGGATTCTCGGCTGTAGCTTTGTACGGTTTTTATTTGTTCAATCGCTTCTCCGGCGTAACTCCCGACGTCGGCCATTGAGTCCTGACTCTGACGAGATAATGCACGAACTTTCCGCCCATAAAATAGGATTGGCACAAGTATAAAAGGCACGCTGGCAAGCACGATCAAGGTCAGTTTGATGTTGGTGGCAAACAACATGATGATTGCCCCAACACACATTAACGCACTGCGCATTGCCATAGAGAAAGAGGATCCAATGATACTTTGCAGCAAGGTAGTGTCGGTGGTAATACGAGACATGATGTCACCACTGCCATTGGTCTCGAAGTAGCTTGGGTGTAGCGTGATAACATGATTAAACACCGCAAGGCGGATGTCGGCACTGACACGTTCACCGACTGATGACACGAGGTAAAAACGGAAAAATGTCCCTGCGGAAATCAGCAGTGTGATTAGTAAGATAAAAACGATCGCGCTATTGAGCTCTTCAATCGACTGCTGAGCAAATCCTTGGTCGATTAACACTCTTACCCCTTGGCCTACTGCCAGTGTCAACGAGGCGGTAAAAACGAGAGCAATCAGCGCCGCCGCCACTTTGAGCTTATAAGGCCTGATAAAGGTCATTAACTCTAGCAATATGCTGAGATTCTTGTTGTCAGGTTTTGAAAACGTCGCTGTCGATGCTGAATCGTTACGAACTGGGATTTGCGATTGCATAACACGGCCTTGTGATTATCAAGTTGCAGCGGGGTTCGCTTAACAATGCCTCATTAGACTATCGCTAGTTGATACAGATAGAAACCGTTTCCCTATCGAGTTTGCAAAAAAAAAGCCTGACCGGAGTCAGGCTTTACGTCATTCTATCCTATTGATTATAGGAAGTGGAAAGTCGCGTTAAGAGAGAAGTTCTTAACGTCTTCTTCTTTCATTGAAAATACGCTGTAGCTTGCGCCTAGTGAAATTGGGCCCATTACAAAGTACTCAGCGCCAACACCGTACATCATGTCAATTTCGTCTTCTTTGAAATCGCTATTTCGACCAGTCAGTTCGTAAGAGTGAATACCCGCTTTTGCGTAAACGTGAAGCGGACCGAAATCGATGCTTGGTTTTGCTGCGAAGTAAACAGCTGAACCTTCAAGATCACGTACTACACCACCATAATTCACATTGTCAAAATCACCAAAGTTTTGGTAACCCGCTTCCAAGCCGATGAATGGAAGAATGCCTGTACCAACGTGAACGTTGTACGAGGTCGATGATTCGTTGCCCAGATCCGCTTGACCCACACTTGCGCTGCCGTAAATCCAAGAGTCCGCAGAAGCTGTAGCTGATGCGCCAATCAGAGCTAGCGCGAGTAGTGTCTTTTTCATAATAAACCTTCTCTAGTTATAAGTTGCAGAAGCTTAGGCTGGCAAGCTTCTGCCGTATTTGTCAAAATTCCGAACTGTATATTTACTGATGCAATTTGCATACCTAACAGGCATCAATTGCCATTTTAACTCGTTTGTCCGATACCGGATATGGCGTACCAAGTTGCTGAGCAAAGAAACTCACCCTTAATTCCTCTAACATCCAACGCACTTCTTTGACGTTATCAGGTACGGCAACACCCTTAGGTATCTTGTTAAGCAGCTCTTTGTAATCATTGGTGACCGACTCTATCTTGAGCATGTGCAAACGATCTTTGTTAGGGTCGATCGGCAGTTTTTCCATCCGACGCTCAATGGCCTTCATATAGCGAAGAATATCGGGTAGACGTTTCCAACCACATTCTGTCGCAAAACCTTTGAAGATTAACCCTTCAATTTGCGCTTTAATGTCAGACAGGGCAAAAGCCATCGTAAAATCAATCTTGCCTTTCAGCTTCTTATTGATATTAAAAGCAGTTGTCAAAATTGTCTCAACTTGCTGAGCAATTTCTACCACAGTGTCACCTAATTCAGCGCGTACATGCTCTTTTAGCTGTTCGAACTGTTCTGGCTCCCACACCAAACCACCTTTCTCTTCTATCAACTTATCAACACCACAAGCGATACAGTCATCGATGAGATCGAGAACTTTACCGTAAGGGTTGAAGTACAAACCGAGCTTCGATTTGTTTGGCAAGTTGGTGTGCAGATATTTAATCGGTGACGGTACGTTTAACAATATCAAACGGCGCTGACCGGCTTTCATCGCTGAAATTTGCTCATACTCGGTTTCGTATAGCTTGATTTCGACGCTGTCTTTGCTGTCAACAATTGCTGGGTAAGCTTTAACGTCATAACCACCACGTTTCTGCTGATAAACTTTCGGTAGCTCGCCAAAGCTCCAAGTGTGCAAACCCTGCTGCTCAATATCATCGTCAGCCACTTTTGAAAGGGTTTCCTGCACCTTATCTTTTAAGCTCTCTTTGAGTTCATGAAGGTTACGATGCTCTTTGAGCTTGCGGTTGCGATGATCAACGGCACGGAAAGTCACCTTCAAGTGGTCTGGAACTTGCTCTAGATTCCAATCTTCGCGAAGTACTTCTACCCCCGTCATTCGACGTAACTCTTTCTCCAATGAATCGAGCAATGGCGCCTCAAAAGGCGTCGAACGTGCTAAAAATGCATCAGCGTAGTTAGGGGCTGGTACAAAGTTCTTACGGATAGTCTTCGGTAACGACTTGATGAGGCTGACCACCAACTCATGACGTAAGCCAGGAATTTGCCAATCAAAACCCGCTGGTTCTACTTGGTTTAATATTGGCAGCGGCAGATGAACCGTTACACCGTCGTTATCTTCGCCAGGCTCAAACTGATAACTTAGTTTGAGTTTTAACCCATTCTGGTGCCAGAAGTTAGGGTAATCCAGATCGGTGACATGACTGGCATCGCCTTTAAATAGCATCTCTTTTTCAAAATTCAGTAGCTCTGAATTTTGTTTCGATGCTTTCTTCCACCAAGTATCAAAATGTTTGCCAGACACAACTTCGGTGCCCACGCGCTGATCGTAGAAATCAAACAGTTCATCATCGTCAACCAGAATGTCACGACGACGAGATTTGTGTTCGAGCTCTTCAACTTCCTGCAATAACTTACGGTTTTGCTTGAAGAAAGCATGTTTGGTTTCCCACTCTCCTTCCACTAAAGCACTGCGAATAAAGAGTTCACGGCTGACTACTGGATCAATGTTGCCGTAGTTAACCAAACGCTTTGGTACGATAGGTACGCCGTAAAGCATCACTTTTTCGTGAGCCATTACCGCAGCGCGTTTCTTCGACCAATGTGGTTCGCTGTAACTGCGTTTAATTAGGTGCTTCGCTAAAGGCTCAATCCACTCTGGCTGAATCTTGGCGATAATACGACCCCATAGCTTGGAGGTCTCGACCAGCTCTGCCGACATGATCCATTTCGGCTGTTTTTTAAACAGACCTGAGGCTGGAAAAATATGAAAACGAGCGTTACGTGCGCCTTGATAATCGTTTTTCTCTTGGTCTTTCATACCAATGTGAGAAAGCAAACCAACTAAAATCGCACTGTGCACACCTTGGTAGCTCGCCGGTTCGTCATTGAGTTTAAAGTCCATTTCACGCATTGATTGATGGACTTGGAAGTAGACATCCTGCCATTCACGAACACGTAAGTAGTTCAAATAATCTTGCTTGCACTGTTTGCGGAACTGATTGCCCGTCAATGCCTTTTGTTGCTTCTGAATGTAATCCCAAAGGTTTACCAAAGTCATGAAATCTGAATCTTCATGGAAGAAGCGACGGTGCTTGTCATCCGAAGATTGTTGCTTGTCACTTGGACGCTCACGAGGATCTTGGATCGACAGCGCGGACGCTATGATCATCAGCTCCTTAAGTGCACCATATTTAGGCGCTTCAAGTACCATGCGTGCCAAGCGCGGATCGATAGGCAATCTGGCTAATTGGCGTCCAATCGGCGTCAGACGTTTTTTCGGGTCTTTCGCTTTTTCATTGATCGCACCCAACTCTTCCAGCAAACGAACACCATCTTGGACATTTCGCTTATCTGGCGCTTCGACAAATGGGAAAGCTTCAATATCACCCAGTCCCAGTGCCGTCATTTGCAGGATAACTGAAGCTAGGTTTGTACGTAGGATTTCTGGATCCGTAAACTCTGGACGAGCATTAAAATCCTCTTCTGAATACAAACGGATACAGATCCCTTCCTCAACACGACCACATCGACCTTTACGCTGATTGGCACTTGCTTGAGAAACTGGCTCAATTGGAAGACGCTGTACCTTAGTTCGGTAACTATAACGACTGATACGCGCGGTACCAGGGTCAATCACGTATTTAATACCTGGTACCGTCAATGATGTTTCGGCTACGTTGGTTGCCAACACAATTCGACGCCCAGCATGTGGCTGAAAAATCTTGTTCTGTTCACCAGCTGACAATCTCGCATACAAAGGCACAATTTCTGTGCTCTTTAGATTGCGTTTTGCTAACGCATCAGCGGTATCACGGATTTCACGTTCACCGTTCATAAAGATCAGGATATCACCCAGACCCTCTTCACAAAGCTCGTCAACCGCATCAAAAATGCCCTGCAATTGGTCACGGTCAACATCGTCATCACCAAAAAGTGGACGGTAGCGTGTTTCAACAGGGTAAGTACGCCCCGAAACTTCGATGATCGGTGCGTTACCAAAATGCTTAGAGAATCGCTCCGGATCGATCGTTGCAGACGTGATAATAATCTTTAAATCCGGACGACGCGGTAACAGCTCTTTGAGGTAGCCTAGAATAAAATCGATGTTTAGACTGCGTTCATGCGCTTCATCGATAATGATGGTGTCATACTGGTTCAGAAAACGGTCATGCTGAATTTCAGCCAGTAGAATACCGTCCGTCATTAACTTGATCTGTGTATTGTCCGAGATTTGGTCGTTAAAACGAACTTTATAACCCACAAACTCACCGAGCTGCGTTTCCATCTCTTCTGCAATACGACTGGCGACAGAGCGCGCCGCAAGACGTCGAGGCTGCGTATGACCAATCAGACCATATTTTCCACGCCCGAGTTCGGCACAAATTTTTGGCAGCTGTGTCGTTTTTCCTGAACCGGTCTCACCTGCTACGATCACTACCTGATTCTCTGCTATCGCTTTCGCAATATCGTCTTTTTTCTGGCTGACGGGGAGGATTTCAGGGTATTCGATTGTCGGTGAGCTATGCCCTCGCTGCTCTGCTTCCATCATAGACTTGGCAATATCAAGCGCAATCTCATCAAATACGGCAGAACGTGAGGCGTCATTCTTAATTTTACTGGCACCCGAAATACGCTTACTCAAACGGAAGCGGTCGCGCAGCATGCACTCATTTAGGGCTTTACGTAACGTGGCTGCGCTATTTGTTGATGCAGTCATGTTGGTCTCTTTTTTTGGCTGTGACGAAGTCAAAGCATTTCCTATTTTTATTTCTCATTCAAAAGCGTGCGAATTGTATCACACAACTTAACGTCAGGCTTACACCACTCTGTTCTGCAAACATGTTAGCGTCTAAACAGAGGTACTGTTATACGAGTAAACCGTTCCAAAGAAGCACTCTCATGGGCTCGTTAGAGTTTTAATGGCGAGGAAAACCGAGCGACATCACTGCCGCTCGGTTTTGAGAGTTTGACCAACCTAATCGGCTTGGATCAAAAATCAATCTGGACGTAGATGGAATTGTAGTTACTGCCACCCTTGATGCGTCCGTATTGAGATGCTTTTTCAAAAATCGCGCTGCGATGATGCAAAGAGTATCCGACCCAAACTTTATCGAAATCGCGGCTATTGAACAGATCCCCAACATTGACATCAAAAGAAAAATCAAGATAGTTCAAATAGTTACTAGGTGTATAACCTTTCGACTTCATCTCTTCATGTTCGATGTAAGTAAAACTGTCGATATAAGAGATACCCTCTGCGAAACCAAAGCGCCATTTGGTTGGCCAGTCAACGGTGTAATACGCCTTAATCGCCGCAACATATTCAGTGGCTGACGATTGAACGTCTGATGACCAATGGTGAACGATACCCGGCGTGAAATAGATATCAAGCGGAACGCCAAAGATCTCATCGGTTAATGGGTGTCCATAAAACAACGAAGTCAGTTGGTTATTATAGGGATCTTTCTCGGTGTTAAATTTCATAATCTCACCGATATTGGATGGCGTAGCCCAACCATTTGCAACCCTGAAATAACGCTTGTTGGTTAGCTCGGATTTTGGCGCTTTGCTCTTGTCATTAAAGAATCCAAAGCCAAGATATACTTCACCTTGATATCGGTCGTTAATGGCAGAAGCGTTATAAGCATTATTATCGAGACGCGTGACACTGGTCGCGCCAAGCAAGTACAAGTTTGAGTAAACATGGTAGCGCGCACTTACCCCAAGGTTAACATCCACCCCTGCGCCGATTTGTTCATTCGTCAGGCTCGAAAAGGCGTAATACTCGCTGTTAAAATCAGCACCTTTATAGCGCACAGTGAGATGGGGCTCCAACTCCCAATCGCCAAATTCATAATACCCAGAGGCCGTGAGGTTGGCATGAATACGAGAATCTGAATCAGACATCAGTTCGCTATCCAGTTGCCACTGCTCGTCGATTTGGTATCTCAGTTGAGCACCAAAATCGAAGGTATCTCCTTGGAGAGCATTTTGTGCCGACGCTGGAATATCGACAAAACGTAAGCGCATTAAACCATTCAACTGGTAACGCTCATCGTCCGACGTGTAAAGATAAGCACCACCTTCAAGTCCGTTGACGAAAAAATGGTCATTATTAAAGTACATCAGGGGAACAAACGTGCTGACGGTCTGATCCTCACTCTGAGTATTAAAAGGAATCGACGCCATTCGATACACTGCTGCTATACCCCAATCTTGTTCTCCGATTGAAGCATCTTGGCTTGCGAGCAGTTGCATTGATGTCATGCTGCTAGCCATGGCGGTTAGGGCAATGAGACGTTTATTAAATGTCATTATTGGTCCAAAAGTGACGAAGAGAGCCAAAATCTAACTAAACATCGCAGTTAATACTTATGTTTCTTCGTCATTCGTCGTTAAAATATGTATATATGATCCACTAAATCAAAATATTGTGAAAGCATCTGAACTAAAAAGTTTATTAAATTCACTGCCAGAAGGGAGTGATCCAGACATCGTAACAGGTGAGATCTGGCTACCAGAGCGCCTGATTGATACGTCACAAGATGGCGAAATGATGTTTTTGCATTTCGACTCAGCACCAGAAGAGACTCAGGGAGAAGAGGAAGGTCGCGGTTTTGTCGAACATGAAGTCGCCATGATCCGCCATCGCTTTGAACAAATTCTTGAAGAAAGTTCGGACACGAAAACGAAAGCAGATGCCATGCTGGCTCTTTTTCTCATGGGTCATGAACTTTCCAGCTCAGACATCATCGAAATACTGGAAGACCCTGAAGTCCCTGAGCCACCCACTGAGTAGTCAATGAATAGTAAGTTACCCTTTGTCATCGCAGGCCCTATATTAAGAAAAACAACCGCCAACGAATTGGTGTTTTGGCTGGTTACCAGTGAACCACTGCAAGGCAAATTTGAACTCAATTTAGAACCGAGCCAAGGTCAAATTTACAGCCAAGACCTCGAGCAATGTAACCAGTTACCGCTTGGTACGCACTGCTATGTCACCTTGGCACACTTCCGAGGCCAATTTCCGACCGATGTTGCCCTTAGCTACCAGTTTGTGACGCAGTATGGCGCAATAACGGAACTTTGCCCCTATCTGCTGTACGAGGATGAAGCCTCACTAACATTTCGTATCTCAACCAAAGCTGACTATATACTTCATGGTTCTTGCCGTAATCCTCACCATCCAAGCAAAGACGCACTCGTTGCGGCGGATAAAAAAGTCGCGACTCAAGAGTTGCAACAACGTCCTGACTTGCTAATGATGAGTGGTGATCAAATCTACGCAGACCATGTTGCTGGCCCAACGCTGGATGCCATTATTCAAACCATTCAACTTCTCGGCTTACCAGACGAGCGCTTCGAAGGCGCGCCTTTCTCCTCGAGCGAGCAGTTGTTTGCACACCCAAACTGCTATTATTCGAGAGACAAACTCCTCCCGCACTATGTTGACGACGGTCATTGGTTAACCAAACTGTTGCCACATCGAAACGCGCCAATATTCAGTTCTCGCGAAGCAGAGAATCATCTGGTTACCTTCTCTGAGTTCTTCGCGATGTATCTGTTGGTTTGGTCACCCGCTCTTTGGAATTGCGTCAATATGGATCGCTTGCTCGACGCAGGATTTGTACATGGTGGCCAATCAATATCACCAAAATTTCAACAGAAGTGGCGTGAGGAAAAAGCGATCATAAGCCAATTTGTCACTGGCTTACCTATGGTACAAAGATTGTTCGCCCACATCCCTACCTACATGATTTTCGACGACCACGATGTCACCGATGACTGGAACCTCACTATCGGATGGGAAAAGGCGGCGTACAGCCACCCTCTTTCAAACCGGATCATTGGAAATGGGTTAATTGCTTACTGGCTCTGCCAAGGCTGGGGAAACGAGCCTGACAACTTCAACCAAGAGTTTCTTGATGTGGCGAATCGCTTTATCCAACAACCTGATTGCCACGCACAAGATGATTTTATCCGCTATCTATATACTTTTGAACGCTGGCATTACACCATTCACAGTTCCCCAAAAGTTGTCGTGTTGGATACCAGAACTCGACGCTGGCGGTCCGAATCTCGAATGAACAAACCTTCCGGATTGATGGATTGGGAAGCCTTGATCGAGTTTCAACATGAGCTAATGCATCAAGATAAGGTCGTAGTGGTGTCGGCTGCGCCAATGTTTGGCGTTAAAGTGATCGAAGCTTTGCAGAAAGCAGCCACCGTGATTGGACAACCTTTGGTGATTGATGCGGAAAACTGGATGGCGCACCCAGGAAGTGCGAACACACTACTCAGTATCTTTACTCACACCAAAACACCGACCAATTTTGTGATTCTGTCGGGTGATGTTCACTACTCCTTTGCTTACGACATCAAACTAAGGTTTCGACGTAACAGTCCAAACATATACCAAATCACCTGCAGCGGTTTTAAAAATCAATTTCCAGAACCTCTGCTGGCCATCTGCGATCATGCCGACCGTTTACTCTATTCCCCGCGCTCACCGCTAAACTTTCTCACCAAACGTAAGCGGCTAAAAATCAAGAAGCGCGATCCAGAGACTCCAGGAACACGTAGATTAGTTAACACCAGCGCAATTGGTGAGTTGAAACTTGATCATCATGGCAAACCATCGCGAGTTTCGATTTTGACCGCAGAAGGCGTTGAATGGGACTTTCCTCCGATAAAGGAAAAGTAAGGTTTATGTAAAGTGACTTGTTATTGCAGCTATTCATCACTATCTATAGCTGTAGAGACGAATTTGAGGCAACGACTATGTTGAATTCCATTACCCAACTCTTTAAACAACTCCTTGATGGTCAAGATCTGGGACACGCTAAAACAGGCGAGCCAAATCTGGCTATCGCTTCTCTGCTGTGCGAGGTTGCCGGTGCCGATCATCAGGTCAGTGAACAAGAAAAAATAGCCAAGAGACACCTGCTCGAAAAACTTCTCGCTATTGATGAAAATCAGGCAATAAGTCTGCTCGCGCGAGCGGAGCAAAACAGCAGAGAGGCTTCATCACTCTATGAATTCACCTCTCAACTCAGAGAACTGAGCCAAGAAAAACGTTTTGATTTGATACAAGCGATGTGGCAAGTGGCGAACGCCGATGGAGAAATCGATCCATTAGAAGACTCAGTGATTCGAAAAACAGCCGAGTTACTCTACGTTGACCACAGTGAATTTATTCGCGCCAAGTTGTCGGTCACTGACCAAAAATAGAAAAGGGAGCGTGAGCTCCCTTCGTTTTTATCACAGCATTGTCAGTGCCAGCTTAGCTAAGTTGTACGCGTCTACGTAACCAGAGTGCTGACGACCTTCCCACTCAATACCTTTGCTTTCTTGAGCGGCTTTATGACCAATTCTCTTATCTTTCAAGCGGTTTTGAATCCGATATAGAGTGGCAAGGTTGATGAATTCATTGAAGGGCATATCAATCCCTTTTGTTTTGCACTCCGCACGCAACACGCGATCATCTCGCCCCCAAGCTGCGTATATCTTATTTGTGCCACCAAAGTTTTTCACCATCGACTTAATCACTTCACTAAGCGGACGCCCTTGCTTCTCTATTTTTCGCGGTGTAATTCCGGTCAATTGAGAACAGAACAGCGACACTTCATCGTGCTCAGGTTTAACGTAGTACTGAGCTCTCTTAACAATTTCACCGCTAGCAAGATCAATTTCTGCAAGCCCGACTTCAATAATTTCGCCAGTGGTACCGACACCGTTTTCATTCCAACAGCACATTTCCAAATCGAAACAAACAACACGGTTATGGTTCATGGTTCGCCTTTGTTGACAATATTGTGAAAGCGCAAAATTCTACATCAGAAATTTGAAAAACTCGACTGCTTAGCCGTTGAGTGTTCAGTTATTCCGCGATTGATACACAATTACGGCCAGTCTGTTTACTCTTGTACAATTGTGCGTCAGAGGCTTGCATTATGCTCTCCTCGTCTTCGTGACGTCTAATTGCTGCGCCAATACTCAATGTACAACGAATCTTTTGTCCACCATGGGTATGCACAAGTTCAGCGACTGCACAACGAATTACATTCAGATAATCTCTTAACTGATCTTTGTTCGTGACTTTAGAAAGAATACAAAACTCATCGCCGCCCATACGTACAAAAATATCTTCTTTAATCAGATGTTGTTGAATCAGTTTCGCTACGCACACGAGCATTTCGTCACCTGCAACATGACCAAAGTGATCATTGATTAACTTAAATCTATCAATGTCAAAGGTGATCAGGGCAAAGCTCTGATTGGTTTTGACCAGCTCACGTAAATACTGGTTAAACGCTCTACGGTTATAAATACCCGTTAAAGAGTCATGCACAACAAGGAACTGTAGCTCCTGAGTTCGCTCATCGAGAAGTACCGCTAAGTGCTCTTTGTCTCTCACCAGCAAATAGACGATAAAACTCAACAGACAAGCAATCGTTAGGCCTGAAAGAAAGATAGCGGCGAGTACCAAAGAGTCATTGCGGGTAACCTGCCTGTCGAGTTTAAAATCGACTAGCCATTCGCGATTGGGCAACACCACTCGCTTAGTGATCTCGATACCTTGGGTGTGGTCCCAGTTCGGGCTACGGTAGAGGATAGGATCATCTTCGGCATCAAACCCCATGTCCGTAACCTGTACTAATAAGTCCTGTTCCGTTGCGGTTCTTACCACAATCGATTCAAAGTACTTGGTTGAACGTATGACACCGATTACCACACCAATCAGCTGCTCTTCGTTTTCTAAGTCGAACACTGGGTGATAAACAAGGAGACCCGATTTCACAATACTCCTGTCAAGACCATCTTGTAGCAAACGAACTTTATCCGATACGCTTGGCTCGCCTTTCATCGTAATGTTATTCAGTACGCGTTGAAAGCGCTCGCGCGACGAGTAGTAACCTAATACACGGATGTTTTCTGGGCTGCGAGGGTAAACATCAGACGCGGTGTAGACAGGCTGGTTATCCGTCATGATATAGCCCGTCGTTTTCTCACCATCTTTGGGCACTGTGTAAATATTGAAATCAGGGAATGTTTTCCGAACCTGTTCAATATGATTGGGAATATCCTGCTTCTCGACACGTTGCATCCACTGCAAAGCGATCAGCGTTGGTGAAGACGAGACGACTCGATCAGCAAAAACCGGAAATCTGTCCCAATCCTGAGGTTCCGTAGAATGAAAAAAGTTCGCCCCAGCACCGATAAAATGGAGATCACTCTCAACGACTTGTTGGAGATTTTCTGCTTGCTGATCAGCCAGTTTATCGACTAACGAGATGGTATATTTCAGTTGTGACTGATACGCAAAGTAAACCGCATAAAATGCAACGAACAGAGAAAAGAGAAATGTAAAGAAAGGATAAAGGAAGTGCTTTTTATTTAGTCGTTGCATAACGCATTTTATGTTTACTGCTTTGTCGAAATATCGGTCACATTGTAGCCCTATCCAATTGATGACTTAAAGCGCAATCAACAATTTGATATGAAACAATTTACGTTTCGTGGCGCATGCCTCTTTTTGCGGCAAAATTCGGTCAAAAACAGACCAAACGGTGACGAAAATTCCTGATAAGACCTGTTTTACTAGCCGAATGGCGACTTGATTATGTTACTATCTGCCCCAATTTATCAGAATAACGTGGTTCTCGTTCCAAGCTGAGAACCAAAGCAGAGATTGAGCCAATCTCTCCTTTCATTAAATAGTTAAGAGAAATGTCATGACGTTCGATTTACAAATGATCCCTCAAACGTTCGATATGCTTCACGCAGGCCTCGCTGCATCAAGCGTTTTACTTCTTCTTATTGCGGTATCTCGCAAATCTAAAGTGATCGAGAAAGTGGTTGAGAAGCCAGTTGAAAAAATCGTCGAAGTCGAAAAACCTGTCGAAAAGATCGTTGAAGTTGAAAAAGTCGTTGAAGTAGAAAAAATCGTCGAGAAAGTCGTCGAAGTAGAATCAAAACTTGCAACCGCTTCAACCGACTCGGCGATGCAACTCCTTGCGCTAATGCAGCAAGAAGCACGATTGATTGATTTCCTCAAAGAAGACCTGACTTCATTCTCAGATGAAGAAGTCGGCGCAGCCGCTCGTGTTATCCACACAGGTGGCCAGAAAGTGCTTAGTGACTACGTCACACTAGAACATATTCGCAATGAAGACGAAGAGACACGAATCACGATTGAAGAAGGTTTCAATCCACAACAAGTTCGCCTTACAGGTAACGTAACGGGCAATGCACCATTCCATGGCACACTCGTTCACAAAGGCTGGAAAGCAAGTGCGATGAATCTGCCAAAGCTGGCGGAGAACTATGACGCAACAGTTATTGCTCCTGCAGAGGTAGAGCTGTAATGGAAACGCAAAGCATTGCTCAACAACCGACTCAAGAACCGCTTGCTAAGTTTAGTGTGGGTATCGACTTAGGTACCACGCACTGTGTGCTATCTTACGTCGATACAACCGATGAAAACGCGCGTGTTGAAGTCATGGCGATTCCACAGTTAACCGCACCTGGCACCGTGGAAAATCGTAACCAGTTGGGCTCGTTCCTATATCAGCCTCATGAGCACGAGATGAACCCTGTGTCTCGAGTCCTTCCATGGACATCGGAGCCAACCGCGCTCGTAGGTGCCATTGCGCGAAATCTAGGCTCAAAAACACCGATTCGTTTGATTGCTAGCGCAAAATCTTGGCTGTGTCACGGTGGTGTAAACCGACGCGACGCTTTCCTACCCGCGGGCAGCCCAGAAGAGGTTGAAAAAGTGTCACCTCTGCGAGCGACTGAGCTCTATTTGGAGCATCTAAAACAAGCGTGGGATTACAGCAATCCAAATCATCCACTTGCCGAGCAAGACGTTACCATCACCGTACCGGCATCATTTGACCCAGCGGCACGTGATTTGACCGCTGAAGCGGCTCGCAACGTTGGATTTGTCCACCTTACTTTACTTGAAGAGCCTCAGGCAGCGTTGTACAACTGGATTGATAACAGTAATGACAAGTGGCGCGATGAGGTTTCTGTTGGCGATATCGTACTGGTTATCGATATCGGTGGTGGTACAACCGACCTTTCTTTGGTTGAAGTGACTGAGGATGAAGGCAATCTCACCCTGAATCGTATCGCGGTTGGCGAACATATACTTCTTGGCGGTGACAACATGGATCTCGCCCTCGCCTATCGCTTGAAAATGAAACTAGCTCAAGAAGGGAAAGAACTTCAGCCGTGGCAAGTTCAAGCGATGACACACGCTTGTCGTGACGCAAAAGAGGCCCTTCTCAACGATGGCGAGCTACAGTCGGTCCCGATTGTGGTACCTAGCCGTGGCTCTAAGCTGCTAGGCGCAACTCTAAAAACTGAGCTGACACAGCAGGAAGTTCAACAAACTCTTGTTGATGGATTTTTCCCTAAAGTGGCGGTCACTGAACAACCTGTACAGCGTAACCGTGGTGCTCTAACTCAGATGGGTCTGCCTTACGCTCAGGATGCAGGTATCACACGCCACATCGCAGCCTTTTTAACCAAACAGGCCAATGCTCAAAACGGTGAGAATCCGGCTCAAGAGTTCAATCCTTTTGCCAATATGCCTGGCATGGGTGGCAGTGCTCAACCATCGAGTGATTTTATTAAGCCTACTGCTATCTTGTTTAATGGTGGTGTACTTAAATCTAATTTGCTCGCTCACCGTCTTGAAGAGACCATCAATGAGTGGTTGATTGATGCTGACAGTGAAATGGCAAAACGACTCACTGGCGTTGACCTAGATCTTGCGGTTGCAAGTGGTGCCTCTTACTATGGCGCTGTTCGTCGTGGTCAGGGCGTACGTATCCGTGGCGGTATTGCTTCAAGCTACTATGTGGGTATCGAAAGTGCGATGCCAGCCATTCCTGGTATGGCTCCACCAATGGAAGCATTATGTGTTGCACCCTTTGGCATGGAAGAAGGCTCTCAAGTTAATGTCCCAAGTCAGGAATTTGGCCTGATCATTGGTCAGCCTGTCAACTTCCAGTTCTTTGGCTCGACGGTTCGCCGCGACGATGAGGCAGGAACACATCTTGACCACTGGGCACCAGAAGAGCTAGAAGAGCTACCAGAAATTCAGGTAACACTACCCGTCACCGAAGGTCGCCGTGAAGGCGAAGTCGTGCCGGTTACCCTAGCCTCACGCGTTACTGAGCTCGGCACGCTATACCTAGAAGCTATCGCTGCCGACAACGGCCAAAAATGGCATGTAGAGTTTGACGTGCGCGAAGACGCAAGCTCGAATACACAATCACTATAAAAATTTAAGCGGCACCTTTTGGTGCCGCTTTTCCTTATCTCGTAAACAAGGGTTTTGTTCTATGGCATCGCCTCGTTTTTTAGTCGGTATCGATTTAGGTACAACCAATACGGTTGTCGCATTCTGTGAAATTACTGACGACCTACAACATTCCAACGTGTCCCTGTTCGACATTGACCAGCTTATCGGTCCTGGCGAAGTGGTTAGAAAGCCGCTGCTTCCCTCTTTTCGTTACCATCCCGCACAAGGGCAGATATCTCCGCTTGATTTGACATTACCTTGGGACGAACAACCCGTTGCTGGCGATATTCCCCATGTCATTATCGGCGAATGGGCTCGTGAACTGGGCGCCAAAGTGGAAGGCCGTCAGGTCTCAAGTGCTAAAAGCTGGTTATCACACCAAGCGGTCGATCGCCGCTCTGATATTCTTCCTTGGGCAGGGGCAGCAGATGTCGACAAAGTATCGCCGGTCATCGCCAGTGCCAGCTATCTCAACCATATCCGACAAGCATGGAACTACCGTCATCCAAGTAATAAGCTGGAAGACCAAGATGTGGTCGTAACCGTTCCTGCATCATTTGACGAAACCGCGCGTAAGCTGACCCTCGAAGCCGCTCAACTGGCCGGACTGGACAAGATCGTCTTACTCGAAGAGCCTCAAGCCGTTTGCTACGATTGGTATGCACGCCACCAGCACAGCGCTGCCGATGAATTGAAACAGCTCCCCTTGATATTGGTGTGTGATGTTGGCGGTGGTACTACCGATTTGAGTTTAATCGAAGCTCGCTTCAGCCCCGATGCCGACAATGACGAAGCGCTCAATCTCGATCGTATCGGCGTTGGTGAGCATCTAATGCTGGGGGGCGATAACCTCGATCTTGCTCTAGCTCACTTAGCAGAACAGCGATTCAGCCAAAGTAAGAAACTCAATGCAGCTAGCTTGACCAAGCTTATTCAGCAAACACGCAAAGCAAAAGAAAACCTGCTTTCTTCTGATGCGCCTGAAGAAGTTAAGATTACTATGTTGGGTAGTGGTTCCAAGCTGCTTGGCGGCACCAAAAGTATTGCACTCAGCAAAGAGGAAGTTCACCAAATCGCTCTCGATGGTTTCTTCCCTCTGTCCAACTTTAACCAGACACCAGATAAGAGACGAAGCGCAGTTGTCGAGTTTGGCCTGCCTTATGTCGCCGATCCTGCTGTTAGTAAACACATCGCTGAATTCCTAAATCAACACCAGCAAGTTTCCTATGCCGCACTTAACCAGCAAGATGAATCCCAACCGGCTATCCCTGTAGGACTTCTACTCAACGGGGGTGTTTTCAACAGTGAACTCGTGACTGAACGTGTGACTAGCCTTCTCAACAACTGGCGAGGTTCGGCAGTTACTGTGCTCGATAACCCTCATCCTGACTGGTCTGTCGCACTGGGTGCTGTCGCCTTTGGCAAAGCGCGCCGTGGCGCTCAGTTAAAGATTGGAGGTGGTGCAGCCCGCTCTTACTTTTTGCATCTGCAAGAAAAGAACAAAATGGGCAAAGCATTATGTCTATTAGCGAAGGGAACGGAAGAAGGGCATGAAATACGCTTAAGCGGACGCCGCTTCTCTCTCACTTTGGGCGAACCTGTTCGCTTCAATCTGCTTACCACGACTCACGATACACTTGCTAACAAAACGGCCATCCAGAACGGCGTTATGGTCGATGTCGATCCTGACCTATTTGCACCTCTCCCCCCTTATATCTCTACTTTGCAAGGAGAAGGGGTTGAGCTTCAGGCTAACCAGAAAGAGCGTGTTGAAGTGCAATTGGCTTGCCAGTTGACGGAAGTAGGCACGCTTAAAATGGAGTGCGTTCATACTGAAGACGACACCAAGCGCTGGGCGCTTGAATTCGAAGTCCGTAATCAAAAAGCCGAGCAAGACCAGCAGCAAGCACTGCATCCTCGATTGAATGAATGCAAAGAGCTGATTGCTCGCATCTACAGTGGTAATAAAAAAAGCGCCGAGTCGAATGAGATTAAGACGCTTGCGAAAGATTTAGAGAAAAAACTGGGTAAGCGCGACGATTGGGACTTCACCACGCTGCGTCAGTTGTTTGATTCCTTTGCACTCGGCCGTAAACGTCGACGTCGATCAGAGCAACACGAGAAAAACTGGCTTCGTCTCGCGGGTTTTGCGATGCGACCTGGCTTTGGCGATGCCACTGACTCTTGGCGGATCGAGCAAGTATGGGGACTCTACCAGCAAGGTATTCAATTCAAAAACCATCAGGGATGGACTGACTGGTGGGTATTCTGGCGTCGCATCGCTGGTGGATTAAACCAAGAGCAGCAGGAAACGATTTTAGCAGACATTGCAAAATACCTTCATCCTGGTGCGATGAAGAACCCTCAATCAGCGAAAGCAGCACAGGATATGGGCTATGAGTCTATGGTTCGCTTGTCAGCCTCTCTTGAGCATCTTGAGGTCGAAGATAAGGTTTTGCTTGCGTCATGGTTTTTAAGCAAGGCCATCAACTTCAACCAGTTTGAACAGGCTCACTGGTGGGCACTAGGTCGACTCGCATCACGTACTCCCCTGTATGGCAGCCAACACGCCGTCATTGCTCGCGAGCAAGTGGAACAGTGGTTACCTAAATTGCTTGAACAAAACTGGCAGAAAGAACCAATGATCGCTTTTGCTGCGGTGATGATTTGCCGCAAGACGGGCGACCGCCTATTCGATATTAGCGACGATGTCCGAGCTCAAGTGGTAGCGAAGCTAAAACAGAGTAAGGTTCCCGACTCATGGCTCCTTCTGGTTGAAGAGGTCAAGGAGTTGTCCGACAGTGAATCCAAACGAGTATTCGGTGACGCACTTCCAAGTGGTCTGACACTCGTTCACCACTAACCGGATTGCAGACAGCCTTTATGCTTGGCTGTCTGCATCAAACATTCCTCTAGCCAGTGACTGAAATTACTCGTAATATCTTCTTTTTACTACGTAAACAGCGCATGAAAAAAGAGAACTTAATCGGCTTAGTCACTGCCTTAGTTAGCCTGTTGGCACTTATCTATCTGCTTGCGGGCGATTCGCACTTTCCGATCATTCAATGGCCTTATCAAGCGCTTCAGGGACTGGTCTTCTCCTTTGTATGGGGATTCGGTGTTTCCGCCAGTGTCGGTTACGCTTATTCCATTTTACTCACACTCGGTGTGTGCATCATTTTCTTCGCTATCGGGCATAAGTTGACGCGCATCCTCACAAGCAGTAGGAAGTAGACGCTTTTTACATTTTAACTAAGGAGAGTAATATCGTTATTCGATCAGCCACATGGATGCTTGGCACCTTGTTCTCTTTCTGCTTGATGGCCGTTGGCGCAAGAGAGTTAAGTGGGCAGCTCGGTACTTTTCAGGTTTTGTTTTTCCGTGGTTTGATAGCACTAACGATCATATCAATCGTCATCTTAGTCACTCAGCAACAGCACTTAATTTATACCAAGCGGCTAAAGCTTCATACGGTTCGGAATCTCTTTCACTTCGCAGGTCAATACGGGTGGTTTATTGGCATTGGATTACTTCCTCTTGCTCAAGTATTTGCCATTGAATTTACCGTCCCTCTGTGGACAGCGATTATTGCTGCACTATTTTTAGCAGAGCAACTCACCAAGCGTAAACTCGTCGCTATGACTTTGGGATTTGCTGGCGTGCTTTTCATCGTCAAACCAGGATTTGAAATCGTGACTCCCGCGGCATTAATCGTGCTTGCGTCGGCCGTTTGCTACGCCGTATCTCACTCATCAACAAAATCCCTTGCCCGCACAGAGCACCCCCTAACGATATTGTTTTTGATGTGTTTAATTCAGTTACCAGTGAGTTTCTCACTCGCCGTTCCTTATTGGCAATTTCCCGTAGGCAGCCAATGGCTTTGGCTTGCCATTATTGGGGTGACAGCACTCTCCGCCCACTACTGTATGACCAAAGCACTTCAATTAGCCGATGTTTCCATCGTAGTAACGATGGATTTTTTGCGTTTACCTGTTATCGCTCTGGTAGGCGTTGTTCTCTATGCAGAAGAATTCCAAATCTCACTTCTGGCTGGCGCATTACTGATGTTAGCGGGCAATCTGATCAACCTATACCAAGCCAAACATCCCTCTCATGCACAAAGATTGTCTCTCAGTGAGCGTTTACGTAACCGAACTTAACCTATTGAATAAGTTCCGTATTTTTTGTCGGGATGTTAACTCCACCCCAACCTAGGTCAAGGGAGATTTCTATTGCTGAGAAAATCCGTTAAGCTTCACACCATCAGTTAATTAGGATCAAATTGTTGTTGGTTAGTCGCTCTATCACGATCGCATTCATCGTTACATTGGCTCTGCTCTTAAGCAGCGCTATCGTGAGCGTGCAAGCTAGCGAATCTAACGCTGAATCAACATTTTTATCCTTAGACAGCAGTAAAAACCACTATCAGATCCACCCTGTTCAATGCCCTAAACTAGGGAGCTATAGCCAAGCTTCCGGTCATCATTGCTGTGCTTCAATCTGCCTGCTCAAGTTACCAACGACGCAGTCTATTTCTATCGGTGTTCAAGAAATACCGATGCTGACCCCTCGCTATCTTGATGATATTGGCAAGGCTATCACGCGTTCAAAAACCTTATTTCGTCCTCCTATCGCTTAAACCTAGATTCAATTTTCCTGCCTCTCACTGTTAGGCAATCTATCTATTTACTTATTGAATTCATTAGGAATAAGCAATGAAAAAAATATTATTCTTCTTCACTACTTTGATATTTTCGCTTGCAGTAAATGCTGCGCAATTTGAACAAGGCACTCACTACAAAGTGTTGGAAGAACCAAAATCATCAACCCCGAAAGTAACCGAGTTCTTCTCCTTCTACTGCCCGCATTGTTACAACTTCGAGCCCGTGATTAACCAGTTGAAAGCGAGCCTTCCCGAGGACACAAAGCTAGAAAAAGTACACGTTGCCTTCATGGGGAACGACATGGCTGTGCCTATGGCAAAATCATACGCCACTATGGTTGCACTAGATGCCGAGGAAACCATGGTCCCCGCTATGTTTAAGCAGATCCATGAACTGAAAGCTCCTCCTAAAGATGAGCAAGCTCTTCGCCAAGTGTTTGTTGACAATGGTATCGCTGGTGAAAAATTCGATTCTGCGTATAACAGTTTCGTCGTTAATTCAATGCAACGTGGCTTTGATAAACAGTTCAACAAGAGCACGCTAACTGGCGTGCCAGGGGTTGTGGTCAACAATAAGTATCTCGTTAAAACAGAACAGATCGGCAGCTTCGAAGAGTACAGCCAGTTGGTCAACTACCTACTCACACTTTAAACTTGAAAATATAAGCGAAAGCCAGAGCGACACTGCTCTGGCTTTTTCGCTTTCAACGCCCCGCTAGCAGCGTCCTTTCTTAGCTTGACCTGGCGGACAGAAGGTTGAATTTGAGTCGGAGCTTGATGATGACTCTTTATTCGAAACCTTAACTTCAACATCGCGATACTCACCTTCGACACGGTTAATTTGGCAACCAGAAACAAAAATACTCACCGCAAGCGTTAGCCATAAATTTTTCATTCTTTGAACTCCTATTTTTTGCGCAGACTTTAATGCCTTGTGGCGCTACTATGTCATTGAGCGGTTAACTTGTGTTTTGCTCTGGTCAGAAGCGCATTTATTAAAGGAGAAGATCACATTGGCTTTGGAAAAATTTGATGACATTTACCATCGAGCGGCTCAGCGTAAAGGTGGTGAACGGCAATTGGAATCCTTGCTATCTCGCCCGTTATCTGCCGAGCAACTGCGGCAAATCGGTGATGACCGTTGGTTGTCTGCATTAAGTATGAAGGTGTTTCAGAGTGGCATCTCTTGGAAAGTAGTCCGCAATAAATGGCCCAACTTCGAGCAAGCATTCTTTGGTTTTAAAATTGAGCCCTTATTGATGCTGTCTGATGAGCAATGGGACAATAAAGCCGCAGATCCAAGCATCATTCGCCATCACGCTAAAGTCAGGTCGATACAGGCCAATGCGCAAATGATTCATGAGGCAGCATTGGAGCATGGTACGTTCGCAAACATGGTCGCTGACTGGCCGAGTGAAGATATCACTGGTCTATGGAGTTATCTCAAAAAGCACGGTAATCGATTGGGAGGAAATACTGGCCCCTACAGCTTACGCCAAATGGGAGTGGATACTTTTATTTTATCGGGTGATGTCGAAAGTTATTTACGCAACTTCAAAATCATTGAAGGTGGACGGGATACAAAGCGCTCACTCCAAGCTGCCAACCTAGCCTTTTGTCACTGGCAACAAGAGAGTGGTCGCAGCTTAACCGAGATCAGTCAGACCATCGCCTACAGTACTGGTGACAATCGAATCAGTTAGTCGCCACTGTTCACGCGTCATTCTATATAGGCAATGGCGCTTAAGCTCATGACCAGCCGGCAATTTCGGGTGGTCAAAATCTTGCCCAGTGTTGAGCATACCTATTTTTTCCATCACTCTTTGCGAGGGAAAATTAGTCAAAGCCGTAAATGAATAAACCTGTTCAAGGTTAAGTTGCCTGAACGCATAATCTAACGCCGCACAAGCCGCTTCGGGGGCGTAGCCTTTCCCCCAGTGACGGACATCAAGTCGCCAGCCAATCTCAACCAGTGGTGCATTGGGGATTCCACTATCTTCTGCTTGCTGATGCAGGCCAACGAAGCCGATAAACTCTTGGGTCTGTTTGATCTCCAGCGCCCAAAATCCCCACCCGTTTCGATTGATTAGTTGACGCAAAATGTCTAGCTGCGAATCACTTTGCTCGCTAGTGAGGCGTGAGGGGAAATAGCGCATCACTTGTGGATCTGCATTTAATCGGCGATAGGGCTCTCTATCAGACTCACGCCACTGGCGTAGGATCAGTCGTGATGTTTCTATCATATATTCCTCTTACGAACTCACTATCTTTATCGTTGCCTTAATCACTGAGGAAACCTAATCCTCTAGAGTTTTCAGTACCTTTTCACACAGGTTTTTTAGTACGATGAGTTCTTCAAGTTCGAGTGGGATTTTGCACTTCATTTGTACTGGAATCTGCAATGCTTGCTGCTTTAAATTGGCTCCAGAGTCAGTCAGTTTTAGTACTCGTACTCGTTCATCTTGCTCGCTACGTCCACGTATAACAAACCCTTTGCTTTCTAGGCGTTTAAGAAGCGGCGTTAAGGTACCTGAATCTAGGTGTAATCGACTACCGAGATCCTTAACACTGATACCATCACTCTCCCACAACACCATCATCACCAGATACTGCGAATAGGTAAGCTCTAAGTTTTCAAGTAGTGGCCTATAGGTACGGATCACCGCATTAGCGGCGCTATAAAGTGGAAAACAGATTTGATTGTCGAGTAAAAGACTCTGTTCTGCACTTAATGAATTGTCACTTTCGCAGTAAGACATGATACACCCCAAAAAATAAATTGCGCACAATATACTTGCATTCAACATAACTTTCGATATAAGATTGCTAACAATTAGATTGCACGCAACTTAAATTAAGGATTTTCAGCATGACGACGTTATACCAAACTCAAGCAACAGCATTGGCAGGCCGTAATGGTCAAGTTAAAACAGACGATGGTTTATTGGATTTAGAGCTTTCTTACCCTAAAGAGATGGGCGGTTCCGGTCTTGCCACTAACCCAGAACAATTATTCGCAGCCGGTTACTCTGCCTGTTTTTCTAACGCCATTCTTCACGTTGCGCGAGAAGCAAAAGTTGCCTTGAAATCAGCACCTGTGACAGCTCAAGTGGGTATTGGCCCGAACCAACAAGGTGGTTTTGCATTAACGGTAAGTTTAGCGGCAACGTTAGAGCTACCGCAGGAGCAAGCACTTGAATTAGTGAAAGTGGCTCATCAAGTCTGCCCATATTCAAACGCTGTTCGTGGCAATATTGATGTTGCGGTTTCAGTCAATGGTGAAGCGATTTAAACCAGTTAAAACAATAATGCCGACCTGAGGTCGGCATTATTAGTTTTTAAGGATAATTTTATGACTGGTAGGTTTTTCGCAGCTCCTTAGCAGCAAGAACCATGTTCGCGAGTGACGCTTCCGTCTCTTTCCAGTTACGTGTTTTAAGACCACAATCTGGATTTACCCATAGACGTTGAGCCGGAATTTTATCAGCGGCTTTGTTAATCAAGCCTTCAATCCACTCTTTACTAGGAATGTTAGGCGAGTGAATGTCATACACGCCTGGGCCAATCTCATTCGGGTAATTAAACTCTTCAAATGCTTTCAGAAGCTCCATATTTGAGCGCGACGTTTCAATGGTGATCACGTCGGCATCCAACGCTGCGACAGAATCAATGATTTCGTTAAATTCTGAATAACACATGTGGGTGTGGATCTGAGTCTCTGGTTTGGCACTAGCCGCTGAAATCTTAAACGCATCAACCGCCCATTCAAGATACGCTTTATGGTCACGCTTTTTAAGCGGTAAGCCTTCACGAATTGCAGGCTCATCGATCTGAATAATGTTAATACCCGCCTCTTGTAGATCAGAGACTTCATCACGCAGCGCAAGTGCCAATTGCTCAGCAATCTGTTTACGCGAGATGTCCTCACGCGGAAACGTCCAACATAGAATGGTCACAGGCCCCGTTAACATCCCTTTCATCTGTTTCGATGTTAATGATTGTGCATAAGTCGACCATTCAACGGTAATGGGTTTTTCGCGCTCAATATCGGCAACAACGATGGCCGGCTTAACACAACGTGAACCATAGCTTTGTACCCAACCAAATTGAGTGGTCTGGAAGCCCGCTAGATTCTCAGCAAAGTACTCAACCATATCATTGCGTTCAGCTTCACCGTGTACCAGTACATCAAGATCTAGCGCTTCTTGTCGCTTCACTGCATCAGCGATATGACCTTTTAGCGCTTGGTGGTACTCAGCCTCAGACAGTTTCCCCGTTCGATAAGCGCTGCGTTGTACTCGAATTTCGCTTGTTTGTGGAAACGAGCCTATCGTGGTCGTAGGGAAAAGCGGCAAACCTAAGACTTCACTCTGATGCGCGGCGCGCTCCACATAGGGCGCACTACGCTCTGACAAAGACTTTGTAATCTTATTGAGGCGGGCTTGCACCTGTGGTTTGTTAACGTGCGTCGCGCTCTTACGCGCTTGAATTGGCGCACTGTACGTATCACACGCCAAGATCGCCTCATGATCACCATCTAAAGCTTTACCCAACAAAGCCACTTCCGTCACCTTCTGTTTGGCAAAAGCAAACCAGCTAGCGACCTCATCACTCAGGTTTGACTCTAGCTCTAAGTCAACAGGGCTGTGTAACAGTGAGCATGACGTTGCCACCCAAAGTCTCTCTCCGAGTGTCTCTTTCACTGGTTGCAATAAAGCAAGCTGTGTACTGAGATCGGCACGCCATACATTACGACCATTGACCACACCCGCAGATAAAATCCAGTTTTCTGGTAGATTTTTCGCCACAACATCTAGCTGTTCTGGAGCCGCGGATAAATCGATATGTAAGCCATCTACTTGCAGCTCAGTAATCTTATCAAGCGTATCAACGACCGAATCAAAATAGGTAGTAAGCAATACTTTAACGTCACTACGAATCACCTGATAGGCCAGTTTGAACGAGTCTTGCCATGCTTTATCCAGTTCAAGTGCTAAGATCGGCTCATCGATCTGTACCCACTCAACGCCTTGCTTGGCAAGTTTTGCCAAGATAGCTTGATAAGCCGTTAACAGGCGAGGAAGCAGAGACAAACGGTCAAAACCTTCTTCCACTTCTTTACCTAAGTAGAGGTAGCTCAATGGGCCAAGCAGCACAGGTTTGACGTTGTGACCCGCTTTAACCGCTTCATTCACTTCTTCAAACAGCTGGGGCCAGCTTACTTCAAAACTGTCATCCTTGCTGAACTCAGGTACGATGTAGTGGTAGTTAGTGTTGAACCATTTAGTCATATCTGACGCCGCATGACCGCTACATCCGCAACTTGCCTGAGATTGACCTCGTCCGACCTTAAAAAGTGTATCAAGATCAGGGAATCCGTCTCGATGACGCTTAGGTACATGACCAAGAAGCAAAGTGGTCGTCAGAACGTGGTCATACCAAGCAAAATCCCCTGCCGATACAAAATCCAGCCCAGCCTCTGCTTGGGTCAACCAGTTATTATGACGCAGTGTTGAACCCACTTGTTTCAGTTCAGCCTGATCAATTTCTCCGCGCCAGTATTTTTCGAGTGCAAATTTCAGTTCGCGTTTTTCACCAATTCGCGGGTAGCCAAGAATGTGTGTCGTTGTTGTCATGTCGTGATTCCTTTTGATTCTGTTTCTAGCGTCTGTTTGTGCATTCACAACATCATTAAGATGTCTGGATGGCTAAACTATCTCGCTAAATCTTCACGACAACAATCTCCAAATATTCAACTTGTTTATTAAATTTCTTCATGATGGCGTTTGCCTTATCACAAAGGGCTCATAGAGATTGGAATTTCATTTTTAGCCATCTAGATGTTTACACACCCAAAAAAACAAGCTAGGTTAATATAATTCATGCGAATGACATCTAATCTGAAGGGAATTCATGGTCGAGCTAAAACATCTCCGTACGCTAACAACACTGCGAGACACTGGTTCGCTGACCGCGACTGCCACGACTCTCCATTTAACTCAGTCCGCACTGTCTCATCAGATAAAAGATCTTGAAGCGAGGATTGGTGGTCAACTCTTTCTGCGTAAAACGCGTCCAGTTAAGTTCACCTCCGAAGGCGAGATTTTTTTAAAGCTCGCCGATGAGGTATTACCTCGCGTCGCCAAAGCTGAGAACGAGATAGCCAGTCTCAAAGAGGACGTAAATGGTCGGCTACACATGGCGATTGAGTGCCATTCTTGCTTTCAATGGCTGATGCCTGCGCTCAAGGAGTATCAACTTGCTTGGCCAAGCGTGACGCTCGATTTTTCGTCAGGATTTGGCTTCGAACCATTACCTGCGCTACTCGCAGGCGAGTTGGATTTGGTGATTACCTCCGACATTCAACCAAGATCAGAAGTCCATTACGAGCCTCTATTTGACTTCGAAATGCGGTTGGTGACGTCGATTTCCCATCCCTTGGCACAAAAACCTTCGATTGAGCCACAGGATTTAGCCGATCAAACAATGCTCTCTTATCCTGTTCAGAAGAACCGATTGGATGTCGTTAAACACTTTTTGCACCCCGCCAATGTAGAACCAGCAAAGTGGAAGCAGGCTGACAATACTCTGATGCTGATCCAGATGGTCTCTGCTGGTCTTGGGGTTGCCGCATTGCCTAACTGGGCCATCAGTGAATTTTCGAGACAGGGACTGATTGCCAGCATCCCGCTGGGGAAGGGTTTATGGAGACGGCTATTCGCCGCCATACGGCATTCAGATAGGGATAAGCGTTACCTACAGGCATTTTTTAATACTGCCCGTCTACAATCTCAAAGCCATTTAGACGGTATAAAAACAGTTTAGCGGGAACAAAAAAGGAGGCCTTCGCCTCCTTTATCGTTATCTTTGGTACGATTTAAACTGGTTTGTCAGTGGGTCATAGTTGTAACCTAGCATATCCAGTTTACCTATCACCGCTTCGACATCCATTTCATACATGCTGACTAACTCTTCAAAAGAGTCACATTCCAAGCGCAGCTTTTCGTTGACAATACCTAGTAGAATTATGCTGTCAAAGCTGCCGGCATTACTAAGATCCATCACCCTCTCCTTTTGCACACTCGCTTTCTAAGCCTAGACCTAAACGGAGGGAATTGAAGTGATTTAGCTCTAATCTTTGTCGAAGCAGGCCAACAAACTTACAGCATTAACATTGCTTGGTTTGAGGTCGCTGAAATAAGTAAAAATGCCAGCGCCGTCGCCAGTTGCATTTTATTTATCTCTTTTGACGTCAACATGTGCCAGCACCAAATGACCACCGCGGTAATAAGTAGTGCCAGACCAACCAGTAGCGGCTGAGTAATGTTGGTTAATGTCTCAGCAGGTAAACCAGAAGCCTTGAGCAATAAGGCCAAACTCATCAGCATTGCCGCAACAACACCTGTCACTGGCAATATTCTATGAAACGCCTGTAAGCGAGTACGAGCAATGGTCAGCAGCAGATGAGCCAAGATTGCCCCTAAAAGGAATACTTGGATCAAAACACTCAGGCTGGCAGCGAGAGAACTTTGCGTCGTCACTTCTATACCGACATAGGCTAACGCTAAGCCATTCGCAAGGTACATCACCCAAAGCGGACCTTGATCGCGGGTTTTCTTGGTTTGAACTTGGGTATAAAAGTAAGCAATTGCGAACACAACCATCATGGCTTCAATACGCAATGAAGAGACCGCAAGCCAAAGAATCGCCAAGGTTGGAAGCATTTTATGAATGCGACCTCTTTGACCTGGACAGATATCGCCTTTAACTAAGATCAGTGTGAGAATAAGCTGCGCCCCTAACAACATAGGCGCGAAAACGGCAAGAAGTTGCTGAACCATAGTGTAATTCAATTAAGTGAGTATTTGGATGCGGATAATAGCAGACTGAACAATTTTAGCCATTGGCGAAATGTTCTAAAATGTCTTGATTGGTGACGATGCCCAAATACTCTCCCGAATCATTCACCACCAGCCAAGGAGGTTTGATGCCCGATTTGATGATGTCAGAAATCTCGCTAAGCGGTGTCTGATGCCGAATAGTATGGAGATTGGTTCGCATCACTCGGTTGAGTGTTTTTTTGCAAATCGACAAATCTTTGCTGGTTTCAAGTTTTGTCCCTAATGTCGGTGACAAATGGTAATTGAGCTCTTCTCGTCCAACGACACCAACGCACATTTTTCGATCTAGGATAGGGATGAAATCGATGCGGTATTGATCAGAGTTCAACAGGGCTCTCGCCCTTTCGATGTTGTCATTGGGAGCAAGACTCGGGATATGAATCTGAGTGATACTCAGTATCCCAGACTGCCTTGCGTGATCTGAGCCTGATAGGAACGATTCCAGTCTATCGTAATAACCCCATGCATTTTCTAATTGCTCTAAAGGCAATGGTTTAGAGAAAAAGTACCCCTGGATATAGTCCACGCCTAAACCGCACACCACTTTCAGCTCATCAAGCGTCTCAACGCCCTCCGCTACCACTTTTACATTCAGCGTATGTGCCAGTTGGGTGATCATTTTTACGATAAAGAATTTGTGTGTCCCATGTTTAAGGTCCTTCACAAACTCACGGTCAATCTTGAGAATATCGAAGTTGCAATCACTGAGGTAAGCAAAAGAGCTGTAACCGGTGCCGAAGTCATCGATCGCAACACTCACCCCTCTCCGACGTATATTACGGATTAACGATGACTGTCGAGATTCACTATCGAAATAGGCACTTTCCGTTAATTCTATGGTGACCGTCTCTGGTCTATTCGCATATTGATGAATGAGAGAATCAGCGCTGCGTAGTACTTCATCCACTTCTAGCTTAGTGTTTAACGAACGATTAATGGTTACACCTAGTTGGTGACCAAAACGTTCCTGAATAATATTCAAATCATGCAGTGCTTTCTTACCCACGCACCAATCTAGATCCGACACCAAATCAAGGTCTTCCGCTATCATCACCATTTCTTGGGTATTAAGAATCTTACCGTTATTCGCTTTAAAACGACTAAGCGCCTCAAACTTCACAATATCCCAATTTTTTACATCTATGATTGGCTGATAATAGACTTCTATATTTTGCGTACGGATCAGTTTCTCGGCCCACTCTTCCAGTTCTTTGCGCCGTAAAACCTCTTTGTGTAAAGCGCCATGGTAAAAAGTAATCTGTCCGCGCTGCTCTGAGGTTTGTTCCAGCATCGCCTGTACCGCATGAGAGACCAGCAACTTAGGGTTATGGGTATCGTGGCCTAATACAGAAACCCCGACACTACCGTTAATGATGGCACTGTGTATGGTTCTGCCTGCCGACTGATTGAGAGAGGCAAAGAAACGGCGTATGGTCTGATGAATCATCCGTATCTGAGCGGGCCCCGTGACCTTGTCACACTCTAAGCAAGCGACGAAATGGTTACTACCTAAATAGCCCACAAACTTAGCAACCTTGTTGTTGGTAAGATGCTCAGACAGCATCGACTTGAGTTCAAAATCATCAACCTGACCAAAACTTGGACGAAAGGCGACCACCATATGGATATTGGGTTCAGCACTCTCCATCCATTGCTGGGTAATGGAGCGAACAAACTGCTTTTCAGTTGGCAATTGAGTGAGCAACTCAACGCCCCCCAGTTCAACGTCGGCAATCCGGTAAAGGTTGTTGGAAAGATCAAGGTATACACCAAGATAGAATATTCCCTCGACAAGGATAATTTTCTGTAAGGTTAAGTCTTGAGGATAGGTTTTACCGCGAGATGATTGAATAAGAACGACACCAGACCAACTGCCCTCCGTGTCGACTTGCTGCCATATCTTCTGATAAAAGCTCCCGCTGTGCTTGTCCGAATTTAGCAGATCCATTGGTCGACCAACCAATTGTTGGTTACTGTAACTGGCGTGTTCTAGGAAGTAATCATTGCACACCACGATGTTACGCTGTTCGTCTGCCAAAACGACACCGTGATGAGGGTTATTAAACAGTTGTTCAAATAGAGCACTTAACGTTGATGTCGTCGCATGAACAAACAGTAGCGGAGTCAGGGTTCCAATTACAAGCCTGTGGCTTTCACCACGAAAACTTAACTCTGCATAGCAGCACTGATCATCACTAAGTTGTAGACAACAACAAAAACGATGTTTGCTCTGGTATTTACATGCTTGAGCCAATAACGCTAACAGTTCCGTTTGATCGTGATAGCTCATGCAAGGCAGTAGTACGTTGCCCGTTAAAGTTGGAAGGTCTGAATTCAGCAGTTGGCGGCACAAATCTTCATCAATTTGCAATTGATGATGCTCAGTATCCCACTGCCATTCAAGTTGCGTACTCGTTATCTGCTCGTCTGCCTTAAAATCACGTACGGAGCCTAACTCCCTGTACATAGACTCATCCTATCGTTGAGCAATCCCTAATATTAAAGTTAGAACAAACTCAACTAAGTGACAGATTTATTATTAGCAAGAAAGCTAAGCGCGGCTAGTGGGCCAACTAAACCTTTAAAATGACCATACTCATCCACCAAACACCAAGGGAACGGCCTATTTTGTTTGACGAGACTCGCTACCTTAGCTTGTGGGGTATGCCAATCAATTTCAGTGATAACCGGCAACATAATGCGGTTAGCAGGTTTGTTCCAGTATGCATGCTCCTTAGTCGATTCATGGTCAGTACCCATGTTGGATGTCAAATGCAGGTTCATGCTTGGTCGATCGATATATCCGACACAAATCTTATCTTCTATGATAGGCAAGTAGTCCACTTCTGTATCAGAAAAGTATTGATAAATCAGCGACAGTGGCTCTCCAGGATCAATATGATGTGTAGAATGCGCAAGGTGGATTATTGAGCTAGGAGAGGCTTGAACCTCACTCTCATCTTGTTGAAATAAGTGATTGATAGAAGTCAGTTCAGCTAAGGGTAACGGTTTTGAAAAGTAATAACCCTGAACGAATTCGACACCAAGATCATACAACACATCTAACTCTTGTTGGGTTTCTACACCCTCTGCTATCACTTTTAAGTTAAGGCGTTTCGCGAGCTGAATTAAAGCGACAACAATTTCGTATTGCCGTGTTTGTAACGACAGGTGTTGGATAAATTCACGATCAATTTTGAGAATATCGAAGTAACTCTCTTTTAAATATTTAAATGACGCGCAACCGGTACCAAAATCATCCACAGCGATTTGTACGCCCGCGTCACGAAGCAAACCCAGCAAATGTTTATTGTGGCTATTGCTGCGAAAAAAAGCGCTTTCCGTAAATTCGAGCGTCAGTAATTCAGGATCCATCTTCTGTTTATCTAGAATAATCGCTGCTCGTTGCAGGATATCGCTCAGCTCTATGGTACTTCTCAGTGAACGATTGACCGAGACCGCCACATGCTCACCAAATTTTTTCTGCAATTCTGGTAATTGCTCAAGGGCCGACAGCAAGACCAGATCATCAAGTTCAACAACCTTGTCTAACTCTTCAACCACTTCGACTAACTCTTGAGTTGACGCTTCAAACTCGTCGCTATGTGGAAAACGGCACAAGGCTTCAAACTTGTCGATCCGACGACGCTGAATATCAACAATCGGTTGGAAATAGACATCCACTTTCCCTTGCTCAAGGCTATGTAAAACATGGTGTTCAAGCAGTTTCTTACGCTCCACCTGACGATGAATTTCTCGATCATAGAAATTTATTCGTCGCGTTTGACCCGAATGAAGCTCTAACAGAGCTTGGTAGGCATGAGATACCAACTGGTTCGGCTGAGTTGCATCTACATTCCACACTGACACCCCAGTGACTCCAGCTTTAAGCGCCAATGCGACCGATGCTTGGGCGTGCTTAAAACTTTGAAACAGTTGGGTAATTGACCGCCCGATGTCACTTGCAACCTGCTGGGACAACTGCACATCAACGGCTAAGCACACAACGAAGCAATCACTGCCTAGATAACCACTTGCGAGAACATGGCTATTGTCTTTGAGGTAACTCGCGAATTGGCGCTTCGTTTCCTGCGCAGAGTTTGGTTTGAACTTCGGCTGAATCGCTAGTACCACGACGCCTCTTAGTGGGTCAGTATCGGAGCAATACTCTTTTAAACGGGAGAGAAATACCTCCTTGCTGGGCAGTTGGGTCAGCAGATCAACTCCACCCGACTCTAAATCTTCAAGCCGCTCGAGTTCACTGGAAAGATCAGAGGAGAAGCCAACGTAATAGACCTGACCATCAGTAAAATGAATCTTTTGAATCGTCAGTTCGTGGGGAAAAGCTTCGCCGTTGGCATGACGAGACAAAATGATGCCTTTCCAGAATCCTTGCTCATGAACTTGTGTCCACATCTCTTGGTAATATGCTTCGCTGTGTTCACCCGCATTGAAGATCTGCGTGCGTAGCCCGACCAACTCATTGCGTAAGTACCCCGTCAACGTTTCAAAGTAGTGATTGCAGGCAAGGATTCTAGTGTCGCTATCAGTGACGAGAATTCCGTGATGAGCATTTTCAAATAACGCATAAAACAGATCGGCGGCTTCATGTTCGGTTGGCAAAATGAGGCAAGGTGACAATGTTCCCCTCAATTCATGAGCGCTAATGCTGTCAATAGCGATTTCGACATAGGCAAACAGGTGAGGTTCAGTGAATAGACAGCAATGGGCATAGGTGCGTTCTTGACTGTTAATGGCCGTTTGAAACGCCTCTTTGACAATAACCTGCTGTGGCTTGGGTAAAAGCCGAAATAGCGTTCGAGCGGTCAAATTACTCGTGCCATCTCCCACGAGTAGCGCTTTTACCTGACTGTCACACTCAAAAACTTGTGTTTTCAAGTTTAGATACCAATCGTAAATCGCGTATTTTGAAGATGCAGCTAGATCATTGATTAAGCGACCATTTCTATCGGAGTCATTCACTACCATAACCACCTATTTTCATAACAGCTTTAACGTCTAATATAGCTGGAGTCGCATAATCAATACGTTAATGAGATAACACTTTGGTCAATCAGTGCCCCATCAAGAAAATCCTCCTCCTCGGTGGCTTAATAGACTTAGTTATAATGAGGTAGATAGTCGCCCTTCAAGTCGCTATAATTCGCGCTCCTTGGCACTGAGAGCAAAATATGTACAGCAATATCACTCCTATTCACGAGCACAAAAAATATTGGGCAGAATGCTTTGGCACTGCGCCATTCCTGCCGACCAATCGTAAGGAAATGGATGCCCTAGGATGGGACAGCTGTGACATTATCATCGTAACGGGTGATGCGTACGTCGACCACCCAAGCTTTGGTATGGCGATTATTGGCCGTCTTCTTGAAGCCCAAGGGTTTCGAGTCGGTATTATCGCTCAACCAGAGTGGCACAATAAAGATGCCTTTACTGCTCTTGGCAAACCAAACCTATTCTTTGGTATCACTGCTGGCAACATGGATTCGATGATCAACCGTTATACGGCTGATCGTAAACTGCGCCATGATGACGCCTACACACCAAACAACGAAGGGGGCAAACGCCCAGACCGTGCGACACTCGTCTACTCGCAGCGCTGTCGTGAAGCCTACAAAGGGGTGCCTATCGTATTGGGCGGAATCGAAGCCAGTCTGCGTCGCCTCGCGCATTATGATTATTGGTCTGACAAAGTACGCCGCTCTGTCCTGTTTGACGCTAAAGCAGACATCCTATTGTTTGGTAACGCAGAACGTGCTTTGGTCGAAGTCGCACATCGACTAGCGGATGGTGAAGAGATCGCCAGCATGACCAACATTCGTGGTACTGCCGTCAGCCTTCCTGCAGAACCAGAAGGTTACACAGTGATCGACTCTTCGCGTATCGAGAAGCCGCGTAAAGAAGCCTTTATTCCGCCTAACCCTTATGCGGTTGAGGAACAATGTGATACTAAGGCGAAGGCGCAAGAGTCTGAAGCCAAGCCGATTACCATCCGACCATCTCGTCACGATGCAGCCACGACGGCGGTACGTATCCCACCGTTCGAGAAACTCAATAATGACCGTATTCTTTACGCTCATGCCAGTCGAATCATGCACCTTGAAACTAACCCGTATTCGGGTCGTGCATTGATTCAACGCCACGGTGATCGCGAACTTTGGGTCAATCAAGCGCCAATTCCACTAACAACGGAAGAAATGGATTACGTCTTTGGGCTGCCTTACGCACGTGTTCCGCACCCAATGTACGGCAAAGCGAAGATTCCAGCCTACGATATGATTAAAACCTCGGTAAACATCATGCGAGGCTGTTTTGGCGGCTGTTCATTCTGTTCTATCACCGAACACGAAGGTCGAATTATTCAGAACCGTTCACAAGAATCGATTCTTAACGAGTTAGAAGAAATTCGCGACAAAGTTCCTGGATTTACTGGCACAATCTCCGACCTTGGCGGCCCAACGGCCAACATGTATCGCCTAGGTTGTAGTGATCCAAAAGCGGAAGCGAATTGTCGTCGTCCGTCATGTGTTTTCCCTGGTATCTGTAACAAACTGAATACCGACCATAAACACACCATTGATCTCTATCGCGCTGCCCGCAAAGTTCAGGGTATCAACAAGGTGATGATCGCGTCGGGCGTTCGTTATGATCTTGCGATTGAATCTCCTGAATATGTGCGTGAGCTGGTGACCCATCACGTGGGTGGTTATCTGAAAATCGCTCCAGAACACACCGAAAAAGGTCCGCTGGATTTGATGATGAAGCCAGGCATGGGAGCCTATGACCGTTTCAAAGAGATGTTTGAGAAATACAGCGCAGAAGCAGGTAAAAAACAATACCTTATCCCGTACTTTATTTCTGCACACCCTGGCACGGAAGACGAAGACATGCTGAATCTCGCGCTATGGCTGAAAAAGAACAACTTTGAATGTGACCAAGTACAAAACTTCTATCCATCGCCGATGTGTAATGCGACGTCTATGTACTACTCAGAGACCAACCCTCTAAAACGCGTCAAATACAAAAAGCGTGAAGAGGTTCCTGTCGCGAAAGGTGAACGTCAACGTCGTCTCCACAAAGCATTGCTACGCTATCATGATCCAGCAAACTGGCCATTGATTCGTGAAGCACTGGTAAACATGGGTAAAAAGCACCTCATTGGTGACAAACCAGGTTGTCTGGTACCAGAGGAAGATATCGAGGCTAAAACCCCAGCTCAGCGCCGTAAGTCAGGTCGACACGGTTCACAACGTTTTGCCACTAAGCATACCAAGAGTCAACCTGGCTTTGAAAAGCTGCAAGGCGAGCAACGTGGACAAGGCAAAGGCCAATCAGCGAATAACAAAGGTGGTTCAGCGCCAAAGCGCAATGGTAAACCGGATAGCAAACCGAGTAACAACCGCGGCGGTAAGCCTGCGGCAAGTCACGCGGGTAAGCCACCAGCAGGACGTAAGCCAAAACGCCGCTAACGACAGTTTCCAGATACAAAAAGGGCCTAACGTCGATTCGTTAGGCCCTTTTTTTCATTCTTGATTACGCGTTTTCAGCTTCAAACTCTTTCATAAAGTCTACCAATGCCTGCACACCTTCTAAAGGCATAGCATTGTAGATAGAAGCACGCATGCCACCCGAAACTCGGTGACCTTTGAGTGCCACCATTCCGCGCTCTGCTGCCTGCTGCAAAAACAACCCATCAAGCTCTGGCTTAGCTAGCTGGAAAGGAACATTCATACGCGAGCGGTTGTTCGGATGCACATTGTTAATGTAGAAATCTGAACCATCAATTTGATTGTAAAGCAGCGCCGCCTTCTCTTGGTTTACTTTTTCGACTTCAGCCACACCGCCCTGCTCTTTCAGCCATTTGAAAACCAAGCCAGACAAGTACCAAGCATAGGTCGGAGGCGTATTAAACATCGAATCTTTTTCCGCCAATACTTTGTAATTCATAAAGCTCGGAACGACGTTGCTCGCTAGCTCTAATAAGTCATCTCGAACAATGGCAATACAGATACCAGCAGGGCCGATGTTTTTCTGGGCGCCTGCATAGATCACCCCATACTTAGAGACATCGATTTGGCGCGAAAGAATATTCGATGACATATCGGCAACAATTGGCTTATCTGTTGTTGGTAAGTCACTGATTTCGATACCATCGATAGTTTCATTTGGACAGAAATGAACATAGGCTGCATCAGGAGCAATTTGCCATTCAGAAGCAGGCAACACCGCCGTTTTACCGTCAATGTCTGTTTTCGCCACAAAAGTATCAACTTGGCAATACTTTTGCGCTTCATCGATAGCGCTCTCAGCCCAGTAACCAGCATCTATGTAGGTCGCTTTGTTGGCTTCACCTAACAAGTTAAGTGGTACGGCAGCAAACTGCGCACGTGCTCCACCTTGGCAGAAAAGAACTTTGTAGTTGTCAGGAATGTTTAGCAAATCGCGGAGATCCTGTTCAGCCTCTTCCGCAACTTTGATGAACTCTTTACTACGGTGACTGATTTCCATCACCGACGTACCTAGGTCATTCCAATCGACAAATTCTTGTTGTGCTTTTTGCATCACCTCTTTAGGCAGTGCTGCGGGGCCTGCGCTAAAGTTGAAAACCTTGCTCATCTATACTTTCCTTGCATATGCTTTTATAAGAGATTGATCGATTAATACCATGTTTTTTGCTTGATAAAAAGCAAGAAAAGAGGTCTTAAGACCTCTTTTCTCTCTAAGCAATTAAATTTTGCAATTACGGCGCCATCAATGCGGGTAGAAGCAACGCCATTAGAGGAATTTGCTGTCCGTTAGCGAACACTAAATTACCTTCTTTCAGCTCCGCTTTAATCTGGTAGCCCTTCTCCGTTTCTTTAATCAGTTCCATCACCATCGCTTCATCAATGCCTTGCTGGATAAAGGGGTACTGAGTAACTAAACCATTAGAAAAGAAGGTGTCTAGGTCGCCAGTTAGCGCAGGCAAAATCATGGCTGGATTCTGTGTAACGTTGTCAGTCCCTTGAGGAACAGTTATCTGCCATTTAGACTCAAATTCACTCTCATCGCCTAACTTAACTGCCATTTTGTTCATTGCAAGGTAAAAACCTTTTGAGAATAAACTTTCTACATATGGTACCGCGGCATCAATGTCCGCATTGGTTGGCATTGGGTTGTTCTGATAGAGGTTGACCAAATGCTCAAAAGCAACACTATCTAAGCCGCCAAACGCTAGGTCAACTGACACACTCTCCACACCACCATCGACAGTCACTAGATCTCTTAAATCGACAACATGTTGACTGCTGACCGTTTTTTCCACGTCGTCAAATGAGCTTGTGAAAGTATACTGGCTGTCGCTAAGGCTAAATAGCGGCGACTGATCCACATCTAGGATGGACGCAGCTGCCACTTTTAGCGTCTGTTCGCCAATCCAAAAGCTGTTAATTTTCTTTCCTTCACCTTGACCCGACAATCCAGAAAGCAGCACTTTTTCACCAGAATTGAAGTCAACCTCTACCGAAGGAACACTTAACTGATAGGTTAAATCACCCAATACGCTGATATGCCCTTTCAGCGTTGATGCAGTCACAGAAACGATAGCCCCATCCGGTCCTTCAGAAACCTGATTCCAGTTGGCCATTGATAAGACGTAATCGGTATTGCCGTTGAGTTGAGTGACTGTGTTTAGAGTCAATGGCAGTTCTGGCTGGTTATCAATGACCGATTCCGCTTTAAGATTAAATAAACCATGGCTTACATGACTGTTAAGCACAACCTCGGTTGGCAAACCGTCGACAGCAAGCTGCTCAGCTAAGGTTGGATCAAGAACCGTATAGCGAGTTTTTACCGTAGATGATAAGTAGCCTCTGTCATACTCTACGATTTCTGCTTTTATGGAATCACTATTAAGGTGAGCGATACCATCACTAATAACGGCTTGTCCAATCTGACCGACAGCAAGTGGCCAACATAATCCAAGTACAACAGCACCGCCTATGGCAGCAATTTTTTTAAGTTCCATGGTATAAATTTCTTAAACTTCGATTTCATCCAGTCTACACGAAAAAACATTGAGATAAATCAGAGTATTGGCTTTCTATTAAAAACATCAGAAATTCTCATACCTAGCTCTCAATACCATTTTTTCAACCTTGATACAGTTATCCCTGTGGATTTTCAAATTGTAGCTTACTCGTGAATCATTTTGCCGTACTCTGTTTAGATAACAACCCAATCAGCATCGAGCAGCTGAGACGTGAACTCAGCCCGCTTTCTGCCAAATTCGACCTGCATACCGCCGACTCGCTCGACGAGGCTCACGCAGCTCTTGAGTATTGCCTAGAGCAGAACCAAACCGTCGCACTTGTCATTGCTAGTCACCATGAAAACTTCAACGGCGCTGACTTTCTTATCCAGCTCGACAAAAACAGTCACACCCAACGAGCACGTAAAATCTTAATTAGCTGCGGACAGGATATTCAGGCTATCTTGTCAGCGGTGAATGATGGTCGACTAGACCACTGCTTAACCAAACCGTTGCAAGACAATCTCGTTCACCAGATCGCGCAGAAAGAACTGACGACGTTTATTCTACAAAACGATAAAGATAACTTGCTCGCGTATAGTCTGGTGCTCGACCAGCATCGACTGCTACGAGCCCACATCGAACAGAAGATGCGCAGCTATCGAGAAGGTTTTATTACCGATCATCATAGCCTTTCCGATCAACAATTAGCCCAACAGGTCACCACCGCACTGCTTGAATTCTTTGCCGATCAAGATGAAAGTCGGGCGATAAGAACCTACTCACCAGATCACTTACTGACCAAAGAAGGTGAAGAGAACCAGTTCCTATGGTTCATAACCAAAGGTCAGGTTGCCCTGTATAAAAAAGATGATATTGGGCGTCAGAGAGAAGTGGTTAGACACTCACAGGGGAATATTGTCGGTGGTATGTCTTTTGTGACCGGAGAGCCTTCATTCTCAACCGCAGTCACACTCTCACAGACTGAAGTGATTAAGTTAGATCGAGAAGTGTTTGGTAAGGTCATGCACTCCAATATGACGCTGTTACCCCTCTTTACTAACTTGCTGCTTCGCCACTTTAACCGCCGACTACAGCGCAGCATTAACACCAAATTAGAGTTACAAAAAACGCTTGAATCGTTAGAGCTTGCCCACCAGCAACTCATTGAACGTGAGAAAATGGCAATGTTGGGGCAACTTGTCGCAGGTGTCGCCCACGAACTCAACAATCCAGTTGCCGCAATACTGCGCGGCACCGACCTCTTGACCGAAAAGATGCAACATCTGGTCGACGTTCATTCAATTGATGACATTGGGCTCGAAGGTATCTCAGTCCTCAAACAAGGGCTAACTCAACGCCCGCGTTCAACCGCAACCGAACGAGCCATAGTTCGCGATGTTGAAGCTTTAGTCAGCCACCGAAGAATCGCTAAAAAACTGGTGAAGCTCGGTTTAGAAACACAAACCAATTGGCACGATCTGGCTCAAAAAGATCCTGAACGAGCCTTAGAGCAACTTGAAAAGTTAGAAGATTATTATCTGGCGGGGTCGACACTGCGCTCCATCAATGTCTGTGCAGGAAGAATCGCAGATATGGTTAAAAGCCTCAAAGGGTACGCGCGCCCCGACGACGAGCGCTTTCATCTCGCTGATATTCACGAAGGCATAGAAGACACACTGACCATTTTCGAGAACAAACTCAAATTTCATTCAGTTGAGCGTCATTATGCTGACATTCCGACAATTCAATGCCTACCGATTGCATTGCAGCAAGTCTGGACCAATCTCATTTCCAATGCCATTGATGCTTTTCCCCAACAAGGCGTATTGAGGATTGAGACACAAAATACCCACCACTCAGATCAAGACTGGGTTGTGGTGACATTTACCGATAACGGCTGTGGCATCCCCCACTCTGTTAAGAATCAAATGTTCGATCTCAACTTTACCACCAAGAAAGAAGGCAATTTTGGCTTGGGTATTGGATTATCCGTCTGCCAGCAAATTGTCCATCAGCACGGCGGTAGAATAGAGGTCGAGTCTGTTGAAAACCAATTTACGTCAATGTCAGTTTGGCTACCCTGCCGTCAACTGGCGATTTCGCCAAGGAGTCCCGAATGAACAAATACCTAATCTTATGTGTCGATGATGAACGAGAAGTATTGGACAGCGTCATTCAAGACTTAGACTGCTTCGAAGAGCACTTTATACTCGAACCGGCTGAGTCGGTAAAAGAGGCTAAGGATATCATCCATGAAGCACTGCAAGAAGACGTAAAACTGGCGCTGATCTTGTGTGACCACATCATGCCTGAACAAACGGGCATACAATTTCTTATCGAGTTGAATGATGACCCTCAAACCAAGGCCACACGCAAGTTGCTACTAACCGGACAAGCGGGTTTGGAAGACACCGTTGAAGCGATCAATCACTCCAGCCTAGATTTTTACATTGCTAAACCTTGGCGTGGTGATGAGCTACGCAAAGTGATTAAAGACCAGTTGACTACCTATATCATCGACAACGAATCTAACTTGATGCCTTGGGCGTCGGCTTTAGATACTGAAAGAGTGTTTGAAGCTATGGCTAAAAATCGCCTCGAATTTGGTGAATAAATAATCATTTATGGCACACAGATTGCTTATAGGTATAAATAACGACAAAACAATGACATTTTTATAGTGACCATTGCTATGATGCATTATCATGTCGTAATTAATGTCATAGCGCTTGTGTCGCTAAAGACCAAGGAAATTAACAAGATATAGGTTTATCGTCCATATGCGTAAAACAATCTTAGCTGCAGCTTTAGTGCTTGCATCCGGTCAATCATTTGCTCAAACCGATCCAAATAGCCCTGCGGTCATGAGTAACTTCAGTTATGACTACTTAGAAGCTCGTATCGGTGCTAGTCCTGTAACTTTCGGTGCAGCAATGAGTAAGTCAATCCACCCTAACGCTCACGTTCTAGGTCGAGTGGACTCTGAGTTCGAAGGTGACTACGACGCAGCAGCAGGCTTCGGTTTCCATGCTCCAATCAATAACTGGGCTGACTTTACTGGTGAAATGCTTCTTCGCCTTGTTGACACAGGTGATCAAGGCCGTAACGGTTACAGTCGCGGAACCAACACAGGTATGGAACTGAATTTAGGTATCCGCCAGTGGTTAGGTCCACAACTAGAAGTAGGTGGTAAAGGTGGCTATGTCTCAATTGATGATGACGACAAGTGGGTTGGTTCAGCCTACGCACGATTCCACTCTACAGAGCTATTCTCTCTAGGTGCTGAAGCGCGTATCAATGACTTCTACGGTGATCAGCTAATGTTCACTACACGTTTTAAATTCTAATAAAACGTCATTGTTAAAAAACCGAGGCACTGCCTCGGTTTTTTTATGCAAATCCATTTGCTTTGAGCGAACACTTAAAGTGACGATGAATCTAGTGGCAGTTAGCCAATAATTGACGCTTGCGTGGTTCCTGGATCAGTTTCCAATGAATCCCTTCAACTGCACCGGCAAACTTCCACAGTAGCTTGACATCTACATCACTGCCATAAGCTTCTTTAACACGGCTAAATACTGCCGCTGCACCTAGTTCTAGGAAGGTATCAACATCTTCTACGCCGGCTTTCTTAACCATACGCTCTAGCGTCAACTGCATATTAGGTAAATCTCTAAGGCGACGATTAGCAGAAGAACGTTTGTACTTACGTTGTGATACAGAAAACTTGATGGATTGCTCGACTAACTCTTCGACACGTTCAAAGTTATCAACAAAAAGTGAGGTAATGTCGTAGTAGTTAACAGTCGCAGTCGTCTGTTTTTTAACGTGGCGATACTTCTCGCAATTAAGAGCTCTTAACTCTTCGTCGAGTGCTTCAGCACCACGGATGAAAATTTTATTCGCGCTAAGAAGAGCGAACATTGCTTCGTCTTTGAATAACCCAGTACCACCAAACATTGATCGTTTCTGGAAGTCACCAAATTTCTTAACGTATTGAATAAATTGTTGCTCTGTCATATCCATTGATCCTCAATCAAAAACCCCGATTAGTAGTGATCACCAGATAGCAGCAGTTATAAGCGAAAGATAAAAACACACTCGAGCAGTTAATTTTTTTGTTTGAGCCAGAGTGATAACAACAACAAGAATGATAGTTAACGAAACGAAATAAGTCTGGGCATGCGTCACATCAATTGCATGAGAAAGGGGCAATTCTGGATTAAGCGTCACAATTTGGTACTTTACGTTCTTTGAGTGCCATAGATTTCACAACATCCAGTGTCACAAAACCTATCAATATAAGTAATCTATTGTTTGCTAAAATATGTAGGAAAACGTTACACTGTATAGGACAAATTAACCTTCTAGCACTTATGAACCACCTATCATTTTATTGGCTACCGCAGAATAATGAGCTTTTAATTAAAGGCATCGAATCTGAGTTTTCAGTCCTTATTGAACACTCAATCAAGTCGCGGAAAATATCACTGCCTCCTATCCCTGATGTCGTATTAAAGATCCAGCAATTATGTTCACAAGACTCAACCGGTATTGCTGACGTCGCTGATAGTTTGTTGGAAGATCCGGGCCTCGCAGCCATCGTTATTCGCGTCGCTAACTCAGTCATTTTTAATCGCCGCAATATTACTTGCACCGACTTAGTTACCGCGGTATCGCGTTTGGGTATTTTACGCGTGCGTGACATAGTCACTGCTCAGGCAATTGAGCAGCTAAAGCATTCGATCAACCTAAGCCCTTCATGCAACAGAATGCTCGTGCAGAGCGCCGCAAACTCACGAGAGCTTGCCGCCACTATGGTTCTCGTTGCTCGTGGATTTAAAGAATCAGAATCGCCAAGATATCAACATATCGAAACTGACAAGGCACTTCTGGCAGGTTTGCTCGCCGATATCGGCTTATTCTGCATTATTAGCGAATATCATAGCTATCTAGAGCAAGGAAATTACCTTGACGAAGAGATTGCTTTTCAGGTTTTCGATCGTCAGTGTTCTAACGCAAGTTCGCTAGTTCTTGAAAGCTGGGGTTTTGACAATGACTTTCTAGAAGTCGCCTCAAACCAAACCAGAACAAAATCTGACCTAGCAGTGACGTACCTTGATATCGCCAGAATTGCAAATCATATACTAATGTTCCGTCGTCAAGACGAGCACATAGATGAACACACTGTAGAATTTGATGTAACAGGCGCGGATATACTGTACAAACTCAGTAATTTAAGTGATATTGAGTTCAATACTCAAATAGATGAACTTATTAGCGCAAGTGGTTTGTAACCACGAACAGGAAGTATCATGTTTTCAGGGATGTTATTTATCTTTGCCCCACTTGTGGTGGGGTACTTCATTTCTATATCTAAAAAGTCACTCCTAGATAAAATCAACGCCACAACATCAAACCTTATTTACGTCATTTTGGCGTTAATGGGCCTGAGTTTAGCGGCACTGGATAATCTCGGTCAGAATCTCCAGTTGATTCTAAAGACGACGGCGGTGTTTTTTACCTGCCTAAGTTTAGCGAACTTGGCGGTACTGCCATTGATTGACAAATGGCTACCCATTCACACCGATGCCAGTAATACCAAGTTGCCACTTTCTGCTATGGCGATGGAATCTGCCAAACTGATTTTGGTTGTCGGTGGTGGACTGGTCATCGGCCTTATGCTGCCAATTGATCTTAGCTGGGTTGACACTGCAAGCGAATGGATTCTCTTTTTGCTGCTATTTTTTATTGGCATTCAACTTCGCAATAGCGGCCTCACTCTGCGCCAAATTCTTCTTAACAAGCAGGGCATGGTCATCGCACTGACCATAGTTGCAAGCTCAATGATCGGCGGTGTTATTTCGGCTCTGATCCTCGATATCGACCTCTATCGTGGCCTCGCTATGGCTTCTGGTTTTGGCTGGTATTCTTTAGCTGGTATTTTGATGGGTGATGCTTTTGGTCCGGTTTATGGTGGGGCGTCATTCATGATTGAGCTCTTACGTGAACTGATTGCGTTAGTTCTGATCCCTTTGTTTATTAGAACCCGCCCGTGTACTTCGATTGGTTATGCAGGGGCAACCGCGATGGACTTTACGCTGCCGGTGATTCAGACAACCGGTGGGGTTCGCTGTGTACCCATTGCTATCGTTAGTGGTTTTATTCTTAGCCTTCTCGTGCCCGTTTTAATGCTTTTCTTTGTCTCACTTGCAGGCTAGATCGCAGGAATCGACAAGAAAATTATTTATATTGGCCGCTTACAAGCCTATTAATTTTAGAAAAAGCTAAATTAGAAAATATTAGTATAATAATTATCTTCAAAAGGAATCATTATGAAACGTACGATTGCTGCACTGCTACTCGCCGCCACCTCAACAATGGCTGCAGCCGCAGACAACACCTGCATGTCACAAAAATATGATGCGTACATTGACGCTTCTCTGCACTGGTATGAAGATTTATCTCAGCTTACCGCTGAGCAGTATCCAGAGTTGAAAGAAGTCAGCGAATGGTTCCTTGAAGGGCGTAAAAACCACTTCGAACTCAATCGAGCAGCAGTTCATTACTACCTGAAAGAAGATCCAACAAAAGTAGCAACCGCTCAACCTGTCGAAGCATGGCTACAGCTTGAACAGAAAGATATTAAGGTACTCGCCTCTCGCAGCGACGAACTTGGACAACTTGCTCAGGTCACTTTCGCAGATCGCCAAGCGACGCCACATGAGAAAAACTACCAGCTTCGTTCTGCATTCGCTGATCTACTCAGCCATCCAACCAAAATTGATTCCGCCCTTAAACGCTACAATGAATCAATCAAGAATCTAGAAGCCATTAATTGCCAATAGTCACAGCTATTGCAGGGGCTTTGGCATCATCTCAGTGCTTAGCCCCACCAAACACCAACAATCTTTAATTAAGACGGGACATTGTTCCCGTTTTCGTTTAGATTGTCCCGCTTGCAACAAGAACGATTAGAGCAATGAAGCTGTATGATACCGGAACAAAAAACGGCTGATGTGAGTTTCGAGAGCTTACTCCGAATTTTCACAGTACCTGAAGGGCCTGACTCAACGCTAACCAAAATCGACGAAGAGCTTTCACGCAACTTGAATAAGTTTTTGCGCGAACACATCGTAGCAGAAGAAAAACCGCTGCGAGACATCGAAAAAGACTTCTCTCGAGCTTCTATACCTGAGCAACCTGAATTTGTCTCCGACCACACTCAGCACCTGCTGGATACGTTAGTTTCTCACTCTGTCCATACTTCAGCACCTAGCTTCATTGGTCATATGACGTCGGCACTGCCCTACTTTCTCATGCCACTGTCGAAAATCATGATTGCTCTCAACCAAAACTTGGTAAAGATTGAGACTTCAAAAGCCTTCACGCCATTGGAGCGTCAAGTCCTTGGCATGTTGCATCGTCTGATTTACGGGCAAGATGACCACTTCTACGCACAATGGATGCATAGCGCAAACCACTCTTTAGGCGCGTTTTGTTCAGGCGGCACAATAGCGAATATCACAGCTCTTTGGGTTGCACGTAACAACGCCCTAAAAGCGCAAGGCTCTTTCAAAGGCGTAGAGAAAGAAGGTCTGTTCAAAGCCATGAAGCATTATGGCTACGAAGGGCTTGCTGTTTTGGTGTCTGAACGCGGTCACTACTCACTGAAAAAAGCGGCCGATGTATTGGGCATCGGTCAAGAGGGATTGGTTGCGGTTAAAACTGACAGCAACAACCGAATTTGCCCAGCGGCCCTGCAACAAAAGATCATTGAACTTAAAGCACAAAACATCAAACCATTTGCGGTAATTGGTGTCGCGGGAACCACTGAAACTGGCAACATCGACCCATTACGCGCCATCGCTGAGATCTGTCAAAAAGAAGAGTGTCACTTCCACGTTGATGCAGCATGGGGTGGTGCGACATTGATGTCTAACAATCATAGACACTTATTGGATGGCGTTGAATTAGCAGACTCTGTCACCATCGACGCACACAAACAGCTATACATCCCAATGGGCGCGGGCATGGTTCTGTTCAAACAACCTGATGCGATGAAGTCTATTGAACACCACGCACAGTACATTTTGCGTAAAGGTTCCAAAGATCTTGGCAGCCATACATTGGAAGGCTCTCGCTCCGGAATGGCGATGCTGGTGTATGCCGCAATGCATATTATCAGCCGCCCTGGTTATGAACTGCTCATTGACCAAAGTATCGAAAAAGCTCGCTACTTCGCCGATCTTATCCATCAGCAACAGGACTTTGAACTTGTTTCTGAACCTGAACTATGTCTGCTTACTTATCGATATATACCCGCGCATGTCAAAGCAGCACTGAAGCTCTCAACGGGTAAACATACTGAGCAGCTCAATGAATTGCTTAACGAATTGACCATGTTCATTCAGAAGCGTCAACGTGAAACAGGCAAATCGTTTGTCTCACGCACACGCCTTAACCCTGAACAGTGGAATCACCTTAACACGATCGTTTTTCGTGTAGTGCTCGCTAACCCACTCACCGGAAGGGATATCCTTAGTTCCGTTCTTGAAGAGCAACGAGTGATTGCGACTCAAGCCCCTAACTTGATGGCTAGGATTGATGAGCTATGTACAGAAATCGTTAATCATCAGCCTTAAACTGAAATTTTCTTTCTGGAAAAGTGTAATTTCCCTATCAACACAGGCCTCAGATTTTGTTTTTTCTCGCTCAGGATGTGATTTCTGTAGTTTAGACAAAATTTAGTTTGAGGCTTGTCATATAATAGCCAATTGACAGATAGAAATATTGCCGTAAACCTTTGGCTTAGGTTTATACTGGTCGCATGGCGCCGGATTGCACTTACCCTTTGGGAAACTGGTTGTTTCCTATCATTAATTACGGGTATATCTGGTGAGTTGTTCTCTATACCCTCGTGAACACTATGAATACATTAGAAAAAATTCAAAAAAATCTAGAAAACTTTAGTAAGTCAGAGCGTAAGGTCGCCGAAGTTATCATGGCTTCCCCTCAGACTGCGATTCATTCTAGTATTGCTACACTGGCTAAGATGGCTGACGTAAGTGAGCCAACGGTTAACCGTTTTTGTCGTCGCTTGGACACTAAAGGTTTCCCTGACTTTAAGCTTCACTTAGCACAAAGCCTTGCTAACGGAACACCTTATGTAAACCGTAATGTCGAGGAAGATGATGGTCCAGACGCCTACACCCATAAGATTTTTGAATCTACTATGGCGTGTTTGGACGTAGCCAAAAACAGCCTTGACCCAATGCAAATTAACCGCGCAGTTGATCTTCTAACTCAGGCGAAACGCATTTCGTTTTTTGGCTTGGGTGCGTCATCAGCAGTAGCAAAAGATGCTCAAAACAAGTTTATCCGTTTCAATATCCCAATCACCTGTTTTGAAGATATCGTTATGCAGCGTATGAGCTGTATTAACTGTACTGACAACGATGTGATCGTTCTGATTTCTCACACGGGTCGAACGAAGAGCCAAGTCGAGATCGCGAACCTTGCACGTGAAAATGGTGCAACGGTAATCGCCATTACGGCTAAGGACTCGCCGTTAGATAAAGCCAGCTCTTTGTCTATTTCGCTAGACGTTCCAGAAGACACCGATGTCTACATGCCAATGGCAAGCCGAGTGGTTCAGATGACCGTGATTGATGTTTTGGCAACAGGGTTTACACTGCGTCGTGGTTCTGGTTTCCGTGAAAACCTCAAACGTGTTAAAGACGTATTGAAAGATTCTCGGTACGACAAGCTGTCACAATTTTAACTAGAAACGGAGCGTTTAACGCTCCGTTTTTTATTAGCTGTTTTGCAAACGTCCCTCATCCAGTTTATCTCCACCTAGCCTGACCACACTGGCTTCACACTGGTGTTCAAATGGTCTCTCCTCTTGGCAGGAACCATCACACTGGCATACCTGCTGTAGAATATGCGTCAAACGCTCTTTGGTCAGCGGAAGAGGATTACCTCTTATTGCCACTGACTTTAACGCATCTTCAGCCACACTTTCGAATGATGTTGTACAAACTCCAAACTGGTCGAGTTTTGGTAAACCTAACCGATCAAGCATCATGTTGACCCATAATACCGAATCTTCGCGACAAGCGTTGACACGCCCAGACATAATACTCGCTATCTTAGCGTAGCGTTCCAGTACATCATCTCGTCCGGCACGTTCTGCGGCATGAATATTCTCCAACATGACGTAGGGTGCGAGACGGGCGGTGATAATACTATGGGGGGCATTGAGTTTGCCGCCCAAAGCGGAGGCTAACCCATGTGCCGCACCCAGCTTGGCATTGGTGACCGCCATGCCGCCCAGCATTGCAGCAAACGAAAGATCCGCTCGAGCAGAGTGTTCATCGTCTAAGCAGGCAGCAAGGATGGATTTACTTAATCGCCGCAACCCCTCTTCACAGATCATATCGGTCAGCGGATTTGGCTGCCCACACACATACGCTTCCATCAGATGAGTGAAGGCGTCCATCGCTCCCCGAGCTGACGTCTCGATATCCGTACCATAAGTCAATGTAGGGTCGACAATTGCCACATCCGCTAACATATCGGGACTTCGCAAGCTTACCTTAACCTTGTCTTGCCCTGATCGAAGCACTGCATTCCGCGTCACTTCAGAGCCGGTACTGGCGGTGGTTGGTATGGCGATAAATGGTATCGGCTTCGACTTGAGTGGAACATTGCGTCCCACAACCTCAACATAGTCATACACATCACCCTGGTTAGGAATGATAGCGGCGAGTGCCTTGCCCATATCGAGAACACTCCCTCCGCCCATCGCGACAACCATGTCTGGCCTAAATTTACGACCGACCAATGCGGTCTCTTCAACCATAGTAATGTTGGGCTCACCGCGGATGGCAACATGCTGATAGCGCATGTTTTGAGAACTGAGATATTGAATAACGGGAGAGGCTCTACTGAGATTTTTACTTGTTACTAAGAGTACGCTGTAACCAAATTGATTCAGTACAGACAATGATGACTGCAGTGCACCTTCACCAAAGATGATTCGCGTGGAGGTCATAAATTGGAACATGTTCTGCCTCTCCCTGTCACACCGGCTCAATTAGATTGCACCGATTTGCCACTAATTAATTTGACCAAGTGCAATTTGTAGGAATTAACCTTAAAAAAGTTATGGCTTTATCGACACAAAGCACAGGTTTCATAGCTAAATATAACTGACTGGGTTCAATTTTTGTTCGATAGATTTCACCTATTGAAACAACAGGTAAATGCCACTTTATTTCCGCCATTGGATCGGGCATAGTTGCAGTTAACAAATTACAGGAGAAAGAGAATATGTTCGTAGTTATCTTTGGTCGCCCAGCTTGCCCATACTGTGTTCGCGCAAAAGAGCACGCAGAAACACTAAAAGCACAGCGCGATGACTTCAACTACCGCTACGTTGATATCCACGCAGAGGGTATCTCTAAAGCAGACCTAGAAAAAACCGTAGGTAAACCTGTTGAGACTGTGCCACAAATCTTCATTGACCAAGAGCACATCGGTGGTTGCGACGACTTCGAAGCATATGCTAAAGAGCACCTAGGCCTATTCGCCGAGTAATAAATCCGTTTTAAAAAAAACCGCGTCTAACGCGGTTTTTTTGTTTCTATTCAGTTTGCAACCGCAGTCATATTGTTCTTAACTCTACTCAACAATAAATTGTCAAAATTTTCACTTATCTTTTGGCAATATTCAGATACAATTCGCTGACATAACTTACTGCCCGGCACCAACACAAGAATTGCCCGTGAACATTGACGTCGTAACCTTGCTCGAACAGAACCCTATTCTTCTTATTTTCGTTGTCCTAGCGATAGGCTTAGGTATTGGTAAAATCCGCTTTGGAAGCCTTCAATTGGGCAACTCCATTGGTGTGTTGATTACATCACTCATCATGGGACATCTCGGTTTTACCTTTAATGCTGACGCATTAACTATCGGATTTATGTTGTTTATCTACTGTGTTGGTATTGAAGCAGGCCCTAACTTCTTCGGTATTTTCTTCAGAGATGGTAAGCATTACTTCATTTTGAGTATGGTGGTGCTGTCCACTGCCCTTTCGATCACCTATTTTGCCAGCCATCATCTGGGATTAGATTTTGGTCTATCAGCCGGCATGATGGCGGGAGCCCTGACGTCAACGCCTGTGTTGGTAGGTGCCCAAGACGCACTCAATTCTGGTTTAGCGACCACACCAAGAAACATGGACTTTGCTCAGGTGATCGAAAACCTGTCTGTCGGCTATGCAATGGCTTATCTGATTGGTTTAATCAGTATGATCATGTTTGCCAAGCTTCTGCCTAAACTGCAAAAGCAGAACCTTTCCGACTCAGCACAACAAATTGCACAAGAACGCGGTTTAGGGGGCTCTGGTCAGCGCAAAGTGTACTTGCCAATTATTCGTGCTTACCGTGTTGGTCAAGAGTTGATTAACTGGATTGATGGTAAGAACTTACGAGAACTCGGTATTTATCGTCAAACCGGTTGCTACATTGAGCGTATTCGCCGTAACGGTATCCTCGCCCATCCTGATGGTGACGCTATTTTGCAAGAAGGGGATGAGATTGCTCTCGTTGGCTTCCCAGATAGTCATGCCCGTCTCGATCCTAGTTTCCGCAACGGTAAAGAAGTCTTCGATCGCAACTTGCTTGACTTGCGTATCGTCGAAGAAGAGATCGTCGTTAAAAGTGATGCGATTGCCGGTAAACGTCTTTCTGATTTGAATCTTTCCGAATACGGCTGTTTCCTCAACCGCGTGGTTCGTGCTCAGATCGAAATGCCGATGGATTTAGATATCGTTTTGGCGAAAGGTGATGTGCTGCAGGTCAGTGGTGAGAAAAGTCGCGTCCACGGCTTAGCTGAAAAAATCGGTTTTATCTCAATCCACAGCCAGATGGCTGATTTACTCGCGTTTTGTAGCTTCTTCATTCTTGGCATTATGTTTGGTTTGATCACCATGACATTCGGTCAAGTCTCCTTTGGTCTCGGTAACGCCGTGGGATTGCTTCTTTCGGGTATCACACTCGGTTTCTTGCGTGCTAACCACCCAACATTTGGCTATGTACCACAAGGTGCGCTGAATATGGTCAAAGACCTAGGCTTGATGTTCTTCATGGTTGGGATCGGTCTGAGTGCGGGTGGTAAGATGTTCGAGCATCTTTCTCAGGTTGGGGTTCAAGTAATTGGCCTCGCCTTCCTAGTCAGTGTCGTTCCCGTTGTACTGGCTTATTTGGTTGGTGCCTACATTCTGAAAATGAACCGCGCACTTCTGTTTGGTGCCATTATTGGTGCCAGAACCTGCGCACCAGCGATGGATATCGTTAATGATTATGCCAAGTCAACCATCCCTGCCTTGGGCTATGCCGGCACTTATGCGATAGCCAATATTTTGATGACTCTGGCTGGTACGATACTGATCATTCTCAGTTAACGTTCTGCATTAAACGCCAGTACTTCACGGCGAAACTCAAACAAAAACGGCACCTTTCGGTGCCGTTTTTCTGTAATTAGCTTAATGGTCTTAAGTAGGCTAAGAAGCGTTTCTCTGCGTACTTAAAGCAACCTAAGATAATAAAGGTTAACGCCATGTAGAACATTCCAGCAGTGAGGAAAGATTCAAACGGGGCATAGTAACGAGAGTTAACCAAACGCGCCGCACCGGTTAAATCGACGATCGTCACGATACCAGCAACGGCACTACCATGAAGCATAAAGATGACTTCATTACTGTAGGCAGGAAGGGCACGACGTAAAGCACTTGGCAAAATGATGCGGCGATAAGTCATAAACGCACTCATGCCATAAGCTTTAGCCGCTTCCACTTCACCCTTAGGCAGGCCATTGATTGCGCCACGGATAATCTCAGCGGTATATGCTGAAGTATTAAGCACAAAAGCGACCAATGCACAGAACCAAGCGTTCTCCCATAAGGTGTCTTTGACTGGGAAAAACTGATCCATACCATAGTAAATTAGGTAAAGTTGAACCAGTAACGGTGTGCCACGGAAAAAATAGATGAAGGCCCAGCTCGGTCCGTTGATTAAGACATTGTGACTGTTACGCGCCACACCAAGTGGAATTGCCACAATCAATCCAATAATCAAAGCCACACCAACCAACCATGCGGTGGTCATTAATCCATCAAGGTAGATGGGGAAACTATCTAAAATCAGTGAAAAATCCATTCTTTACCTCGCATGAATACTGAATTTGCGCTCTACCAGCTTTAAGAAGCCTGTTGAAACACTGGTAAAGAATAAGAAAATAATCGCTACCGCCATGTAGAAGGTAAATGGCATTTTCGTTGAGCCAGCAGCCAGTGAGCTCATACGAACCATATCCTCAAGACCGATGATTGACACAAGTGCCGTTGTCTTGAGCAAAACGAGCCAGTTGTTACCAAATCCTGGCAAGGCGTGACGAATCATTTGCGGTAAAAGAATACGACGGAAAGCCAATACAGAGCTCATACCGTACGCTTTGGCAGCTTCCAGTTCACCGGAGTCAACTGCCATGATGGCACCACGGAACGTTTCGGCCATATAGGCGCCGAAAATGAATCCGATAGTGAGGACGCCTGCCACAAACGGGCTGACATCAATGTAATCTGGTAAATAAGACGTCCACTCATGACTTGGGTCACTTGCCGCAAACCATTCATTTAGTGTTTCGTTGATGGAGTACAAACTGTTGTTGAGAAGAATTTGTCCACCAAAGAAAATCAACATCATGAGAACTAAGTCGGGAATACCACGAATCACAGTGGTATATAGAGTGGCTATTGCTCGTGCCCAGCGATAAGGGGCCATTTTGGCTAATGCACCTAGCATACCTAGAATCATAGCCAGCAATAATGACAACAGAGCGACTTCTATGGTCACTACGGCCCCTTTCATAATAGAGGCTTCATATCCTTGTAAATCCAGCATAGGTAAGTTCCTGGTCCCTAAACTTTATAGAAATCGACCGTTGGCTACTACTCCTAGGAACAAGAACCAACGGTCGCTTAGCAACGATTACTGACCGTAAACGTCGTAGTTGAAGTATTTAGCAGCGATTTCTTGATAAACACCCTTCTCACGTAGAGATAGGATGGCTGCGTCTAGCTTCTTAGTCAGATCTTTATCTTGCTTACGAAGTGCGATACCAAAACCTTCACCGAACCATTTAGGGTCAGTTAGCGATGGACCTACGAATTCGTACGCTTCACCACCCGCTTTGTTCAGTACACCTTCTTCAAGCGCAGAAGCATCACCAAGAACTGCCGCAACACGGCCGTTCGCAAGGTCAAGGTAAGCTTCATCGAAAGAACCGTAACGAACGATTTCTACTTTGTCGCCGTAGTTATCTGTTAGGTATTTGTCGTGAGTTGTCGCACGCTGTACAGCAATCTTCTGACCACTTAGGTTGTCAAAATCAAGGCCTGCACCTTTCTTAGCAATAAACTTGTTAGGGATAAGTGCGTATTTACCAGTGAAGTCAACTTTCTTCTTACGCTCTTCCGTAATAGACATTGCTGCGATGATTGCATCGTATTTACGTGCTAGTAGTGAAGGAATGATACCATCCCAGTCTTGCGCAACGATCTTACATTTCACTGCCATTTCCTGACATAGAGCGTTTGCCATATCTACGTCAAAACCTTTCAGTGAACCATCGGCTTCTGTCCAGCTAAATGGAGGGTAAGCACCTTCAATACCGAAGCGAACTTCATCCCATTCTTTCGCTTGTACTGCGCCAGTCACAGCGGTAGCTGCCAGTGTTGCTGCTAATAACCACTTTTTCATTTCCATACTCCTGTGATTGTGATTTTTATATGTAACTTATGTGTGTTTGTCTGCCGCTAAACGGCTATTAGTAAATTGATGAGATAAATTGCTTTAAACGCTCAGAATCAGGGTTTGTGAATAGCTTCGCAGGGTCGCCTTGTTCCTCAACCAATCCCTGATGCAAAAACATCACGTGGTTAGAAACATCGCGAGCGAACGCCATTTCATGCGTCACCACTAGCATGGTGCGTCCCTCTTCTGCTAGGTCGCGCATTACGCCTAAAACTTCACCTACTAACTCAGGGTCGAGTGCCGATGTCGGCTCATCGAACAGCATCACTTCTGGGTCTACGGCAAGTGCGCGTGCAATGGCTGCTCGCTGCTGCTGACCGCCCGATAGATGACCTGGGTAATAATCTTTGCGTTCATAAAGCCCTACTTTTTTAAGCAGCAGCTCTGCATTTTCGATCGCTTGTGCTTTAGGCACGCCTAACACGTGAACCGGAGCTTCAATGACGTTTTCCATGACAGTCATATGTGACCAAAGGTTGAACCCTTGGAAAACCATAGCAAGTCTGGAACGAATTCGTTGCACCTGTCTTTCATTGGCAGGAACAGCCTCCCCTTGGCGATTGTTTTTCATCTGGATTAATTCTCCATTAACCCAAATTTCACCAGCGGTAGGTGTTTCAAGAAGATTGATACATCTTAGAAAAGTACTTTTTCCTGAACCGGATGAGCCGATAATGGAAATTACGTCCCCTTTGTGGGCTTCCAATGAGATGCCCTTTAAAACTTCATTTTGTCCAAATGTTTTGTGCAGTTCTTTTATATCCAGCGCTGGTACATCTTTCATGCGCTCATACTCCCTGTCTTTATTATGACCAATCACTAATGCTATTAGCGATTGGTTGACTGCTGGGTTCCACCCACATTGCGATACAAACTAGCACTCCCCCGAGCAAGTTGCAACAAATTATTAACCTATAAATCAGCAATATATAGCCACTTTATATGATTAATAATGCATTTAATAGTTAAAACCGCTCCATATTTCGCATAAAACACCCGAGAACACAGATAATATCCATATTGTCAGTATTAACATTTTTATAAAAACAAGATCTAACTCAATAAACGATCTTTGCTCCATTCTCCTTCCACTCGTAAAGGGTTGAGCTCGCTAGTAAACCTTACGTTATGAAATTTTATTTCAGTGAAACTGATTACAAGCTCGCAACTAATTGCAGCTTGTGTAGTTTTCTTTCACAACCTTTCATAAAGTGATCTAAATCAATCACTCTTTAGGGTTAGCAAGTTAAACTCGCCTCAATGCTAAAAGTCTCAATAGAGGTACTTTTCGCAATAAATCCTCTATGCTTTAGCACATCAAGCATGAGCTACAGCGAGGTAGACCGGGATTCAATTGCAGGAAGCTAAACCAGGTTTTTACAGAGTGGACCGTCTCAGAACAATAATCTGGTCCCTCTTCGCAGATTTACTAACTTTTTAGAATATGAGGAATCTATGTCAGACGCAGTCAATAAACCGCACTCTGATTCGGATATCGAAAACAAGAGCTATCAAGAGCTGCACCGCCCAGCTTCTGAGTTTGAAAGCCGTTCAGACTACCTAGACCACGAACTGCAAATCATGAAGCCACGCCGCTTCGGATTAAACCTGCCTGGTCGTGATTTCCGCTTTGAGCTTGAAGACTTGGTACCCGCTCTAGCCGGTACTATTGGTATTATCGCGATGTACTCTGCGGTAATGATGTCTTGGGCTGAAGGTCTAACCGCTGCTTGGGACCACGTTAACCTTGGCAAAGAGTTTGCTATCGAAGTGGCTCGAGTAGAAATGCTGATCCCAGCATTACTGTTCTGTGTTCTAGCTTCTGGTTTCATCAACCCGAAAGCAAACCTTGCCGGTAACCACGGCCCAATGATCCCTCTTATCGGCACCATCGCATTAGCAGGTGCGCACCCTCTTGCATTGGCTATCCTAATTGGTATCTTTGGCTTACTTCTGAGTTTCCTAAAAGGTGGCTCCAAGTTGGTCAACCTGACTTCGGAAGGTACGGCCGGTGGCCTACTGATCTTCCTCGGTCTGACCGGTACTATGAGCCAAATCAACTCTATTCAGACATGGGCTGTGGGTCTTCAGTCTGACACAGTTGCCGCTGGTAGCATGGGCTATGTTGGCCTGATTGTACTTGCAGTCACTATCGCGCTGTATGCTTTCCTAGCTAAAGTTAACAAGCGTTGGTTGGCTATCCCTGTTTGTGCATTTACTGGTCTAGTGATTGCGCTTGTGCTTGGTGCTGGCTTCGATATTAAGTTTGTAACTGAAACTGGTCTTCCAAACCTAAACCCAGTTTACTGGTGGGGCAGCACTGAGCAAGGTTGGATGCTTGGTCTACCAAACATGGAACACTTTATTGCATCACTTCCGTTCGCCATTCTAGCGGTTGCTATGTGGTCACCTGACTTCCTAGGTCACCGTATCTTCCAAGAGCTGAACTACCCTAAAAAGACTGAAAAAGTACTGATGGACGTAGATGACACTATGACAATGTGTTCAATTCGTCAGATGGTAGGTACGGCAGTGGGTGGTGGTAACATCACATCATCTTGGGGTACTTACATGATCCCAGCGGCTATCGCTAAGCGCCCTATTCCTGCTGGTGCGATTCTGCTAGGTCTGTTGGTGATGATCATTGCGATTCTTGGTTTCCCTATGGATATCGCTGTATGGCCTCCAGTAATGCGTGTTGCTCTTCTTGTCGGTGTCTCACTTCCGCTACTTGAAGCGGGTATGCAAATGGTTAAAGATTCTAAAGACTCTCAAGCTGCAGGTATCTGTATCTTCGGTTCTGCTGTTGTGAACCCTGTATTAGCTTGGGCACTAACCATGCTACTTGATAACAACGGTCTGATTGGTGATAAAGAACGCGCAGCTCGTCTATCGTTCGTCGATAAGATCGTGATCCCAGTAGGCGTGTTGGTTATCTGTCTGATCGCTATGCTTGCAGTAGGTATGCTTGAAGGCCAATACGGCATCGCAGCGTTCCTATAACGTAAACAGATGTTGAGAGCCGACCTCGGCTCTCAACTTTTTTTTAGTGACAAGTTATTTTTTAAAAAATAATTTAAACAAACGAGCATTTATTGATTTAGTTTAAGGTTTACAAAATTTTTTTAGTATATCCTTGAAACCAAGTTAATAAGACACCATGTAAAAAGTAGTGACAATATTTATAGTTTTATGCCCTTTCGGTAAGCAACTTTAAAGACTATACATATTGTTATTCATAAGAGTGTACCATCCCAGTTTTGGGACTCAAACTGGCTCAACGGTTTGATAGGTACGTGTTTTTTCTACTAAAAAGGTAGGTATGTCATGGCAGAGCAATTTGCTAAAGCTTGGGAAGGTTTTGCTGCAGGTGATTGGCAAAACGAAGTAAACGTTCGCGATTTTATTCAAAAGAACTACGCACCGTATGAAGGCGACGAATCTTTCCTAGTTTCTGAAGGTACTGAAGCAACCAACAAGCTTTGGGCTAAGGTAATGGAAGGTATCAAGATTGAGAACTCAACTCACGCACCTGTTGATTTCGATACTGACCTTATCTCTACCATCACTGCTCACGATGCAGGCTACATCGAGAAAGACCTAGAAACTATCGTTGGTCTTCAAACTGATGCCCCTCTTAAGCGTGCTATCATCCCTAACGGTGGTATCCGCATGGTTGAAGGTTCTTGCAAAGCGTACGATCGCGAGCTAGATCCAGCAATCTCTAAAATCTACACTGAGTACCGTAAAACACACAACGCTGGTGTATTTGATATCTACACTCCAGACATCCTAGCTTGTCGTAAGTCAGGTGTTCTAACTGGTCTACCTGATGCTTACGGTCGTGGTCGTATCATCGGTGACTACCGTCGTGTTGCTCTATACGGTATCGACTACTTAATGAAAGACAAACTGGCTCAATTCAAGTCTCTACAAGAGCGTTTTGAGAACGGCGAAGATCTTCAAATGACAATGCAGCTTCGCGAAGAGATCGCTGAGCAGCACCGCGCACTTGGCCAAATGAAAGTTATGGCTGAGAAATACGGTTTCGACATTTCTCGTCCTGCTGAAACAGCTCAAGAAGCTATCCAGTGGACTTACTTCGGTTACCTAGCTGCAGTTAAATCACAAAACGGTGCTGCTATGTCTCTGGGTCGTACTTCTACGTTCCTAGACATCTACATCGAGCGTGACATCGCTGAAGGTAAGATCACTGAAGTTGAAGCTCAGGAAATGATTGACCACTTCGTAATGAAGCTACGTATGGTTCGTTTCCTACGTACTCCTGAGTACGATGACCTATTCTCTGGCGACCCAATCTGGGCTACTGAGTCTATGGGTGGTATGGGTCTTGACGGTCGTACACTAGTTACACGTACTAACTTCCGTTTCCTAAACTCTCTATACACTATGGGTCCTTCTCCAGAGCCAAACATCACTGTACTTTGGTCTGAGAAACTACCTGATGGCTTCAAGAAGTTCTGTGCGAAAGTTTCTATCGACACTTCTTCTATCCAGTACGAAAACGACGATCTAATGCGTCCAGATTTCGAATCTGATGACTACGCTATCGCATGTTGTGTATCACCAATGATCATTGGTAAACACATGCAGTTCTTCGGTGCTCGTGCAAACCTTGCTAAGACACTACTATACGTAATCAACGGTGGTGTGGATGAGAAGCTGAAGATCCAAGTTGGTCCAGCAATGCCTAAGATCACTGACGAAGTTCTAGACTTCGACGACGTATGGGGCAAACTTGACCACTTCATGGATTGGCTAGCTAAGCAGTACGTGACTGCACTGAACTCTATCCACTTCATGCACGACAAGTACAGCTACGAAGCTGCACTAATGGCTCTACATGACCGTGACGTTCGTCGTACTATGGCTTGTGGTATCGCTGGTCTATCTGTTGCAGCTGACTCACTATCTGCAATTAAACACGCGAAAGTTAAACCTATCCGTGATGAAGATGGCGTAGCAATCGACTTCGAAATCGAAGGCGACTACCCTAAATTTGGTAACAACGATGCTCGCGTAGATGACATTGCTTGTGAACTAGTAGAAGTGTTCATGAACAAGATCCGTAAGCTTAAGACTTACCGTGATGCAATCCCAACTCAGTCTATCCTGACTATCACTTCAAACGTGGTATACGGTAAGAAGACTGGTAACACTCCAGATGGTCGTCGCGCAGGTGCTCCATTCGCTCCAGGTGCAAACCCAATGCACGGTCGTGATGAGAAAGGTGCGGTAGCGTCTCTAACATCTGTAGGTAAACTACCATTTGCTCACGCAAAAGACGGTATCTCTTACACCTTCTCTATCGTGCCAAACGCACTAGGTAAAGAAGAAGCGTCACAACGTGCTAACCTAGCAGGTCTAATGGATGGTTACTTCCACCATGAAGCAGGCATCGAAGGCGGTCAGCACCTAAACGTGAACGTACTTAACCGTGAAACTCTAGAAGACGCAGTTAAGCACCCTGAGAAATACCCTCAGTTGACAATCCGTGTATCTGGTTACGCTGTACGTTTCAACTCTCTAACTACAGAGCAGCAACAAGACGTAATCGCACGTACATTTACTGAGTCTCTATAATTCTCAGCTAAATGATTGACGAAGCCCCGCTAAATAGCGGGGCTTTATTTTTTCTGTCAATTTATCACCGATAAATCAGCGATACGGTGCACAGTTCATCTCTCTGGTATGTTAATTGCTAACATTTGTATCGATTAATCTTGTATTATCAGACATCTAATTGAGTTAAGCACAGACACATGAAGTTAAACCGCATAATTTTACTGCCTCTGCTACTGGCTTCTGCAAGTAGTATCGCCTCAGACAAATCGACCCTTTCATTCTCTCTCGACAACGATGGTATCTTCGGTGTCGACCAAGACTACACCAACGGTCTGTTTCTGAGCTACACGACAGGGGGCATTACGCCTTATCCTATCTTCAGCCCTTTGAGTCTCTCTTTCTGGGGCGGTGCTTCACTCGACAAGTTTGAATTCACTCTTGGCCATAAGATGTACACGCCTTCGGATATTGAAGCGACAGCGCCTATGGTCAATGACAGACCGTACGCAGGGTTTCTGCACACTGAGTTCAACTATATTAGTTTGCACCCTCAACAAGCTCAGCGTTTTAACCTCACACTCGGTACCACTGGCGAGAGCTCTCTAGCCGATCAAGCACAAGATATCGTTCACGGCATCACCGGCTCAGATCAACCAAGAGGTTGGGCATATCAGGTTGACGACAAATTCGTTGGTAGCGTCGGGTATCTGTCGCACTTCAACTTATGGCGTCAGCGCGCAATTGCCAATACAGACTTTGAAATTTCCAATGTCTCTGAAGTCAACGCTGGTAACTTCCGCAGTGATGTTTCTACGGGATTTATGTTCCGTTGGGGCTCCGATTTAGGCGGCAACATGGGGGCGGCAAACATTGACAACGAGAACCCGTTCCGCGCAGGTATGATTGGTGGTTCACAAGGTGGTTGGTTTGTCTTCACTGGTATCGAAGCACGATACCGATTCAATGACATTACGATTGAAGGCGACCGTTCAGGTGTGACTGAATACGCGGTTAAAAACGGTCAGAATCCGAGTATCTACGACGTTACACTGGAAAACAATCAAGCTACAGCAGTCGCAGGCTTCGCTTGGTATAACCAAAGTTTCGGCGCGAGCTTAACTGCAACCGCTAAAACTCCCGATTACAAAGAGGCACCGGAATCGATATACGGAACCGGTGCCCTTTCACTCTACGCGTTCTTCTAAACGCGATTAGATCGTAAACTTGAGGCAGTCTTGATTAAGGCTGCCTGAACGCTCTTCAACAACCCCACTGACTTTTCTTAGCTGATCGTTATTTTGTTCAAGCTCTTTCATCGCCGCCGAGATTTGTGTCATGTTGTCCGCCATCGACTGACTGGTTGTGGCCAACTCTCTAATTGAAGCAAAAATAACTTCCGTTTGATGCGACGCCTCGTTGGTTTTGTCAGTGATCATTTTCAGCGCGTTCATGGCTTCCTGACCTCGTTCACGACCTGCGATCATTGAGGATTCAGACTGACCTATGTATTGAATCACTTCCGCGCTCTCTTTCTTCATCGTGTCAATGGTGCCTGAAATTTCAGAGACCGCATCAACCGTTCGTACAGCCAGACTACGCACTTCATCCGCAACAACGGCAAACCCTCGCCCTTGTTCCCCTGCCCTCGCAGCCTCAATCGCCGCATTAAGCGCCAGTAGATTGGTTTGTTCGGCAATGCCATTGATGATATCCATCACTGAATCAACTTTTGCTGACGCCTCTTCCAACTGCTGAATGTGTCCGGCAGCCGCCGTCATTATGGCACCCACTTCTTCAATCGAACCTATCGCCGCGCTAATAACCTTAGCACCTTCTTCCGCTGCATCGGTTGAAGAACGACTAATATCCGCGACAAACTCAAGTGAGTTGGAGACTTCTTGAGTGGTCACGCTCACCTCTTCGGTCGCCGAAGCCAACAATTGAGTCTGACCTAGCACCTCAGACTGGTGATGAGCAAGAAGGTCCAGTCCTTGATTGAGTTCAGCAGCGTTGCCCGATAGCGCCAAACTGCTGCTTTGAACGCCTGAAACCAGTTCACCCAAATTTGTACAGCTCTGGTTGATGCTTGATGCTAGCTGATTAAATTCATCGTTCGGGTTTTTAGAAGGAACCATTCGCTGAGACAAGTCGCCCTTAGAAACGCTATTGAGTATCTCTTTGGTACGATTCAAGGAGCGTGACATGGATGCACTCTGCATAGCAAAAATTGCTATGGTAAAGATCGCTAACACAACACACGCAACCAAAATAGACCACAAGGTTTGTGTCGACGTCGTTTCTGCTACGTTTTGATAACGAGCACCAATGCCGCCCAGCTCATTGGTAATCTCACCAATCAAACGCGTCATCTTAGCTTTTGTAGCATCAAGCTGCTTCTCAACCGAGCCAAGCTGTTGAGATAACTCACTCACTCTCACAAAAGCCTGTTTGTACTGCTCAATTTCTTTTTCATAAAGCTCAAGCATCGCGTAAACATTCGACATGCTTTCAAAGCTCGCCATTGCTCGATTGAACAATTTCAAATTATCTTCGGAGGGTTGCAATAAGTAGTTTTGTTGCGCTTTTACCATCGCCTGAAAATCAGAATTAAGCGTCACCATGCCTGTTTCTGCGATTTTTTGTTCGATGATGGTCGCAGTCTGCTTCATCTGCCCCAGCTTGCCTTCGTCGATATTGAATCCCAACTCTTGCTTCAATGTTAACCAAGGCGTAACAGCGCTTTTAAAGTCCATGACACTTTGGGTTAATTCATCACCTTGTGATACCAGCCCAACCTGTTTGAGGAACTTGGCGTTATCGCTGATTGCCATAACGATATCTTCAATACGGGTCTTAGTCGTTGCAACCTTGTCACCCGTCATGCTATCCAGTGTCCCACCAAGCGTAAGAATACGGCTTTGGGTCTGGTAAATGGCCAAAGACCCCGAACCAATATCCGCACTGCTTTGATATTGACTCTTCATTTTTGACAATCTTTCTGAAGTAAAAAAGGCTAGAAAAGCGAATCCGATCGTTAAAACAATCAAAAACAGTGTGACTTTCTGTTTTTGAGAGAGCGCAAGCATATCCATATAAAATCCCTTAACATCAAACAGATGTAAAATACTTTGCCTGACTGTTGTTATTAGTTGTTATTGATTTAATTGTAACCAATAACATTTTTATAACATAAATCTTAGCAAAGAAACGGTTTTTTTCTTATTTCAGCTTTTCTTGTTAGCTAAGTTCGGAAAACCTATTTTATCCCTACCTTTTGTAATAAAATAATGGCCAAATTACTAATACGAGATGAGCTCATGTCAACAATCGGTCGTATTCATTCTTTTGAATCTTGCGGAACAGTAGATGGACCAGGAATTCGTTTTATCGTCTTTCTGCAAGGTTGCTTAATGCGTTGTATGTACTGTCATAATCGCGATACTTGGGATACTCACGACGGTAAAGAAGTGACCGTTGAAGAGATCATCAACGAGGCGAAGTCATACCGACACTTTATGAATGCTTCCGGCGGTGGTGTGACCTGTTCAGGTGGCGAAGCCATGCTACAACCTGAGTTCGTACGAGATTTCTTCCGCGCAGCCAAAGCAGAAGGTATCCACACTTGTCTCGATACCAATGGTTATATCCGCAAACATACTGAAGTTATTGATGAAGTGTTGGATGCGACTGACTTGGTTATGCTTGACCTTAAGCATATGAAAGATGAAATCCATCATGACTTCATCGGCGTATCTAACAAGCGTACATTAGATTTTGCACGCTACCTGCATAAAATTGGACAGAAAACTTGGATTCGCTATGTAGTGGTTCCTGGTTATACCGATGATGAAGAAGCCGCACATATGCTGGGCGATTTTATTAAAGATATGGACAACATCGAAAAGGTTGAGTTACTGCCATATCACAAGCTTGGCGCCCATAAATGGGAAGCCCTTGGTATTGAATACCCGTTGGAAGGAACTAACCCTCCTTCGAAAGAGACGATGGACAAGATAGTATCAATCCTTGAGCAGTATCACTCAAACGTTAAATACTGATACCACTCGTTAAGAAATTCGTAAAAAATACCAACCTTACATAAGGTTGGTATTTTTTTTGAGGTTTTCGTGGCGCTGAATCAACTGTTTGCTCTTTCACTGGTACTGTTTTCCTGCTTTTTTGTCTGGAGAGATGTCGTGCGAGTATTAGTGCCGAAGCTAACTAGCGAGCGAACCTTTCAGCACGTCACTTTCGGCGTTGTGTTTGCTTTTTACCTTCTTTGGTCTGCCGACGCAGGAATAAAAGAAGGGCTTTCTATTCATTTTCTCGGACTTACCGTTCTGACTCTAATGTATGGCTGGCGCAGTGCCTACGCTATCTCGATGGTCGTTTCTGCATTAATGGCGCTGTTTGGCGAAATATCCTTTTACCAACTACCACAGTTCATGCTGTTGTCTTGTTTACTTCCAATTCTCATTAGCTATCTATTGTTTCTGGCTAGTTACCGTTTCCTCCCGCGTAACATTTTTGTCTTTATCTTTATCGCTGGCTTTCTCAACGGATGCTTGACTGGCACAACCCATTTAATTGTCAATGCCTATTATCTGCTTGCAGTAACTGACTACGATTGGGTCACGATTTACGATAACTACCTCGTCTTTACCCCTCTGCTCGCTTTTCCTGAAGGTCTACTTAATGGGATGACTCTGGCGATGTTGACGGTTTTCAAACCAGAACTATTGCGCGTCTTCTCGGATAGAGACTATATCTATAATCACTATCACCAAGACAAGTAAAAAATCTTACTCAATCTTTGTACTTTTGATATTAAATATGTGTTGAGATCATGTTTCAGTTAATCCGGAACAGATAACCTAAGCACATTAAAAATGTATTAGATTATTTTAGTGAGGCCACCATGGAAATGACCAACGCTCAACGTTTGATCCTATCGAATCAGTACTATTTGATGTCACAAATGGATCCTGAAAACGCAGCTAAATATCAACGTTTACAAACGATAGTGGAACGTGGATACGAGCTACAAATGCGCGAGCTCAATAAAGACTTTGGCTGTTTGGTTGACGCAGAGTGTCGAGAAATTATCGACATCATGGAAATGTACCATGCGATGCAAGAATCAAACAAAATGCTCTCTGAGGATGAGCAAAAGCTTGTTGACCAGCGTCGTCTAACTTTCTTAGGTTTTGATGCAGCATCTGAAGCACAGTTGGTTAACTACGTTCGCTTCCTAGTTGATTCTGAAGGGCTTTACCCTCAATTCAGCAAAGGAGAACATCATTTTAACGCGCAAATGCCTATGCTGGACAAATACCGCCGTATGCTAAACACATGGCGCAACTGCCCTCGTCAGTACCACTTGTGTGCCAATGAACTAAAGCAAATCTTTAGCGCTTAATTTAAAAAGGGCCGTTGCTTAGCAACGGCCCTTCTACATTTGATTGAGATGCCCCTTAGAACACGTAAGCAACCCCAATATTCGCAGAGGTAGTGACTCCACTCTCTATCAATGGACTACCCTCTATGTCCCCCTCAATATTGGTGTAACGTACACCGCCAGAGATACGAATACTCGGTGTAAGATGAAAGTAACCACTCGCGCCGATAAATATCTGTCCATCCCAATCCGCATCAAACTCCGTCAATCCCGAGCGCACAGCCTCAGCAGAACTCACGCCGTATAGGTGATTATTGAGACGACTACTGTTGTATGCATAACCAAGCGAAGGGGTGATTCCCCAGCCCCCTCTTCGGATCGGTAATCGCCAAGCCGTTTCGGCATAGACTCCATTGTGTCTATTTGCGATATCACTTCCCACGGTCGCTTCAAACATACCGATAAGCGTTATCGCTTGATAACTTACGCCACCTAACACTGTCGCTTTTCGTTCATCCACTAGCCTGATGTTGGGATCATTTGAATCTTCTGGCTTAAGCGTTCTCGGATCATACGCAGCGCGGAACACAATATTGTGAGGCGAACCTACTGGGAACAGTCGATAGCCAGCGGTAAATCCTCGTAAAAAAAGGTGCTCTCCTTCGTAACCAATAAGTGGAATCACCGTCTGGTTTGACGGTGTATCTTTGTAGACAGCGGGAGAGTAAGAAGCGGCTACTCCCAATGACCACTGAGAAATCTTCGCCTCGGCAGGTAAAGTGGTTATTGCAACAATGATACAAAAGCTTTTTAGCCACGATGGTTTTTGCATAGTAATCAGACTTTATATTGATAAAACATATTGGAATCAAATTATACAGAACAACATTCCAATAACAACCTTTGTGAGCAAAAAGTCGTCAGGCGACGTATAAATAAAAGAGAGCTTGTTTGTCATTCGGAGATAAATTTATCCGCCAAACATTATGCGCATTATTTATTTCTTTGCTAAATGGTTAATTTATCAACATTAGCTGATTAGTGGTCTGACAACTAGCCTCTGGTCACAAATTGCAATTAAACACATATTTTTTAAGCAAAATTCTAAAAACCAACTAGGATTAATAAAGAAAGGATTTGCTTTTCTATGCGGGTTTATTGTCAGGTTTGACAGGTTCAGAGGGGAATTCACCATGAGTATTTTCGACCATTTCCAAGCACGCTACGAAGCCTCCAAGGATGAGGAACTATCGCTACAAGACTTTCTAAGCCTTTGCAAAGACGATAAAAGTGCTTACGCCAATGCTGCAGAACGATTATTGATGGCCATCGGTGAGCCACAAGTCATTGATACTGCGCAGAATCCTCAACTCAGTCGTATTTTCTCGAATAGGGTCATTTCACGTTACGAGACCTTTAAAGATTTCTACGGTATGGAAGATGCCATTGAGCAAATAGTTTCTTACCTAAAACATGCGGCTCAAGGCTTGGAAGAACGTAAACAGATTTTGTACTTACTAGGTCCTGTAGGTGGTGGTAAATCATCACTGGCCGAAAAACTAAAATCATTAATGCAGCAAATGCCGATTTACGTACTTTCCGCTAACGGTGTACGCAGCCCTGTCAATGACCATCCATTCTGTTTATTCGATGTCACCGAAGATGGCGAATTACTTAAACAAGAGTATGGCATTGAGAAGCGTTATGTCCGCTCGATTATGTCACCTTGGGCAGCGAAGCGTTTACACGAATTTGGCGGCGACATTTCTAAATTCAAAGTGGTTAAAGTCAGACCGTCGATTTTAGATCAGCGTGCAATCGCGAAAACCGAACCTGGCGACGAAAACAACCAAGATATTTCATCTTTGGTGGGTAAAGTCGATATCCGTCAGTTGGAGCACTTCTCTCAAGATGACCCTGATGCATATAGCTACTCTGGTGCACTATGCCGTGCTAACCAAGGTCTGATGGAATTTGTTGAGATGTTCAAAGCGCCAATCAAGGTGCTACACCCTCTTTTAACCGCGACTCAAGAAGGAAACTACAACGGCACCGAGGGGCTTTCTGCATTACCATTTGACGGCATGATACTCGCTCACTCAAACGAATCTGAGTGGCAAACATTCCGCAATAATAAGAACAATGAGGCGTTTCTAGACCGTGTTTACATCGTGAAAGTGCCTTACTGTCTGCGTGTTTCAGAAGAAGTTAAAATTTACCAAAAACTTCTCGATCACTCTGAATTGTCGAAAGCCCCTTGTTCACCTAGTACTCTCGAACTGCTGTCCCAATTCAGTATTCTTTCTCGTCTAAAAGAGCCTGAAAACTCGTCCATCTTCTCGAAGATGCGTGTTTATGATGGTGAAACTCTTAAAGACACCGATCCAAAAGCGAAAAGTTACCAAGAGTACCGTGATTTCGCAGGTGTCGATGAAGGCATGTCAGGTCTTTCAACCCGTTTCGCCTTTAAGATTCTGTCGCGCGTCTTTAACTTTGATCAGACCGAAGTGGCGGCAAACCCGGTTCACCTCTTCTATGTAATCGAGCAACAGATCGAGCGTGAACAGTTCCCTCAAGAGACGGCAGAGCGATACCTAGAGTTCTTAAAAGGTTATCTAGTGCCACGTTACGTTGAGTTTATCGGTAAAGAGATTCAGACAGCTTACTTAGAGTCTTACTCCGAATACGGACAAAACATCTTCGATCGATATGTCACCTACGCCGACTTCTGGATTCAAGACCAAGAGTACCGCGATCCAGAGACTGGCCAATTGTTTGATCGTTCAGCATTGAACAATGAGCTGGAAAAAATCGAGAAAACAGCTGGCATTAGTAATCCAAAAGATTTCCGAAATGAAATCGTTAACTTCGTGCTTCGTGCACGAGCAAACAATAACGGCACCAATCCAGTTTGGACGAGTTACGAAAAACTCCGCACTGTGATTGAGAAAAAAATGTTCTCCAATACCGAGGAACTGTTACCAGTTATCTCCTTTAACACTAAAACCTCTTCTGAAGATCAGAAGAAACACGATGATTTTGTCGCCCGCATGATGGAAAAGGGCTACACGGAGAAGCAAGTTCGCTTGCTATCTGAATGGTATCTACGCGTACGTAAATCATCATAGCAGCAGTGTTTTAGCCCGTACTTCACCTGCCAGTCTATTTTATTCTGGCAGGTGTTAGGTGCAAGATTGATCCAGCCCTCGTTGCAGGGCTTGTATGAGATAAGGGGTGACTCATGGCGCAATTTATTGACCGACGACTGAACGGCAAAAATAAAAGTGCTGTAAACCGCCAGCGCTTTTTGCGCCGCCATAAAGATCAGATTAAAGAGTCTGTGGCGGATGCAGTAAATCGCCGTTCAATCACCAACACCGAAACCGGTGAAGATGTCGCTATTCCGCACAAGGACATCAAAGAGCCTGTATTTCATCAAGGCAAAGGCGGCCTAAAAGAACGCGTGCATCCGGGTAATGACCAATTTATCACCGGAGACAAAATCGAACGCCCTAAAGGGGGTGGTCAAGGGGGCGGTTCCGGAGAGGGGGATGCCAGCGCAGACGGCGAAGGACAAGATGATTTCGTTTTCCAGATTTCTAAAGATGAATACTTAGACATCTTATTTGAAGATCTTGAACTGCCAAACTTAGAAAAAAATCAGATTAATAAAATCACTGAATGGAAAACCCATCGTGCTGGTTATCAAACGGCCGGGGTTCCCGCTAATATCGCCGTAGTCAAATCTCTACAACAGTCTCTCGCGCGACGCACCGCCATGACAGCGGGCAAAAAAAAGATGCTACGTGAGTTAGAGGAAGAGCTCGACCGCGTAAAAATGTCAGAGCCAGCTCAGATGCTCGAAGAACAGCGTCTACAGAACGAAATTAAAGATCTGCGTCGTCGAATTGAAACTGTACCCTTCATCGACACCTTCGACTTACGCTTTAAAAACTACGAACGCCGCCCTATTCCTTCAAGTCAGGCTGTGATGTTCTGCCTGATGGACGTGTCCGGCTCGATGGACCAAGCGACGAAAGACATCGCGAAACGTTTTTATGTGTTGCTCTATCTCTTTCTTACGCGCACATATGAAAACGTCGATGTGGTGTTTATACGCCATCACACTCAGGCTAAAGAGGTCGATGAACATGAGTTTTTCTACTCCCAAGAAACCGGGGGAACCATTGTTTCAAGTGCATTAAAACTGATGAATGAAATTGTCGCTGAACGTTACCCTGTCGGTGAATGGAATATCTATGCTGCACAGGCTTCAGACGGCGATAACTGGGCCGATGATTCACCACGTTGTCGCGAACTTCTGACCAAACATTTACTGCCACACTGCCAGTATTATTCTTATATCGAAATTACTCGTCGTTCACATCAAACCTTGTGGCATGAGTACGAAAAACTCGAAGGGAGCTTCCCTAACTTTGCGATGAAAAATATTCGCAGCGTAGAGGACATTTTCCCAGTGTTTAGAGAGCTTTTCAGAAAAGAGACTGCTTAGGGAGGCCGTATGACAACAAAAACTAAAAAGCCAACGAAAAGCAAAGCATTACCGGACGGTCCAGACTGGACGTTCGATTTGCTTGAGCAATACCATGTTGAAATTAAGCGAGTGGCTGACCACTACAAACTTGACGCCTACCCTAACCAGATCGAAGTGATCACTTCAGAACAGATGATGGATGCCTACTCAAGCATTGGTATGCCCATCAACTATAATCACTGGTCATTTGGTAAGAAATTTATTCAAACCGAGCAAAGCTACAAACATGGCCAAATGGGCCTTGCTTACGAAATCGTCATTAATTCAAACCCCTGTATCGCCTATCTGATGGAAGAAAATACCGTCACTATGCAGGCTTTGGTCATGGCACACGCCTGCTATGGTCACAACTCGTTTTTCAAAGGCAATTACTTATTTCAGACTTGGACGGACGCGAGTTCTATCATCGACTATCTGTTGTTCGCTAAGAACTACATCGCTGAATGTGAGCAAAAATATGGAGTTAAGGAAGTCGAAGCGCTATTGGATTCATGTCATGCACTGATGAACTTTGGTGTTGACCGCTACAAGCGCCCTGAGAAAATTTCCATCGCGGAAGAGAAGTCCCGCCAAGAAGAGCGCGAAGCTTACCTACAGTCTCAAGTCAACGATTTGTGGCGTACCGTTCCCAAATCCAAGGTAGAACCCGACAACGAAAAGGTGCGCTTCCCCTCTGAGCCTCAGGAAAACATCCTGTACTTCATAGAGAAACATGCGCCATTGCTTGAGTCGTGGCAACGTGAAATCGTGCGCATTGTGCGTAAGATCAGTCAGTACTTCTACCCACAGAAACAAACCCAAGTGATGAATGAAGGGTGGGCAACGTTTTGGCACTATACGATCCTCAATCATCTCTATGACGAAGGATTAGTCACCGACCGTTTTATTCTTGAGTTTTTACATAGCCATACCGGCGTCGTCGCACAACCGCCATACAATAGCCCCTATTTCAGTGGTATTAACCCCTACGCACTCGGATTCGCTATGTTCCGCGACATCCGTAGAATTTGTGAAGAACCTACCGATGAAGATCGCGAGTGGTTCCCAGATCTTGCCGGAACAGATTGGCTAGAAGCGGTTCATTTTGCGATGAAAAACTTTAAAGATGAAAGCTTTATTAGTCAGTACCTTTCACCAAAGTTGATGCGTGACTTTAAGCTTTTTGCCATCGTCGATGATGATCGAAAAAATTATATCGAAGTGAGCGCCATTCATAATGACAGTGGTTATCAGGCGATAAGAGAAAAGCTCGCCGCTCAGTACAACCTGTCCAACCTGGAACCTAATATTCAGGTATTTAACGTAGATGTTCGTGGTGATCGTTCACTCACTCTACAATACGTTCCACATGATCGTATCCCTTTAGATGACAGCTATGAGGAAGTTTTAAAACACTTGTACCGTTTATGGGGATTTGACGTCAAACTGGAGGAATTAAAAGACAGTGGTCGCAGAGAGATACTAGGAACTTGTCCAAAGCGAAATGACTATGACGCGAAAATATAGAGGTTAAAAAGGCCCCCTCGGGGCCTTTTCTTTTATCGGTTAGCGATGATTTTTCTCACCACTTCAAGATCTTCTGGTGTATCTACACCCGCTGATGGCGCTTCTTTAGCAACTTCTACATGGATTTTTTCACCGTACCAAAGCACTCTTAGCTGCTCTAAACACTCAATTTTCTCAAGTGCGGTAGGTTGCCAATTGATGTAAGTATTGATAAATCCAGCACGGTAAGCATAAATACCAATATGACGCATTAGAGGTTGCGCGATACTCTTTGCGTCATTAGCAAAATTATCGCGATCCCATGGAATCGTTGCACGGCTAAAGTACATCGCATACCCGTCTTTATCCGTCACCACTTTTACCGCGTTTGGATTGAACACTTCCGACTCATGGTCGATTTCTACCGCTAGCGTCGCCATTGGCGCTTCACTACTGGCTAAGTTGCGTGCAACTTGAGTGATAATACTTGGTGGGATTAATGGCTCATCACCCTGAACATTGACGATAATGTGATCATCAGGAATTGCCATTTTTTCAACGACTTCAGCAAGGCGTTCTGTACCCGATTCATGGTCTGGCGAAGTCATGCATACTTCACCACCAAACGCTTTAACAACGTGCTCTACGCGGCTATCGTCTGTCGCGACAATCACCTTATCTGCACCCGCTTGGATCGCTTGCTCATACACCCATTGAATCATCGGCTTACCGCCAATTTCTGCCAGAGGTTTACCTGGCAGGCGAGTCGATTGATAACGTGCTGGGATAACAACCGTAAATGACATTATCTGCCCTCGTCCATTGAGATATTGCGCGCTTCTGGTTCAAGAAGCACTGGGATTCCCTCTTTGATAGGATAGGCTAAACGATCCAGTTTACACACTAACTCTTGCTTTTCCTTATCGAACGCAAGCTTACCTTTACATACCGGACAGGCAACAATCTCAAGCAGACGGTGATCCATATTTTTCCTTAACCTCTTTAATCATATTTAAAATACGCGCTTCATCACTTGGACTAAACACTGCGCTAACGGGCAGATACCACCAATTATCTTTCGCGTAGCTCGCGCATTTTACTGCATCTTTCTCAGTCATAATCAGATGTTTGCCTTTATTGGCAAGCTGCTCTAATTCTGACGGTTCAAAATCTTTATGGTCAGCAAAACCCTGTTGGTAGATAGGCTTTGCTCCTAAACTTTCTAGCGTTTTAAAAAACCTTGGTGGATGACCGATTCCTGCCATCGCGACTAACTGCTCTCGAATAGAAGCAATATTTGCTCGTTGACCCGTTTTTAAGTTTATCACTTGATCTGGTTCGAGCGTCATGGCCGCCTCGCCTTCTAACGCTTTTCCACCATTTGTGATGATGAGGTCGACTTCAGCCAAACGTGCGACGGATTCTCGTAATGGGCCCAAAGGCAGTAATGACTCGTTGCCAAATCGCCTAACGCCATCCACCACCACGATTTCAATGTCTCGCTCAAGAGCGTAATGCTGCAAACCATCATCCGTAATAATGATATCGACACCCATAGGAAGCAACGCGTTTACCGCTTCACTGCGTTTCGGGGACACCGCAACCGGTGCTCCGGTTCGCTTAGAAATCAACTTCGGTTCATCACCACAATGTTGAGTTGGGGTATCATAGCCAACAACCAATGGGTATGAGGGCGCTTTTGCACCATAGCCACGAGAAACCACACCGGGCTTATAACCTAACGCTTGTAGTTGCTCCACCAGCCAAATCACGACCGGAGTTTTACCATTTCCCCCTGCCGTAATGTTGCCAACCACGACAACAGGCACAGGAGCTCGGTAGCTTGGTTTAACATTAGACTGATATTTGATGCGACGGGAACGGCTTATAACCCCAAATAACTGGCTTAATGGCCACAAAAGTGGCCATAGGAGATATTTGACAGGGTGGTTTTCGAACCAGATTTTCTCAATCAAGATTACGCACCAAACTGAATACGATGCAGCTGCGCGTAAGCACCGTTTTTCTCGATTAAGTCTTGATGACTGCCTCGTTCGACAATCTCACCTTCATCGACAACGAGAATTTCATCTGCGCTTTCGATCGTAGACAGTCGGTGAGCGATAACCAATACCGTTTTATCTTTTTGCAGTTCATCAAGCGCAGACTGGATAGCCTTCTCAGACTCGGTATCCAACGCTGACGTTGCTTCGTCCAGAATCAGTACTGGCGCATCACGTAACAATGCTCGAGCGATCGCGATACGCTGACGTTGACCACCAGATAGGCTGGCACCATTTTCACCAATAACCGTATCTAAGCCTTCATCCATCTTTTCAATAAAGTCCATCGCGTAAGCCAATTTGGCTGCGTGCTCTATCTGTTCACGGCTGTATTTATCTGTTGCCGCATAGGCAATGTTATTTGCAATAGTGTCGTTAAACAGGTGCACGTTTTGCGAAACTAACGCGAAGTGTGAACGCAGATTGCTAAGTTGATAATCACGAATATCATGCTCATCGAGACAGATGCTACCAGCGTCAACATCGTAGAAACGGGTAAACAGGCTTGCGATAGTACTCTTGCCTGAGCCAGAACGACCAACCAAGGCGACCGTTTTTCCTCGAGGAATTTTAAAGCTGACATCGACTAACGCAGGTTTTTCTTTGCCTTCGTAAGTAAAGGTCACTTCCTTCACTTCAATATCACCGCGGGCACGTTCAACCTGATATTTACCATTATCTTGTTCGGTTTCAAGATCCATTAATGCAAATAAAGTCTGGCTCGCCGCCATACCTCGTTGAAAATCAGACGTTACGTTTGTCAGTGCTTTGAGAGGACGCATCAGACCAAACATCGCAGAGAAAACTACGGTAAATGTGCCTGGAGTCAGTTCAGAGCGAATAGAATCAACACTTGCAAGAAACAGGACAACAACAAGTGCAATAGAAGCGATAAGCTGTATCACTGGGTTTGCGATGGCTTGAGCGGCAACTAACTTCATTGACTGCTGGCGCATCTGATTGCTTACAGCATCAAAGCGCTCGCTTTCGATCTTCTGACCACCATAGCTCAATACGACTTTGTGCCCTTTTAGCATCTGTTCAGCTGACGAAGTGACATGCCCCATCGCTTCCTGCATATTCTTTGAGATCTTACGGAAACGCTTAGAAACAACACCAATACCCCAAGCAACCAGCGGAGCAACTACAAATAGCACCAGTGACAACTGCCAACTGTTCCAGAACATCAGTACCAAGAGACCAACAATACTCGCACCTTCACGGACAATACTGACCAATGCACGGCTAGTTGCACCTGCTACTTGTTCAGAGTCGTAGGTAATTCGAGAAAGAAGACCACCCGCCGACTCTTTATCAAAGTAGGTCACGGGCATGTGCATAAACTGATTGAAGATCGAACGTCTCATCTCCATCACCACATTGCCAGAAACCCAGCTCAGGCAGTAGGTCGAGACAAAGCCACTTAGACCGCGTATCACCATCATGCCGAAAATGATCAGTGGCAATATGCGTAAGAAATTAGATTCTGCGTTACCAAAACCTTCATCTAGAAGAGGTTTAAGCAGAGAGACCATGTAAGTATCAGCAACCGCATTAATGACCAATGCGACAACGGCAACCGCTAGACCTGCCTTGTATAGGCGAATATAAGTCCACAAGCGTTTAAAGGTTTGCCAAGTAGTTTCGTCTTGATTCAGAGACATAGAAATGCTTATTTTTCTTTTACAATATTGCGGTTATTCTACTCCCTTACGTAGCATCTGCCTATACCAAGTCCCCCCTTTCAACCACCTAAGTGCGCTTGTCTGGGTGTGATCTGGATAAAATTCGACCGTAATTTGACCATCATTGGCGGTATCTAGCCATGTTACGCCTGCATTTTCATATCGGTGAACGACTTGCTGACTAGGTAAATCCCAACGTCCATTTTTGCCGACAGAGGCAATCGCAATATCCGCTGACACCGCATTGATAAACGGCAAAGTCGAAGAGGTATTACTGCCATGATGAGGGACAACAATAATATCCGCAGTAAGGTTGTCGATCTGGCGTAGCAACAACCATTCGGTTACCGAATCGATATCCCCCGTGAGCAGCACACTTTGTCCTTGTATAGTATGCGTCAGCCTCACTACACAGGAGTGAGCATTAAAGGCACGCTCGACACTCTTTGGCGGCCACAATGCTTCAATTTCGATCTCTTGCCATTGCCACTTGTTCCCAGCGATACATTCTTGTCCTGAAGCAAGTCGTTGGCTGCTGATAAGGTTTTCCGGTTGCCAAGAATCTTGTATCTCCATCCAACCACCCACATGGTCATTATCGAAGTGGCTGAGAATCAAAAAATCGACGTTCTCACTCCCGCTATACCTGATATAAGGAGAGACAATTTGCTCGGCAAAACTTGAGTTATTCCAGGCCGCCCCCGTATCGTAAACAAGCACACTCTTACCTTGTTGCACCACGATAGCGAGCCCGTGCCCAACATCCAAGGCGGTCAACTTCCATGTAGGCGCTGGCGACCAATCGATGACACCCAAGGTAATAACACCGAACACTAGCAGAAGGTTTCGTCGCCTTACGACAGTGATAACAGGCGCCACTACCACCGTAATAATTAGCCATTTTAGCTGTGTATTTGATAGGTTAAGCCAACCCCAATCAGCATTAGCAATCATCCAACTCACTGGGAACAGGCTGCCATCGACAGCCCACCATAGCCATGATGTGCTGTCTGCCAACAACGAACCTAGCAAAGCGAGAAAGGCCAAAGGCATCACGACAAAACTAAACCAAGGCACAAACAACAGGTTATAAATCACCGAGCCAATACTGATCCCCTGATATAGGTAAGCCACTAACGGTGCCATGGCAACGACAAGCAGTAACTGGAGTCTAAATAAGCCCTCAAGCCAGTTTTGCTTCTCCCTTACCAAAGAACGATTCAGCATAATAATGGCGACAGCATACATAGACATCCACAAGCTACGGCTTAACACTGAGAATGGTTCTATCGCGACCAGACAAGCGAATACAAGAAGCCAACGATAACTGCTGGGCAAACTACCCGACCGATACTGGGTCACACTCACTAAGCAGCACATCAGCCAAGCACGTTGAGTGGGAATAGAGAAACCCGCTAACCATGCGTAGCACCATGCAAGCAGCAACCCCAAAAAAACGGGGGTCCAGCGCAACGAAGCGCCCACTCGCATCGCTACCAGCCCAAGTGACCAACCAAAAGTAAATACAATCGCGATATGCAGGCCAGAGATTGAAATTAAATGACTTAAACCACTTTGTTTAAGTTGCTGCCAGGTTTGAGCAGAAATCTCATCGCGTACACCAAAGATCACCGCTAAGATCATGCCTCTGAATTCACGACCTGCTAAATGGCGGCTTATTTTATCTAGCAGGCGAGTTCTCAGTGATTCTCGGGAGATGGCATAGTAGCCGCGCTTACTATTTATCGACAGTGACGCCACTATCGATTGCTCAAGCGCGTATTTCTCAGCATCAAACCCAACTGAGTTCATCAATCCATAAATTGCGCTCACTTTTACACTGGCTGAAATCACATCTCTCGGTTTTAGCTTGATCGGCCCCTTTAACCTCACTTTCGGGCGCGTTAAACTGGTCAAAGCTTGGCCATTGATTGATCTAACTATAACTATGCCTTGAAAGCCGTAGTTTATTGGTTTAAAAAGGCTGTCAACATCAGCAGTTATGGTAATATCCTGACCTGCTTGAAAAAGCATCTCTGTTTGATATCGCAGTAGGTTGCCGTGCAATAGGATGACGACACACGCTAAGGCTATTCCTGAACAATATCTGGCTTTTCTATACTTGAAGGAAGCAAGCAACACAGCCAGAGGAAGCAGCAGATAATGCCAACTGGGCATGCTGAACCAGTAAGGGCTAGTCGTGATTAACAAAGAGAACGAAATTAGCGTCCAATAATTTAAGTAGAGAGTCATATTCCCCTATGCCAAGAAAATTTATTAAACGCTTTATGCCTGACCACGAAGTAATTAAGCGTCAAAAGGCACTAAAGATTTTTGGCAACGTGCTTTACAACCCTAACCTATGGTGTCTTAACCGACGTTCAGCCGCTGGTGCCTTTGCTGTAGGGTTATTTATGGCGTTTGTTCCTCTGCCAAGTCAGATGATCATGTCAGCAGGTCTCGCGATCATGTGTGGCGTGAATTTACCCCTCTCTGTTGCACTCGTTTGGGTCAGTAACCCTGTAACCATGCCCGTTCTGTTCTACTTCGCGTATAAGATTGGCGCGTGGGTAATGCGCGTCCCACCTCAAGACTTTCATTTTGAGCTTTCTTGGGAGTTTATTCTCCACCAGATGACCACTATTGGTCCTCCATTCCTACTAGGCTGCATGATCTGTGGCGTCGCCTCAGCGATGGCCGGCTACTTTGGTATCAAAGCCCTTTGGCGTTATTCGGTTGTACGCAGCTGGCAAAAACGAAAAATCAGAATAAGTGGCTTGTTGAAGAAGTAAACTGGCGATGTACAATTGCGCAGGCCAGATTTGGCAGACATGTAATTGAGATGTCGAATGGAATAAAAAAAGGACCAGTAGGTCCTTTTTTGTTGCTTTGATTTTGCATTATTTTGAGCTCAGTACCGCCGCGGGATTAAGCTTACTCGCTCTAGAGGCTGGATACCACGTCGCCAGCAAACTCAGCACCACCGCCGTCAACGACACCAATGCCACATCTGAGACATTGACCTGTGAAGGAAGAAAGTCGACAAAGTAGATATCACCGGACAAGAATTGATGACCAATTAACGCCTCCAGTGCAGTAATCATTGGCGTCAAATTAAGCGCAACGAGAACACCAATAACACTACCAGCCACACTACCGAGAACACCAGAAAAGACACCTTGCCAGACAAATATACGTTTAACCAGACCATCACTCGCCCCCATGGTACGCAAAATGGCGATCTCGGCGGCGCGATCTTTAACCGCCATCATTAATGTCGAGACGATATTAAAGCTGGCAACACCAATGACCAACACCATCACCAAATACATGATGGTTCTGACCAACTGAATGTCTCGATACAAGAAGCCATACTTCTGCTGCCAACTGCGCAGATAAACATACACATCTAAGGTATTGCCCGCTTCTCTTACAATTTGCGTTGCTTGCAATACATCGGTGACACGAACTGAAACACCACTGACGCCATCACCCAACTTGGCGTACGCCTGAGCATCTTCGAGTGGAATCAATGCCAAATTGTGGTCGATTTGACCATTTAACTTGAGTAGTCCAGCGACCTTAACGCGCACACGCTTTGGAGCCTGAACCTTAGTTGTCACGCCGCTTGTGGGGATCATTAGCGTCAGATAATCCCCTTGTTTGACTTGCAACAAGTCCGCGACACCTTGACCTAAAATGACCTGTTGCTGGTTAGGCTTGAATGCTTGCCAAACTTGGGCATCGATAAACGCGTTGAGATTGGAGACTTTACTCTCTTGATGAGGGTCAATCCCTCGGACCTCTATCGCCTTGAGTTGCGTTCCTTTCTCGGCAAGAGCGGTCAGCTTGACGTAAGGAGCGGCAGCTACAATTTTTGGATGTTTTTCAGCTTGTGTAACCACATTGTTCCAATTACTTAGCGGGCCTTTTACCCCTTCGAATTCACCATGTGAGATCACCGACAAGACTCGGTTATTGAGCTCTCGTTCAAAACCATTCATCGCCGAAAGGCCAATGATAATAACGGCCACTCCGACGGCGATACCAATGGTCGACGACAGTGAAATAAAAGAAACCATTTTATTTCGCTGTTTGGCTCGACTGAATCTCCCACCGATAAATAACGATAATGATGAAAACACTTAGACCCCCTCTAGATTGAGTAGCAGGCCATCTTGCATGTGTAGCTGGCGATCCATTTTGGCCGCAAGTTCACCATCATGAGTGACGACTAGGAAAGCCGTCTCTGATTCTTGATTCAATTCGCGCATCAAATCGTAAATGGCTAGCGCCGTGGAATGATCCAGGTTACCCGTCGGCTCATCAGCCAATACCAACGCAGGGCTGTTCACCAGTGCACGAGCAATCGCTACGCGTTGGCGCTCGCCTCCTGACAGTTCAGCGGGACGGTGCTCTAAGCGGTGGCTCAAGCCAACTTTATCAAGCAATGCTTTAGCAGCCAGTTTTGCTTGGCTGACTTTTACGCCTCCAATCAATAAAGGCATCGCAACATTTTCAATCGCACTAAAATCAGACAACAAATGATGAAACTGGTACACAAATCCTAAGTGCTGATTACGCAGTTTGGCTTGATGGTTGGAGCTAAGCTTAGCGAGATTATGGTCAAGAAAGGTAACATGCCCTTCTGTCGCATCGTCGAGCGCACCAAGAATGTGTAACAGAGTACTCTTCCCCGAACCGGACGTACCGATAATTGAAGCTAGCTCTCCTCTAACTAATTCAAAGCTGACACCCTTTAATACTTGAGTATCAAACGCTCCCTCATGATAGGTTTTACACACATTGTGGCACTTGAGAAGGTTACTCATATCTTAAAGCCTCAGCTGGTTTTACAGAAGATGCGCGGTAGGAAGGAAACAACGTTGCGGCAAGGCTTAGCGCGATTGCCAACACCACAACAACGACAATCTGAGTCGGATTAATCAATATGGGTAACTCCCCTCCAATAGAGAAAAGAGCCACTCCCGCGCTATCAAGGATTTGGTTGAGGTTACTGGCCAGAGCGATACCAAACGCCCCACCGATCAAAGCACCAATCACACCACTACTTGCACCTTGAACCATAAAAATGGCGAGCACCTGGCGGTCGGTCATACCCTGGGTTTTGAGAATTGCCACTTCCGCCTGTTTTTCCATCACCACCATAATCAAGGCGGAAATAATATTGAATGCCGCAACACCTATGATCAGTCCCAACATCAAGCCCATCATGTTTTTTTCCATGCGAACTGCTTGGAATAGCTCACCGCGTTGGTCTCGCCAATCCTGCCACTTCCAACCTTGAGGCATCGGCTGTTCTGCTATATCTGCGACGACAAAAGGGTCATTAAAAAACAAACGCCATCCGGTCATAGCATCGTCATTCAAACGCATTAACTTACCCGCGTCTTGGATGTGGGTCAGCATCAACTGGCCATCAACGTCGGAACCTGTGTTATAGATGCCAGCGACAGTAAACAATCTCTGACTAGGTATACGTCCAAGAGGCGTAAACTGACTGGCACTTGTGACCATTAGGCGCACCTTATCGCCAATCGTCACATCCAAAGATCTCGCCAATGTGTGTCCAATGAACAGCTGATATTTCCCCGCTTGCAAATTGGCTAATCGCCCTGCAATAAGGTGCTGTTCGATCGGATCATGTTCAGAAGGTTTAATGCCTATCAGTAACCCAGCGCTCAATTGACTGGCGCTTTGTATCACCGCTTCACTTTGTACTATCGGTTCTGGGTGCCCAGCATCGGAGAGCTGGGTGATAAATTCGGGAGGCGTCGAGCTGTACTCCGTCGCGCCAGCCGTTTGCGAGACAATCGCTTGTGGTAACACACCTAAAATGCGCCCTTTAAGCTGAGCTTCGAAGCCATTCATTACCGATAAAACGGTAACCAAAGACATCACACCAATCGTGATACCTGCGGTCGACATATAGGAGACAAATCGACTAAACCTATCACCGGATCGCCCGCGCAAATAGCGTAACCCGATAAAGGTAGAGACTGGATGAAACATAGTAGAAACCAAAGTTAGAGTCTAGGGACCTAGTAATAGTCGTTTACTCTACCGATTAATTGAGGTCGGTTGTAGTGTTTAATTGCCAATTAGTCGTTAAAATATGTAATAAACAAAGGGATACCTTGATTAGTTGTCAGGTATAACGATAATCAATGCTATAAAGCATAAGGAATCGAGCATGTCTGACCAAGAGTTCTTTACCGTTAATCACACCATCACTGTTAATATTGAGCCATTGGCAGACAACGAATCGTTGCCAAGCGCAGAAAAATTTGAAGCGGAAATCCCCGCACCTTTCATCGTCGCCAGTGAGTTCAGCAATCTCGACTTACTCAATGACAATGCACGTGGTGAACTTAAGAACAGCGAATTCAAACATGTCATTCAACTGCTTGATACTCAAAATTCTAAGTTGAATTTACTCCTTACATTCATGTTGTCACAGCAAGATGATGCCACGCTGCGTCATCACACCCATTCATTTGGTGCGAGTCAGTTTACCTATATGTCTGACTCCGTGACTAAGCTTGGCACAACGCTGCGTATAAAGATGTTTCTCGATCATCCTGCTGCGGCAATTTATTGCTATGGCCATGTTGCCAACATTGAAACCAATAGCGATACCCACTTAATCACTGTTAAGTACGATCGACTTAGAGACATTGACCAAGACCTGCTGATTAAAGCCGCGCTATACCAACAGCAGAAACTGCTTCGCCAGCGTTCACTAAACCGCGACAAATAACGACTTTCACTATGTCTAACACATCTTTACTTAATCTCGCATGCCCAGATGGCGTAGGAGACAAAAAACAGTTCGGAAATCTGCGTGGTGCCAGTTTGGCACTCGCCATCGCAGAGCTAGCAGAGCGTCATGGTGCCCACACATTGCTGGCGGTACCTGATCCGCAAACAGCTCTGAAACTGCAACAAGAGATTGAACAATTCTCTCGTCATGAAGTTGCCCTTTTCCCTGACTGGGAAACGCTGCCTTACGACAGTTTTTCGCCTCATCAGGAAATCATCTCTGACCGAATTTCCCGCTTGTATCAACTACCGACACAGACATCCGGCATCACCATTGTGCCTGTCAGCACGTTGCTACAACGTCAGTCTCCACGAGAGTTTCTGTTGCAACATACCTTAATGGTTAAAGTGGGCGACTTGTTCTCGTTAGAGAAGCTGAGACTTCAGCTGGAAAAATCCGGTTACCGTAATGTCGACCAAGTCTTTGGTCCTGGTGAATACGCGAGCCGAGGGTCGATTCTCGATCTGTTCCCTATGGGCTCAAGTGACCCATATCGTATCGATTTCTTTGATGATGAAATCGATACGATTCGTACGTTCGATCCTGAAAATCAACGTTCGATTGAAGATACTAAGGAAATCCGTCTGTTACCCGCTCACGAATTTCCGACCTCTGAATCTGCAATTGAAGACTTTCGTATTCGCTGGCGTCAACGCTTCGAAGCGCGCCGCGAACCTGAGTCCGTCTACATGCAGGTTTCGAAAGGCACATGGCCTGCGGGCATCGAATATTGGCAGCCCCTGTTCTTCGAACACACCGAAACTCTGTTTGATTACATTCCCGAAAATAGCTTACTAGTGACCGTCGGTGACTTAGAATCGGCGATTGATACCTTTTTGACCGATGTTGACTATCGTTACGATCAGCGCAAAATCGACCCACTGCGCCCACTGCTGCCACCGCAAGAACTTTGGCTGCAAAAGGATGAACTCTTTAGTCAATTCAAACAGTTACCACAAGCCAAACTATTTGTTGATCCTGTCAGTGAAAAACAAGGGCGATTCAATCCAAACATCGCACCATTACCTGAATTAGCGGTTCAGCATCAGAACAAAGAACCCATGGCTGCCCTTCGCCAGTTTAGCGAGTCCTTCAAAGGAAAAGTCGTCTTCTCTGTCGAATCCGAAGGTCGCCGTGAAGCCTTACTTGAGCTATTACAACGAATAAAACTACGCCCAGAACCCGCTGAAAATTTTGAGCAGGCACTGAATAGCCCAGCCAAATTCAGTTTTATCCTAGGTTCCTCAGAACACGGGTTTGTCTATGGTGATGATCAACTCGCCTTAATCTGTGAAAGCGATTTACTCGGTGACCGTGTCATTCAACGTCGCCGTAAAGATCGCAAAGTCACCAATAGCGATGCGGTCATTCGCAACCTTGCTGAACTGCAAACCGGTCAACCTGTCGTGCATATCGACCACGGTATTGGGCGCTATATAGGCTTGCAAACCCTCGAGGCAGGAGGGATGACGACTGAGTACGTTACCCTTGAATACCAAAATGAAGCTAAGCTTTATGTGCCAGTGGCATCACTCAACCTAATCAGCCGCTATTCAGGCGGTGCAGAAGAGAGTGCCCCATTGCACAAACTGGGTGGTGAAGCGTGGGCTAAAGCGCGTCGTAAAGCTGCAGAGAAGGTGCGTGATGTCGCAGCGGAGTTGCTTGACGTCTATGCAAAACGTGAACTCAAACCGGGCTATAAATTTGCCTTAGACCGTGGTCAATACGCCACTTTCAAAGCAGGCTTTCCGTTTGAAGAAACCGATGATCAATCGATGGCAATCAATGCGGTACTTTCAGATATGTGTCAGGCAAAAGCCATGGATCGTCTAGTGTGTGGCGACGTAGGCTTCGGCAAAACTGAAGTTGCCATGCGCGCCGCCTTTGTCGCTACGGACAACGGAAAGCAAGTGGCAGTCTTGGTTCCAACCACTCTGCTCGCTCAGCAACACTTTGAAAACTTCCGTGACCGCTTCGCAAATCTACCGATACGTGTTGAAGTACTGTCTCGCTTTAAAACCGCAAAAGAGCAGAAACTCGTATTGCAAGATATCGAGGACGGTAAAGTCGACCTAGTGGTCGGTACCCACAAACTGCTCTCCAACGATATTAAGTTTAAAGATCTTGGTCTGCTAATCGTTGATGAAGAGCACCGATTTGGTGTTCGTCAGAAAGAGAAGATGAAGGCGATGCGCGCTGACGTCGATATCTTAACTCTGACCGCCACACCGATTCCACGTACCCTCAACATGGCGATGAGTGGTATGCGTGATCTGTCCATTATCGCAACGCCACCCGCAAGGCGCCTAGCAATCAAAACATTCGTCCGCCAAAGTGATGATGCGGTGGTGAGAGAGGCGGTACTGCGTGAGATTATGCGTGGCGGTCAAGTGTACTTCCTTCACAATCAGGTCGAGACGATTGAAAAGGTAGCGGCTGACTTAGAAAAACTGGTTCCAGAGGCTCGTGTCACCGTCGCACATGGACAAATGCGAGAACGTGAACTGGAACGAATCATGAACGACTTCTACCATCAGCGTTTCAACTTGTTGGTGTGTACCACGATTATTGAAACGGGCATTGACGTTCCAACAGCCAATACCATCATCATGGATCGTGCCGATAACCTTGGTTTAGCTCAGCTTCATCAGTTACGCGGACGCGTTGGTCGATCTCATCATCAAGCGTATGCTTATCTCCTCACGCCACATCCCAAAGCGATGACGAAAGATGCGGTCAAACGTTTGGAGGCGATCGCTTCGCTTGAGGATTTGGGCGCAGGCTTTACCCTCGCCACCCACGACTTAGAAATCCGCGGCGCAGGTGAACTACTTGGAGATGAGCAAAGTGGTCAGATTCAGTCTGTCGGTTTTACCTTGTACATGGAGATGCTGGAACAAGCAGTAGAAGCGCTCAAGGAAGGGAAAGAACCGTCACTTGATGAATTGCTGCGCGAACAGACTGAAGTCGAAATGCGTCTACCGGCACTGTTGCCTGATGACTATATTCCCGACGTCAATACACGCCTCTCTATGTATAAACAGATAGCGAGTGTCAGCAGTGACGATGAGTTAGGCGAATTGAAGATTGAACTGATTGACCGTTTTGGTCTGTTGTCGGAAGCAACTCAAAATCTACTCTCAGTCGCACAACTTAAACTGAAAGCAGCATCACTAAAAGTGAAGAAAATTGAGGCTCACGATAAAGGGGGCTTTATTGAATTCTATCCGGATGCTGACATTAACCCTATGTATTTGGTTAAACTATTGCAATCTCAGCCACAAAAATTCGCAATGGATGGACCAACTAAGTTCAAGTTTACGATACCATTAGTGGATAGACGCAAACGCATTCAATTTGTTAATGACATGCTGGGCGAGTTCCAGCAGAATCTATTACCTAAGGCTTGAGTGTTCACAAAATTAAATTAAGGTGCCATGCACCTTTTCATGGAGTTGCAATGAAGAAACTGATCCCGCTGTTGCTAATGCTTGTAGCAATGCCGTCAATGGCGCAGCGTCAATTCGATATCGAAGTGATCATTTTTAAACGTGCCGTTGATGCGGAGCAGACCGCTGAATCTTGGCCGGCTAACCTGCCAAAAATCGATTTAGAACGAGCTGGTACATTTGCGGATGCGAGCTATCGTGCAAAAAAAGGGGTGCAAATGCTCCCTTATTCAGAGTATGCGCTAACCGATGAAGTGCAAAAGCTTAAGCAGCATGCTGGTTTTGAAGTGCTGATGCACAAAGCATGGCGTCAAGGTGATCAGGGGAGACTGTCTGCCCCGACCTTCCACATTCAAGCTGGCTATGACTTTTCAGGAAAGTTTAATACTGACGGCTCAATGATCGGCACGACTGGCCAACAGGTGTTAGAGGGCGTCACAGAGCAATCTATTCCTAAAGCCATCTATCAACTAGACGGGAAACTACAGATTTACGTAGAACATTATCTGTATGCTGACGTTGAACTCGACCTTAAAGCGCCAAGCGTACGTGAAGTCACGTTAGAAGAGCATCAACCAGAATCATTGAGTGATCAGAGCACCGACGAAAATCAGGTTGTTCAGATCGGACTGATGGAAGATGTCACTCCCATCGTTCACAAAGAAGAGTTTCTCAAGAGCTACCGACTCGATCAGAAGCGTCGCATGCGCAGCAGTGAAACGCACTTCCTCGATCACCCACTTATGGGCATGATCATTCAGGTTCGCCGTGTTAACTAATCTTGCTTTTAGCCCTCGACCGAGGGCTATTCTTTTATGAGCCCAGATTACCAAATCATTACACCCAGACTCATCTTGCGCCTTATCGAAAGTTCAGACAGCGATAAGTTGCAATCTTGTATCGTGCGTTCCCCCACCCTTCATCGATGGATTGATTGGTGCCACGAAGATTTCACCCAAGATGATGCCGAGCGTTTTATCCTCGCAACCAGACTGAATTGGGTAAAGTCCGAAGCCTATGGGTTTGGTGTTTTCTGCCGCAAAAGCGATGCACTCATTGGAATGGTGGCGATCAACGAACTCTATCACACCTTTAACATGGCGAGCATTGGCTACTGGATTGCTGACGATTATCAAGGTCAAGGGCTCGGTACTGCCGCAGTCAACGCCCTCATTGAGTTTTGCTTTTCACAGCTAAAAGTCACGCGTATAGAAGTGGTTTGTGCCCCTGATAACCTAGCCAGTCAAAAGCTGATCGAGAAATGTGGTGGGCTATTTGAGACGCGTGCGAGAAATCGGTTTATATTTGATGGCCTTGCTCAAGATGGCTTGGTTTACTCCATCATTCCGTAACCAATTCCATCACATAAAAAAAGAGCGCTAAGCGCTCTTTTTTTACACATGAAGCTTATTAGTGAAGCTTTAGATTTGGTCGTAGAACTCGGTTGATACGACCCATCAGGATGATCAGTGCCGTCTTAAATAGACCGTGCAACGCCATCTGGTGGAGTCGATATAGTGAAATGTAAACCACACGAGCAATGCGACCTTCAACCATCATTGAGCCTTTGGTCAAGTTCCCCATCAAACTACCTACCGTAGAGAAGCGGCTTAGTGACACCAATGAACCTTTGTCTTTGTAGACATACGGTTTTAGCTCACGACCGTTTAGCTTCGCGACGATATTGTAGAAAGCTCGGGTTGCCATCTGGTGCGCAGCCTGAGCACGTGGTGGCACAAATGAACCATCGGCTTGCGTGCACTGAGCCAAATCACCAATAACGAAAATGTCATCATCACGAGTGGTTTGTAGCGTATTTTTTACCACCATCTGGTTGATTCGGTTGGTCTCTAGCCCTGCGATATCCTTGATAAAGTCAGGCGCTTTGATGCCCGCTGCCCACACCATGATCTGAGCTGGGATCTTATCGCCATCTTTTGTCGTAAGACCATCTTCATCAGCTTGAGTTACCATAGTCGCGGTGCGAACATTCACACCTAACTTAGTCAGCTCTTGATGTGCTGCTGAAGAGATACGTGGAGGCAAAGCAGGAAGAATACGTTCGCCCGCTTCGACAAGATTGACATTCAGCTTGCTTGAATCTAAATCGCCAAAACCATACGTTCTTAGCTCTTTGACAGCATTGTGTAATTCAGCAGAAAGCTCTACACCCGTTGCACCCGCACCGACGATGGCAATATCAACCGTACCGTTACCGTTCTTAGCATGCAGTTTAAGGAACTCATTGTTCATTTCCGTACGGAAACGATGAGCCTGTTCAGGGCTATCAAGGAAGATACAGTGTTCACGCACACCAGGAGTGTTAAAGTCATTTGAAGTGGAGCCAATCGCCATCACTAGAATGTCATATTCTAGCTCGCGGCTCGGGATCAAAAGTTCACCGTGCTCGTCTTTCAGTTCGCAAAGCTTGATCACTTTACGCTCACGGTCGATATCTTGCAGACCGCCCATTTGAAAGTCAAAGTGGTGGTTTTTTGCGTGTGCGCGATAGCTTAACGCGTCAACGCCTTCATCCAATGAACCTGTAGCAACTTCATGCAAAAGTGGTTTCCATAAATGGCTTGCCTTGCGGTCAACCAAGGTGACTTTTGCTCGTCCTTTGCGGCCTAATGTGTGACCAAGTTTAGTCACAAGCTCAAGACCACCTGCACCGCCGCCTACTACGATAATTCGTGTCACAGCTTATCTCCTCAAAATTATAATAAAACTTAATCGAGTCGGTATTCCGCCTCGATGGAATTCTGTATTTTTGGGACACCTAGGGCTTTAACCCGTCAGAGGTTCCGATCTAGAGGGGCATAGAATGTGACATGCTAATGGATAAAGAGTCATTAGACTCCGAGCCGATTGCTAAAACAACCGCTCGTTGATGGGCAGATTTTCCATCCGCTCTCAATTTTTTTTGATATTTATCAAAAAATTTGTAATTAGCTCATTATATCTAGCTAAATAGGACACGCAACCAAAGATTGCACTTATCTCAGCGATATTTATATTCTCAGCATAGATTTAGAACAAAAAAAAGCGGCACTAGTGATTTCATGCCGCTTTAAACAAAATAGTGGTGATTAACTCTTTTTGAATGCCTCTATCGTTTTGAGGTGCTGAGAGATTTTCTTAAACTTATGAGACTGCGTTTCATCCCAGATGATGTCGTAGTAATCCTCTAACTCAGCGGCAGTTTTACGATTGTCGTGTACTTCATCCTCTTTAGATAAAATCACTAGGCAGCGACCTTTGTTCTTGGTTCTGAACTCAGAAACGCACTTAGTGGCAATATCTTCGTACTCTTCAGGACGGTCAATTCGCCCCTGCATGGTTAGCTCAGGATGTAGATTCGGATTAAACATGACTTGCTTAATACCACACAAGAAGCCAATTCGTTCTGACCAGTAAGCACCCAGACCCACACCACATATCACTGGCTGAGTATCACCTGCTTGCTCGATAACTTTGTGGACTTCTTTGAGTAAGTGCTGCATATCGTGCTTTGGATGGAGTGTACTGTAGTTGATAAAACGCACGTCATCGTCGATAAACTGCAGTTGCAGTACTTTTTCGTGGTTGCCTGGGCTGGTCGAATCAAAACCATGTAAATAAATAATCATTGTATATCCCCCGATCCTTGTGGTTTAAATCTACCACGAAAACTAAGGTTTAAAAGTCGTCATGATGAGATTCGCTGACCGAATACACTAAACAGTGATCTTAGCAACAAAACGTCTCTTTCAGTGCACGCGCTTGGGTTAAATATTGTTCATCGCCCCATAGCTGGTATGCCAGTAAATACCATAGCATCGCCATCATGGTTGCTCTCGGTTTCCAAGCCATAACACCTTCAACCCAGTCATCGACACCTTCAACTCCACGTAACTGACAGTAACGATACACAGCTTCAAGTGGCTTCTCTTCCATGACGTCAATGCTCAAAGTCAGATCAAGACGCGGATCGGCAATTGCCGCATACTCCCAGTCGATAACTTTATTACCCTGCTCTGTCTTGACCATGTTGTAGCCAGCTAAATCAAAATGACACAAGGTATGCCCTACATCGGCAAGACTCGGTGCCGAACGCCACTGAGTATAGATAGAAAGATAAGGGTCCACTTTGTATTCGTCATTAAGCAACATCCAATAGTGATCGACTCGCGCCGTATAATTAAAAGGAGCTACGGGAATGCGCTTAATATCGACTTCATGAACTTTCACCATTGTCTTTAACAACGAGTCAAACGTGAGATCATTGGTCAAGGGTTGTCCCTCAATCCAATCAACCAGTAATCCTTGATCGTTGATATGAATGGCTTTCGGAGCCAAGTGGCTGGATTCAATAGCGGAGAGGATTTGATACTCTTGAAAACGAGATATCGAAAAGGCTTGGGTAATATGGGTGGTGGGTCGCCATACATAGGCTTGACCGTCGGTGGTCACAACCTTCCAACAGCGGTTTGTCAGCCCCCCGGTTAGCGTTTGGGCATAATCAGGGGGCATAGCGAAGAAGTGATCTAACGACGACAATGAACGGTCCAGAGAACATGCTTCATTCCAAGACATACGCGCCATAGTTCACTCCTTACGCTTAGAGAGTCATTACAGACCTAAAAAGCTTTTCGATTCTTGTTTACGGATTTCTGTTTCGTCCGCCCACTCAATCAAGCCAGTTTCAAGATCCATCAGACGCATTGTCATCTTGTAGTATACGTCTTTGTCGCTACCTGCATTTTTCGCGATGCTAGATAGGTTTCCGTAAAGCATGTACTGAGCGCCAACCATTTTACCAAACTGAATAGCGGTACTTTGATTCACGAGTTCATCGTTATTCTGGAAGTTCAATTGTTCACGAACAGATTCCACTCGATCCATATCGACGAAACGGAATTTACCAGAATTCAACATCTTAGTACTGATGGTATCGGTGATGGATTCAGTATCAATATGCTCACTGGTTTTGTTTTTGATACGCTCGACAAAGACGATCGGACGCGAATCTCGTGTAATAGCGGAAACAGAACCAGACATCATCATGCTGTCGACCATTTCACCAGCGATTTTCTGTAGGTCAGTTGAACCAAAGTCAATCGTCGTTGTTTCAACGGCTTGAGCGTCTCCGTAGCTTACTTGGTTTGAACAACCACCCAAAACGACAGCTAAACCAAGTAATGCAATAACACTTTTCTTCATTGTTGGTTCCTTAAATATCTAAAGTTTAGTTATATTGTTAATTATTAAGTTGACGAATCTGTACTCGGAACTGGGTTCCGTTTGGATTGACAGATACCTCAGAAATTGAAATCTCTTCAGTACCGCGAATCACTGCCTGACGCCATGGTCCTTGCTTGTTGTTAACTTCTAGACCTTGATCGTCATACCAGTAAAAACGATATTGGACATACTGGTCACCACTGTACTGGCTGATTAATCGCACTACGCCTCGCGCTCTACCATCCACCTGAGTGGTCGATATATCGTCTATGGTTAAGCGACCGGCAAGTACATTGTCACCAAATAAAACGGTTTGCGACGCTCCATCAATACGAAGCCCAGCGGTATTCTCTGCACAACCTAGCAGAGTTAATGCCATCACTGCTGAAATAAGCCATTTTTTCATCGTATGTTCCCTAACTGTTTATGCCAGATGGTTGAACTCTCACCTTGACGAGACAGCCAAACTAACGCGGTTCGACCGGCTTCGACATTAAAGGTGTAGTCCTGACCATTAATCTTCATTTTTTGCTCACCCGGTTCAACGACTGCGCTAGCGCTGTATATCTCTCCAGGCAGAGTAAGCCAACTACGGGTGTCGGGTTGTTCTGTTAACGTGTTCCAAACATTGAACAGCAGATTGCCGACATCATCACCTTTAGCCGCTTCTTTCCTCAGTTGATCCTTAGCCCAAACTCGCAACGCCTGCCGAATCACGATCGACGGCATACGTTCTGACAAGTCGCGTTGTGCCATCAAGTTAACATCCGTCAACAGGCTTCCACTGAGATGGTCATTGTTCAAGGTTATTGGTGAGAAAGACTCACTCTGCACCTGAGGATAATATGGCAAGGCTATAGAATACCACGCGCCATCTCCGCGACTGTCATATAACGGCAAAGCTTGTTTCCAGCCCTGCAATGCCTCAACAACACCACGTTCATCAATGACGATGACCCTTCCCTTGCCGCTCTCTAAGTAACTGGCCTTGCCGTAGCGTTGTTCGAGTTTTACCAAGTCTTCTCTCATGCCGAGACGCTTTGCCACGCGTTTCGTGCCATCTATGACTTGCTGATTGTCCGGCATCACGGCCAACGCTCGGCGGTAATCAACATAAGCACTGTTCAAATCATTGTCAGCTTCATACAGTAAAGCTGATAAATAGAGTAAATAACCGCTTTGTACCGCCTGAAGGGTTTTGCCTGCGTCTGGGTAGTTCGACAATACAGAGCCTAAGTTTGGCGTTAAACCCTGTTGCTCCATCTGATTCTGGGCTGACTCAAGATCTTTCTCTCGGTCCTTACGCGCTTGCTCCTGAACTTGGTTGGCTCGTCTCATCTCAATCAAAGCCCCCTCCAAGTCATTCTGCTTCAGGTAGTTCAATCCTAGATAGAGATGGAGAAAGCCAAGTTCGTAGTCAGCAGGTTGGTAGGTGTTGAGATTATCATTGACCGCCAACGCACTCAGGCTCATCGCGCTTTGAGTGACTGACACCGTCGCTTGATCTTGCTGCACTCGAACAGCTCTATCACTTAGCCCAAGCGCTTCCTTACTCTCAGGATATTGCTGGTTAAGGAAGTAGACTCGACCACTTTCAAAATTATCCAGAATATCGCCTGCGACGTAGTCAGGCAGAGCCGCCTCCGCTTGTTGGTAATCACCGCTTTTTACTAACTGATGTAACTCGCCATTTTGTGCACTGTAATGACTAAAGAGATTACCTGCAGATAAGTTTGCGCAAGCAGAGAGAGCTAATGAGCACCCCAAAATGAACGCGAGTCGAATGTGGTTATGCACTTCGTACCCCAAAGTTATGCTAAAAGCATGGTTACACCGACCATGCTTTAATTTGATGTAGTTCTAGGACAACAACAGTCCGTTTTGGTTCTGGATCGTCAATGACGGTATTAGCTCATCAGCATTGGGCCTAGCGGGCGACCGCCAACTAGATGCATGTGGATATGATAAACTTCCTGACCACCGTGTGCGTTACAGTTTACGATGAGACGATAACCGTTCTCGGCGATACCTTCTTCTTTTGCAAGCTTACGCGCGACCGTAAACATGCGCCCCATTACCAATTCATCTTCATCTGCAACGTCATTCACTGTCGCAATAAGCTTGTTTGGAATGATAAGGATATGACTTGGCGCACGTGGGTTAATATCACGAAACGCAGTGACTAAATCATCTTGATAAACGACGTCTGCTGGAATTTCCTTGCGGATGATTTTACTGAAAATGGTTTCTTCAGCCATGAAGCACTCCATCTTTATGGTGTTATTAAACGAATGCTTTCGAGTATGCGTCAAGCTTCGCAAGATCACAATAAAAAACAGTGTTCACTTCTCTTAAACGGCGTACGGATAAACTGCCGTATCTAATTTTGTATTGTGCGTCATAAAATGCGCGTCTCGTAATCAATACAATGACCTCCTTTTTGTTACTTTTTTAAGACTTTATTAATTTAGGGAGAGGTCTATGAAAGGCTCAGTAATTAGGCGTATGTACGCGGGCTTTGCATTGATCATTGTTTTGTTCATCATTACCACGTTAATGATGATGCGGGGAATGCAGCAAATTCATAAAAATTTCGAAGAGGTTTCCAACACTTCTTTACCCTTGGTCTCACAAGCCAACAATACTAGCGTCGCTCTGTTGTCTGCTGACAAACTTTTCAAAGACTTTTTGACGACTCAAAGCTTCGAACGTATGGATCAGTTGGCTGAACAATTTGTCGTGACCAAACAGGCCTACAGCGAACAACTCGACGCGTTACAAAAAGTCAGTAGCGGTCAGACTGAATTGGAGCAATCGCTCGTTCAGTTGAGAGAGATGGAACAGGGTTACTTCGCCGAAGCCGAACAAGCAATGGCTAACTACCGCGCGATGTTTGAAGCGCAAGCCCAAGTTCAGAAGTCCACTCGCCAATTCCAACGCTTACATTCGGAATTAACTCTTGGCATGAAGGAGTACGTTGATGACCAAAGTAGTATCTCCGTAAAAGTCATGGCTAAGAGCTACTTCATCAAACTCAAGGATGCCGAGCTCACGACATCAGACGCGTTAGCCAGCAGTGATACCGAGTTGGTTAACCAAGCCGTGGCAAAAAACAAGAAAGCCGTCACTCACCTCAATTATGCATATCGAGGCCTGACTGCTCAGATGCCTGAGATTAAAAATGCCTTCGACGAGTCTGTACAGCAATTTACTCGCGACGTCGGTCAAAAAGGCGGGGTACTCGATCAACACAGTACCTACCTAATAGCCAAAGATGCACTTTATGCCAACATTACCAACCTGACAGAACAAGTCGACGCTACCATGGCATTACTGACCTCTTTCGCCGAAATTGCTCAACAAGGTTTAACCGCCTCACTTGAGGAAGCGGGTCAAGTCTATGAACAAGGCGTATTACGTTCAATTTCGATTGGCGCCGTGGTTATTGTAATGGCAATTGGTATTGGTTATCACATCGCCCAAAGTGTTCGTCAGCCTCTCACGCGAATTCTTGGCACACTTGAGTCATTGACCCAAGGCGATATGACGCAGCGAATCGACATCCGCTACAATAATGAGTTCAGCAAGGTGAGTAGCCATATCAATTCACTGGCTGAGAACCTTCATGGAATCCTCGTTCGACTCAACGATGCCTCTAATGATCTGACCCAGACCGCAGAGACAAACCAAACCACTTCGACACAAGCACAGAATCAACTCAGCCAACAGCGTGAGCAAACAGCCAATGTTGCGACAGCGATGACTGAAATGGCGCATTCTGTCCAAGAAGTCGCTCAAAGCGCGCAGAACTCACAACAAATGGTCGAGAAAGTCGAGATTTCCGCAGAATCTGGGCGCCAAATCATGGGCAGCAATATCACCACGATTAATCAGCTTGAAACCAGATTGAACCAGTCAGTGGATGCGGTGAAAGACCTACAAACCATGAGCGGTAAAATTGGTAGCATCCTTGATGTTATTCGCAACATTGCCGAACAAACCAACTTATTGGCGCTCAATGCTGCGATTGAAGCAGCGCGTGCTGGTGAGCAAGGACGTGGCTTTGCCGTGGTAGCGGATGAAGTACGTGTGTTGGCTCAACGAACAACAGAGTCGACCTCTGAAATTGAAAACATGATCAGCAACCTTCAAGGTAGTTCAAGCTCGGCGAACAAGGTTATTCAAAGCTGTATGGATGATATGGTGTTGTCAGTTGAACAAGCATCCAGCGCCAATAGCGCAATGGAAGAGATTCAAGGCTTAATCATGGAAATCAGTCAGATGAGTGGTCACATTGCTCAAGCCGCCAACGAACAAAGCGAAACCACCCATGATATTGCTCGAAACATCGAAGAGATAAACGCTATCGCAGATTCTAGCTACCAAGCAATGGCCGAGATAGCCGCGACCAGTCAAAATCTCTCCACTCTGGCTAACCAGCAAGGCGAACTGGTGCACCGATTTAAGCTCTAGTAAGTCAGCTCAGTGTAATTTATTGAGTTTGGGCGACTATTTTCCGTAGTCGCCCTTGTTTTTTATACCCCATGTCATTATATGGTTAGTAAGGCTTGTCCACTTTTCATTTACCTTTTCGCAAGCCTAACATGAGGAATATATATGGCAGTTCATGTTGGCATCATAGACCAAGATCCTATCCGTCTGGTGACCCCACTTCTAGACCATCGCACCATCAGTGACCATATCGTTTTTATTGGCGTCAAAGCCCAACAAGATATGTATCACCGCCTTCATAGCGTGCTGGGAAAACGTAACATTACCTCTGAGTTTTTTGAAATTCCAAATGTTGCAAACACCTCCAAGATAAAACAGTCCATCACTCAATTAGCCGAAAACCTCAAAGCTCGTGGTGAGCAGGTTAAGCTCAATGCCAGTTGTGGATTACGTCACCGCCTACTCTCTGTCTACGAAATTTTCCGTACTTATCACTGGCCAATTTTTGTTGTAGAACCTAACAGCGATCGCTTGTGCTGGCTATATCCTGACGGGCTGGACGACAACCAAGTTCAAGATCGAATTACCATTGATGATTACCTCACTGTCTTTGGCGCTCGTGGAGAATTCAATGACCACCATCTGCCGGAACAGCTTGACCAAAAGCTTTATCAGCTTGGTGAGAAATGGGCTAGCAACGCGTTAGAACTTGGCCCTGGTCTCGCGACGCTTAACTATCTCGCGACGACTTGTCGTAAAGAGCAACGTTTGGATGTGGAGCTATCGGAAAAACAGCAAGGTTATCGTGAGCTCAATATGCTTCTTTCTGATCTTGTTGAAGCAGAAATTGCCACTTATGACAATGGCGTCTTAACTTTTGCCAATGAGGATGCCCGTCGTTTCTCTAATGGTGAATGGCTAGAAACCCTAGTACACAGTACCGTTCGTCAGATTCAGCAAGATATGCCCACTATCCAAGACCATTCACTGAACGTACAGGTTTATCGTCAGCTCGGCGATAGAGAAGTACGTAACGAGCTCGATGTCGCGTCGGTAGTGAACAACAAGCTACACATCATCGAATGTAAGACGAAGGGAATGCGTGACGATGGTGATGACACTCTTTACAAACTTGAATCATTGCGTGATTTATTGGGCGGGTTACAAGCTCGCGCCATGCTGGTTAGCTTCCGTCCACTAAGACATAACGACATTACTCGCGCTGAGGATCTTGGTTTAGCTCTGATTGGTCCAGACGAGCTTAAAGATCTAAAACGTCACCTGACTGAGTGGTTTACCGAAGCAGGTGGTAGCGACGATCAATGCTCTGACTGCTAAAGACACAAAAACAAAAAACCGCCTTTTAGGCGGTTTTTTCAATTTTGTCGAAAACAACTGAATTAGCAATCATCTTCTGTGAAGTTCGTTGGTAAGGTGGTCTTCATCTGATTCCAGATTTGCGCACTTTCAATACCATAGTGACGAACAACAACTAAAATCTGCTCGCGATTGCCTGTTTCACAGACTTCGAGCAAATCACGGTAGAATTGAAGTGCAAGTTCACGTGCTTCTGGATTTGAGAAGTAGTAGCTGCCCACTCGGTCATACAGTTTTTTCAAGCCATTGAAAATCAAACCATAAATCTGGTTACCTGAATGGAACGCCAAGCGTTGGAACAACATGTAATCATAGAAGTTGAACGTTTTAGCAATTAAAGTTGCCTGACGTTTCGCTTCATCCTTTTCACCATCGTCTTTTACATGTTGACGGATCTTATCTGCGTATGGAGATGATTCCATAAACACATCCCAAGATTCCGCGGCAACGAGTGCTTCACATGAATTGATTACGTTGGAGATGGTTTTTTCCGCGCTCTCTTTATTCGCTTTGAATGCATAGCGCATAAAGATTGGACTGATATTTGTCCGTGCTGCAAGCAAGTCTTCAACAATGGAGGTCGCATTATCTGCATCCAACGTCATTAACGTATCGAGGATGTGCAAGCCTGACGTTTCCATGAATTGATTTACACGTGTCGGTTTACCGTGTTGAATGGTTAACCAGCCATCACGTGCGAGGCGTTGCAGTACTTCACGTAAAGTAGTGCGTGTAACACCAATCAATTCAGAGAGCTCACGTTCGGCTGGTAGAATAGAACCTGGAGGGAAACGCCCTTTCCAAATACTCTCAATAATGTATTTTTCTGCGAATCCTGCTGGGCTCTTTGCCTTAATGACCATTTATAACTTATCCAATCTTGTATTTTTATGGGTCTAATGAAACTCATCATACCACTAGTTCTAACATATCGGAAACCATCACTCTGTAAACACTCAGTAAACGTGCGTTAAAACCACAATAGAGTTATAGCTCTAAATATATGCAGAATTTATTGACAGCAGTTGGTCAATGAAATGGCGGAGTTTTCAATTTTAACATACTATAAACATTGATTAACCCTTATATATCCAGCTCCATCCGCAAAATTTAAGATTTAATAATTGCAATCTTTACAGGTAATTTTCATTCATTATTATTACATATTCTTTCTTATTCTAAGCTTTCAAACGTCAGCTCTCATTAAACCTTGTTTTTCACAACTCTCATCCTGTGTTTACGCCACTTTGATCGCGTTTTTAAACAAAAGTTTGTTGATAAAAACGCTAGCGTTATTTTTCCCATTGACTAAATTTCTTCGAAGAGTACAGTGGCGACCAAAGTAAAGGAGTGCTTGTTTTTCTCAGGGAGTGACTTGGCAAGACCACATGAACGTGATCTCGATGTTGTTTTTCTAAGTCACTGTTGAATCAGGTTGGTTTCTATTTAGGGGTTTTTCCCTCTAGACAGAAGAAGTAGCCTGCTGGTTAATAGATACAAGCACGTGCAGTGTCTATTCATAACAACATATAAGAGTATTTGAATCATGCCGATGTCACTCGGAAATGCATTTATTAAGAACTTTCTTGGTAAAGCCCCAGATTGGTATAAAATTGCCATCATTTCATTCTTAATCATTAACCCTCTCGTTTTCTTCTTCGTCGACCCATTTGTCGCTGGTTGGTTACTCGTCGCTGAGTTTATCTTCACGCTTGCCATGGCATTAAAGTGTTACCCACTTCAGCCTGGCGGCTTATTGGCAATTGAGGCGATTGCTATCGGTATGACGAGCGCAGAGCAGGTTAAGCACGAACTTGTCGCCAACATCGAAGTACTGTTACTGCTAGTCTTCATGGTTGCAGGTATCTATTTCATGAAGCAGCTACTGCTGTTCATTTTTACTAAGATACTGCTTGGTATTCGCTCTAAGAGCATGCTATCGCTTGCCTTCTGTTTCGCAGCGGCTTTCCTATCGGCTTTCCTTGATGCTTTGACTGTTATCGCTGTTGTTATCAGCGTCGCAGTGGGTTTCTACGCTATCTACCACAAAGTCGCATCAGGCCAAGGCCCGCATGCATCACACGACCATACTCAAGATGATCACCTATCAGAGCTAACTCGTGATGACTTAGAAAACTACCGCGCTTTCCTACGCTCACTTCTTATGCACGCAGGTGTTGGTACGGCACTTGGTGGCGTAATGACCATGGTTGGCGAACCGCAAAACCTAATCATTGCCGACCAAGCAGGCTGGCAATTTGGTGAGTTCATCATTCGCATGCTGCCAGTTACGGCTCCGGTTTTCATCTGCGGTATGTTAACTTGTGTCTTAGTCGAGAAGCTCAAAGTTTTCGGCTACGGCGCACGCTTACCTGAAAACGTACGTCAGATCCTAGTCGACTTCGACAACGAAGAGCGTAAAACACGTACAAACCAAGATGTTGCCAAACTATGGATCCAAGGCATCATCGCTGTCTGGTTGATTGTAGGTCTAGCGCTTCACTTAGCGGCAGTAGGTTTGATCGGTCTTTCGGTGATTATCCTCGCAACTGCGTTTACGGGCGTAATTGAAGAACACTCTATGGGTAAAGCGTTCGAAGAGGCTCTGCCATTCACAGCACTACTCGCGGTATTCTTCGCTGTCGTTGCGGTAATCATTGACCAGCAACTATTCAAGCCAGTGATTGACGCGGTACTTCACGTCGAAGATAAAGGCGCTCAGTTGGCTCTGTTCTACGTGGCGAACGGTTTGCTCTCGATGGTATCGGACAACGTATTCGTTGGTACGGTATACATCAACGAAGTTAAGACGGCTCTTATCGAAGGTGTTATTACTCGCGAGCAGTTTGATTTACTCGCGGTAGCAATCAACACAGGTACGAACTTACCATCTGTTGCTACCCCTAACGGTCAGGCAGCATTCCTGTTCTTGCTGACGTCTGCATTAGCTCCTCTAATCCGCCTTTCATATGGCCGCATGGTGCTGATGGCACTGCCTTATACCCTAGTGCTGGCTTTAGTTGGTTTAGCAGGTATTGTGTTCTTGGTAGAACCAATGACAGCTTGGTTCTACGACGCTGGTTGGATTATGCCTCACGTGGGTGATATCGCTCCGGCAGTATCTTCTGGACACTAATCACTAAATAGTAAAAGTTTTTGTTGATAGAGAAACTTTTCCGCGATAAAAAGCTCTGATAACTCAGAGCTTTTTTTATTACTACAGGATATCTGTGTGAACATTCTTTCTAGTATCAAAACATTTTCACAAAGACGACTGTCTTGGTTGTTGCTGTTACTCTTCGTTGTTTTCTTTGAAGCATGCGCCCTCTTCTTTCAACATGTCATGATGCTATCGCCATGTGTCATGTGTATCTATGAGCGAGTTGCAATGCTCGGCATTGGTGGAGCAGCATTAGTTGGTTTAATTGCCCCAAACAACCCTGTTATTCGTTGGCTAGGCCTTGCAGCATGGGGCGCAAGTGCTTATAAGGGATTAGCTCTATCTCTGCAGCACGTTGACTACCAATTTAATCCATCACCATTCGCTACCTGTGACCTATTTGTTACTTTCCCTGACTGGGCGCCATTAAATCAGTGGGTACCGTGGATGTTTGAAGCCTATGGTGACTGCAGCAAGGTGGTGTGGCAATTCCTGACTCTATCAATGCCACAGTGGCTTGTTGTGATTTTTGCCGCTAACTTAGCCGCGCTAGCAGTCATTGTTGTAGTGCAGTTCGCTAAGAGCAAATAGCGAGAAGCGAGAAGCGAGAAGCGAGAAGCGAGAAGCGAGAAGCGAGAAAACATTAAGGGTTGACACAATGTGTCAACCCTTTTCTTTTTCGTTCAGATAATTAGAAGCAACCACTCGCGATAGCCTGAAACTTTCGCCCCACTCTCCACTGGGTCTAGAAGAGCGAAGTCAGGTCTTATCGCGCAGCCCTAGTTCATCTCCCTACCAGGAGCAGGTGCCAAAACTTCACGGTTGCCGTTGTGGCCCGGTGCACTGACGATACCTTGTGCCTCAAGCTGTTCGACAATTCGAGCCGCTCGGTTGTAGCCAATCTTAAAGCGACGCTGGACCCCTGAAACTGAACCACGACGTGACTGAACCACGTGTTCGACGACTTGGTCAAACAATGGGTCCATCTCTTCGTCATCTTCCAGTTTTTCACCCGGCAACAGCGCGTCAGGCCCTTGATCGCCATTAGTGATTTCTTCAATGTAGTTCGGTTTACCGCGCGCTTTCCAGTTGTTCACTACCGCATGAACATCATCATCCGAGGCAAATGCACCGTGAACACGTACAGTGTGACTAGAACCCGGAGGCAAGTAGAGCATATCACCCATGCCAAGTAGCGACTCTGCTCCACCCTGATCAAGGATGGTACGAGAGTCCGTCTTAGTCGAAACGGTGAACGCCACACGTGTTGGTATGTTCGCCTTAATTAAGCCGGTGATAACGTCAACGGAAGGACGCTGTGTCGCCAGAATCAAGTGAATACCGGCTGCACGGGCTTTCTGAGCAAGTCGAGCAATCAGTTCTTCAACCTTCTTGCCGACTACCATCATAAGATCAGCAAATTCATCAACGACAACAACAATATATGGCAGCTTTTCTAATAGCGGAGCATGTTCATCCATACTGTCACCCGGCTGCCAAAGCGGATCGTGAATTGGATGACCCGCTTCTGCTGCCATTTTTAGCTTATCGTTGAAGCCTTTGATGTTACGTACCCCGAGGACTGACATCAGCTTATAACGTCGCTCCATCTCACCCACACACCAGCGGAGTGCGTTGGATGCGTCTTTCATGTCGGTGACCACTTCTGAAAGGAGGTGCGGGATCCCTTCATACACGGATAATTCCAGCATTTTAGGGTCAATCATAATAAAGCGAACCTCTTCAGGTGTGGCTTTATATAACATGCTGAGAATCATGACGTTGACACCCACTGACTTACCGGAGCCTGTGGTACCCGCCACCAGAACGTGTGGCATTTTAGAGAGATCGGCAACCACGGCCTCTCCGGCAATGTCCTGACCAAGTACAACCGTCGTTGGAGACTTGGCTTCAATAAACTGCTGGCTGCCAACCACATCCGAGAAGAAAACGGTTTGTCTACTCATGTTTGGTAGCTCTAAGCCAACATAAGGCTTGCCTGGAATCACTTCGACAACACGAACCGCCATCGCAGATAGCGAACGAGCTAAGTCCATCGACAAACTAGAGATTCGGCTTACTTTCACACCTGGTGCGAGATCGAGTTCAAATCTAGTAATGACAGGGCCTGGGAAGATATCAACAACGGTTGCCTGAATCTTGTAGTCTGCAAGTTTGGCTTCTACCAAACGAGCAATGTTTTCCAGCGCTTCACGATCAATAAAGTTTTCTCGTTTTTCTGGATGATACAACAGCTCAAGAGTTGGCATCGGCTCAAGAGGTTTCGGCAGATTTGGCTCGTGCTGAACCAAAAATGGATTCTGCTGTGCAACCACTTTTGCTTTCGCTTGTTCAACTAGATTGTGCAGAGCCGCCGCGTCTTTATCAGCAATTTCTTCTGGCTCTACTGAATGAACCATTTCAGCCGCAGAATCTTCAACGACATCAAAGGATGAAATAACAGGTTCCTGATACTCTTCGTCAGGGGTAATTTCAGATGAGATTTGTGCTAAATCAGAATCGCTAATTGAAGGCTGAATAATTTCCTCTTCAACCAAGTCAGTATGCCAAGGCAGATCAACCAGATCTTCATTCGATGATTCTGACTTCAGTGGCGCTGACTCTTCACTAAGTTGTTCTTCCACACTCGGGGGAACTTCTGGGCTTGGCGCAAGATCGTCAACGCTACGAGCCGCATTTTCTAACTCTTCAATCGTAGCGCCAAGTTGCTTGGTTCTTTCAAACGTTGGTGCTGGGTCGATCGGTTCTGCCTCCACATGATTTGTCATTGCAGAGAATTCCATCGATGGTTCAACCGCCGTTTGCCACTCAGGTTCTGCTGTCTCACGGACCTGAGGTTGAGGCGCTGGTTCTGCGGCTTTTGCCGTTGCCATCTCTGGCATATGGATATTAAAGCGTCTTTCGCTTTGCGTTACTGGCTGGGCTTGTGGTTGGGCTTCTTCAGGATCAATGGATAGAGAATCAGCACTTTGGTAATGATTGAGTTCCGCTTCGAGAACTTCATCCTGACGGCCTCTCATCTTGTTAACCAACAGCGTAATGAGTTGGATAGTTTTCTCTCCGAGCCAATCAACTATCGACAACCATGAAATACCCGTGAGTAAGGTAAAACCTGCTCCCCACAGGAAAAGGAACACCAAAGTGGTACCTAATACATTAAGTGTCGGAAGGGCAAGGCTGGTCAAGACATCACCGATCACCCCGCCAGAGGAGAAATACCAGATATCATCGAAGTTAATATCCGCTAAACCACAGCTGGTCAAAATGATGACCGTGAGGCCTAACAATCGAGCCCCCCAAAGCATAAGGTCGAGCGTTTCACCTTCTTCACGTTTGCGTAACATGACCCAGGCCGTTGCCGTCGCCACAAATGGAATCACATAAGCTAAAGAACCAAAAACAAAAAACAGCGTATCCGCCAACCAAGCTCCCACGAGCCCACCAGCGTTATCTATCTCTCCCCCCCATGCGGTTTGTGACCACGACGGATCGGCGGCACTAAAGGTCGTCAGTGCCACTGATAGGAATATCGAAATTAAAACAATCACGATCAAGCTGCATTCCTGAAGGCGTTGAGGACCGCTGAGGCGGGACGTCGGTGATTCCTCACCCGTCTTAATGATCGTATGTACTTTATTTTTGGTTTCTTTAAACATAACCAACTTTATCTATGTGAAACACCAATGAGCAAAGAGGCTCTGATTGGTAAGAAAAAAATAGTCCGAGCAGCAAAGCTACTCGGACTATCGATTTAACCATATCAGGCGCAAAAACCCAATTGCTTAAAGTCAGAATATCGAAAGCTATTAGGACTTTAGGCTCAAGCTCATGTCAGAACTATCGAGTTTTGATCACCAACTGGTTGGTTTGTTTGACTTCTTCCATTACCACGTATGTTCGTGTGTCGTTAACACCTGGTAAACGAAGAAGCGTATCACCCAGAAGCTTACGGTAAGCACTCATGTCTGATACACGTGTTTTTAACAAATAGTCAAAGTCACCAGAAACTAGGTGACACTCTTGAATATCATCCAGTTTCTGCACCGCGGTGTTGAACTGCTCAAACACGTCTGGTGCACCTCGGTTTAACGTAATCTCAACAAACACGAGTAATGACGCGTCGAGATATTGCGGGTTAAGCAATGCGGTATAACCCGTAATGTACCCCTGACGCTCTAAACGACGTACACGTTCCAAACACGGTGTAGGAGAAAGTCCTACACGTTTTGATAACTCTACGTTCGAAATTCGACCATCTTTTTGCAACTCATTAAGAATGTTGCGGTCGATGCGATCTAGATCCTTGGACGGCTTTTTATTGTTGTCTGCCATTTTTTATTCCACCTTATTACTTCCTTGCAAAAAAATATACTACAACTTTTTAATATTCAGTATCAAATTTTATTCAAACATATCTATACTAGATATTAATTCGACAGAATTACCCTACACACAGTTAATACAACCATCATAGTTTATACAACTAACATAAAATGAGGATTCAGGATGATTATTGGCGTACCTAAGGAAATCAAAAACCACGAATACCGTGTTGGTATGATCCCAGCGAGCGTTCGCGAGCTAGTGTCTCAAGGTCACCAAGTTTTTGTTGAAACTAATGCCGGTTCAGGCATCGGTTTTTCAGACGATGATTACATCGCTGTAGGCGCATCCATTCTTCCTACCGCTGCTGACGTTTTCGCGAAAGCAGAAATGATTGTAAAGGTTAAAGAACCTCAAGCTGTCGAGCGAGCTATGCTTCGAGAAGGGCAAATTTTATTTACTTATTTGCACCTAGCACCAGATTTTCCACAAACTGAAGAGCTAATCAAGAGCAAAGCTGTCTGTATAGCATATGAGACTGTAACAGATAATATGGGTAGGTTGCCACTACTTGCGCCAATGTCTGAGGTAGCAGGTCGCATGTCTATTCAAGCGGGTGCACAAACTTTAGAGAAATCTCACGGTGGTAGCGGCCTTCTGATTGGCGGTGTACCTGGTGTTGAGCCAGCTAAAGTTGTAGTTATCGGCGGCGGTGTCGTTGGTGCTAACGCGGCACGTATGGCTGTAGGTCTACGCGCTGACGTAACTATCCTTGACCGTAACGTAGACGCTCTACGTCGTTTGGATGAAGAATTCCAAGGTCGTGCAAAAGTGGTTTACTCTACAGAAGATGCTATCGAGAAGCATGTTCTAGAAGCTGACCTAGTTATTGGTGCCGTACTAATCCCAGGTGCAGCGGCTCCTAAACTAGTAACAAAAGAGCATATCGCTAAGATGAAGCCAGGTTCAGCGGTTGTTGACGTAGCAATTGACCAAGGCGGCTGTTTCGAGACTTCACACGCAACAACGCACGCAGAACCAACTTACATCGTTGACGACGTAGTTCACTACTGTGTTGCAAACATGCCAGGTGCAGTTGCTCGTACTTCTACGTTTGCTCTTAACAATGCAACACTGCCGTACATTGTTAAACTTGCGAACAAAGGTTACCGCGAAGCCCTACTAGCAGACAAAGGCTTCCTAGAAGGCTTGAACGTCATTCACGGTAAAGTAACGTGTAAAGAAGTGGCTGAAAGCTTCAACCTAGAGTATGTAGAACCAGCACAAGCAATCGCTATGTTCAACTAATGTTGAATGATTGAATTGATAAAAACGCTCACTTCGGTGGGCGTTTTTTTGTTATGGATACAGGAAAAGTGTCTCACCGAGCGTTGCTCTTTCCCCTCTCCCTTCTTTAGAACCAGCGCTCCAACGCTGACTTATCTAACTGACGAAATGCACGATTGAGTATCTGTGCTAACTCTTTATAGCGAGGACGCGATTTCATCGGTTCTAACGCACAGCCGCTTTCGACAATTTTTTGGTAGATTTCGCGGTACCAGCCTGCAAGTGCTGGTGGAAGCTGAGTATTAGATCGATTCCCTAACCACCACATGCCTTGAATCGGCATACTGATCGCAAATAATGCAATGATCACGGCTTGAGGCATCGACTGGTAATTATTGAACGCCATTTGGGTAAGCACGCTGATCGCGGCAATAGCTGGCATCACTTTTACACCAAAGCGAGTGGCTTTAATGATCCGCTGCTCAGGGAATAGCATATTCAGCTCTTTGCGCATGGGCCAAATATCCATGTACTTTTGCCCGTCTCGTAGGCTGTGAACTAAACCGACTTTATTACTCATAGGGGGCTCTCTCACTTCGTCCGTGGGTCCAAAACTAAAATTTAGTTGAAAGATTCAACTATAAGGACAAAAAATTGATGAAAGTTAATATTCTTTCAAATTTTTTTTGTTATCATTGGTTATTATCGTTATCCTTTGCGGACCCACAATCTCATTGTTGCCGTTATTTACAATTTAAGCAACTCTTGAGACCTTTCTGCATCGGATGCAAGAGTGGTTGATCTGGATCGCCACTGTCTTTTTATATGGAATTCTAAGTTTTTTTGACCAAGATTAGTACGCAGCTTGTAATGCATCGTCTATTCTTGTGATTAATTTTTATCCTAACTGATTATTACAGGTAGTCACTCATGTCAAAGCTAGTTTTAGTTTTAAACTGCGGTAGTTCTTCTCTTAAATTTGCTGTTGTTGATGCAGAAAGCGGTGATGAGCATCTAACGGGTCTTGCAGAATGTCTGCACCTTCCAGAAGCTCGTATCAAGTGGAAACTTGACGGTAAGCACGAAGCTCAACTGGGCAACGGTGCAGCTCACGAAGAAGCACTAGCGTTCATGGTAGAAACTATTCTTGCTTCTAAGCCAGAGCTTTCTGAGAACCTAGCAGCAATCGGTCACCGTGTTGTACACGGCGGCGAGAAGTTCACTCAGTCTGCACTAATTACTGACGACGTACTTAAAGGCATCGAAGACTGTGCAACACTAGCACCTCTTCACAACCCTGCTCACATCATCGGTATCAAAGCAGCTCAAAAATCTTTCCCAGCACTGAAAAACGTTGCTGTGTTCGATACTGCTTTCCACCAAACTATGCCAGAAGAGTCTTACCTATACGCTCTTCCATACAGCCTGTACAAAGAGCACGGTATCCGTCGTTACGGCATGCACGGTACTTCTCACCTATTTATCACACGTGAAGTGGCTAACATCCTTGGCAAACCAGTTGAAGAAGTAAACATCATCAACTGTCACCTAGGTAACGGTGCTTCTGTATGTGCGGTTAAAAACGGTAAGTCAGTAGACACTTCTATGGGTCTAACTCCTCTTGAAGGTCTAGTAATGGGTACTCGTTGTGGTGACATCGATCCTGCAATCATCTTCCACCTACACGACACTCTTGGTTACTCAGTTGAGAAAATCAACAACATGCTAACTAAAGAGTCTGGTCTAGCGGGTCTAACAGAAGTTACTTCTGACTGTCGTTTCGTTGAAGACAACTACGGTGAGAAAGAAGAAGCAACTCGTGCTATGGACGTGTTCTGTCACCGTCTAGCTAAGTACGTAGCTGGTTACACTGCGTCTCTTGACGGTCGTCTAGACGCTATCGTATTCACTGGCGGTATCGGTGAAAACTCAGGTCCAATCCGTGAAATGGTTCTTAACCGTCTAGGCATCTTCGGTATCGAAGTAGACAGCGAAGCGAACCTTAAAGCTCGTTTCGGTGGTGAAGGCACTATCACAACTGAAAACAGCCGCATTCCAGCAATGGTTATCTCTACTAACGAAGAGCTAGTTATCGCTGAAGACACTGCTCGTCTAGCAGGTCTTTAATTGACTTAACCGGCTGACCTCGTCAGCCGGTTTTCTTACTATGGGGCTCAACTCCTATCCTCGTTTTAGTCAGGAGTACGTAGTTGAGCTTTTCCCCCAATAGCTAAAGGTACTCTACGAATGTCTCGTACTATTATGCTTATCCCTGCAAGTGCTGGTGTTGGTCTTACTAGCGTAAGCATGGGTGTTCTGCGCGCAATGGAGCGCAAAGGCGTTAAAGTTTCTTTCTACAAACCAATCTGTCAACCACGTTCTGGCGGCGATCAGCCAGATCTAACGTCAACAATCGTTGGCGCTAACAGCGATATGAAGATTGGTACACCTATGACAATGTCTGTTGCCGAAAACCTAATCGGTAATGACAACATGGATGAACTACTAGAAACAGTGGTTGAGCGTTACAACCAGATCAACAATGATGCAGACGTAACGCTTATTGAAGGTCTAGTACCGACTCGCAAGCACCCATTTGCAAACCAAGTAAACGCAGAAATCGCGGCAACCTTGGGCGCTGAAATCGTGCTTGTTGCCACTCCAGGTACAGACAACCCTGCGCAACTTAAAGAGCGCATCGAAGTTGCATGTTCAAACTTCGGTGGTACTAAGAACAAGAACATTTCAGGCGTTATCATTAACAAACTGAATGCGCCTGTTGATGAAGCGGGTCGTACGCGTCCTGACCTATCAGAAATCTTTGACGATGCTGATAGCGCGAAGCAAAACGAAATGAAAGTAATGGAGATCTTTAACACATCTCCAATCCGTGTATTAGGTTGTGTGCCATGGAGCATTGACCTAATCGCGACACGTGCTATCGACATGGCTAAGCACCTGAATGCGGATGTTATCAATGCTGGTGATATTAAAACTCGCCGTATTAAGAGCATCACTTTCTGTGCACGTTCGCTACCAAACATGATTGAACACTTCAAGCCAGGTTCACTGCTTGTTACTTCAGCTGACCGCCCAGACGTAATCGTTGCTGCGGCTCTGGCTGCAATGAACGGTGTTGAAATCGGTGCAATCCTACTGACGGGTGGTTACGATATCCCAGAACAGATCGTTGGCCTATGTAAGCCTGCGTTCGATTCAGGTCTTCCTATCTTCAAAGCACAAGGTAATACTTGGCAGACTTCTCTGAACCTACAGAGTTTCAGCATTGAAGTTCCAGCGGACGATAAAGAGCGTATCGAGTTCATCAACGAGCACGTTGCTGGCAACATCGATGGAAACTGGATCGAGTCAATGACAGAGGGTACTCAAAAGTCTCGCCGTCTAAGCCCTCCTGCATTCCGTTACCAACTTACTGAGTTCGCTCGTAAAGCGGGTAAGCGTATCGTTCTTCCTGAAGGCGATGAGCCTCGCACAGTGAAAGCTGCGGCTATCTGTGCTGAGCGTGGTATTGCTGAATGTGTGCTTTTAGGTAATCCAGAAGAGATCAAACGTGTTGCTGCACAGCAAGGCGTTGAACTCGGTGCTGGCGTAACAATCATCAACTCTGATGAAGTACGTGAAAATTACGTCGCGCGTCTCGTCGAGCTGCGTGGCGCGAAAGGTATGACTGAAGTTGTTGCTCGTGAGAAGCTACAAGACTCAGTATTCCTTGGCACTATGATGCTTGAAAATAACGAAGTAGACGGTCTGGTTTCTGGTGCAGTTCACACGACTGCGAACACTATCGTTCCTCCGTTCCAAATCATCAAGACTGCACCTGATGCGTCTATCGTATCTTCTGTATTCTTCATGCTGCTTCCTGATCAGGTTCTGGTTTACGGTGACTGTGCGATCAACCCAGATCCAACAGCTGAACAGCTGGCGGAAATCGCTATCCAATCTGCTGATTCAGCAGCAGCATTCGGTATCGAACCACGCGTTGCAATGATCTCTTACTCTACTGGTGAATCTGGTAAGGGTGCTGATGTAGACAAAGTACGTGAAGCCACTAAGATTGCTCAAGAGAAGCGTCCTGATCTTGTTATCGATGGTCCTCTACAGTACGACGCAGCAATCATGGAAAACGTAGCGGCTTCTAAAGCGCCAAACTCTCCAGTAGCGGGTAAAGCAACAGTATTCGTATTCCCAGACCTAAACACTGGTAACACGACGTACAAAGCAGTACAGCGTTCAGCAGACCTAGTCTCTATCGGTCCAATGCTTCAAGGTATGCGTAAGCCTGTAAATGACCTATCTCGCGGTGCTCTTGTCGACGATATCGTCTACACAGTTGCACTAACAGCGATTCAGGCGGCTCAAGCAGAACAAGCGGAAGAGAAAGCGGTTAACTAACCCTATCTCTTAATCGCGATACAAACCCTCGCTTCGGCGGGGGTTTCTTTTATTCAAATCCGCTCAATACATCGCTAAGTACATCGCACCACCAGTCGCAACGCACCCGACCATAATAGGCGCAACCCGAATCCACAACCGTCTGTCGCCGATAGCCACCACCATACCCATTTTGACCACCGTGTTGACCGAAGCGGCAATAATGATGCCTAGCATAGCGGTTGTAACGCTCAGGGTATCGTTGCTTTGACGACTTAAAGCCAAGGATATTGCGTCAACATCTGTGATTCCCGATAAAGCGGAAAGTAGCAGAACACCAGTATCACCGAACCATTGTAATAGTGCTTGCGATAGCAGCATGATTACCGCCAGTATCACACCAAAAAACAACGCTGACTGCAGAGCAAGTGGATTGGCTTGCTTGTTTGAAGGTTCGATATTGTTAACGCCACTTTTACGCCAAACCCACCATGCTGGCAGATAAAGCGCGATCATCATGGCGATGACAATAGGCCATAGCAAGGTAACTAGCTGAGGGTTAATCACGGAAAGTACAATTAAGAGACGCGGGAACATGGTTCCACAACTGAGCAAAATGCCGCTCGCTAGCAGAGGACTAATACTCGGTTGTTCGCGTGATAGGTGAGAAAACTGGAGTGTCAACGCAGTCGAAGAACTTAAACCTGCAAACACCGAGGTAAACAAGATGCCCCTTTTGGCGCCACCGATCTTTATGGCAAAGTAACCGACGAAAGAAATACTGGCGATTAGCACCACCATCCACCAAATTTCATAGGGATTGAGCGCATTCCAAGGGCCGTAGGTTTCATTCGGCAGCAAAGGTAACATAACGATGGAAATCAGCAACAAGCGTAATCCCGCATCCAATTCATACTCTTTAAGTCGCTGTAGCGCTTGGTGTAACTCTCTTTTGTTATCCAAAACGACCGCTGTGACCACCGCGGATGCTGCTGCCAGCACAGCTTCACCGGATACAGCGAGTATGCCAAGTACAAACGTGACCAGTAGACTCACCACGCCAGTGATGCTCACGTCGGCGCTATTTTTTTGTTGAACAACGAACGCGATACAGGCCAAGACGACTAAAGCGATTAAGGCAAAGCCAATCAGTAATGGAGAATAGAGCTTCGCCAAAATTGCCGTAAGCCCACCGAGAAGGCCGACTAATGAGAAAGTACGGATACCTGCAACCCGACTGCCCTCAACACTGTTACGCATTACCCAACCACGCTGAGTACCGACAATCGCACCGAGTAACAAGGAAACAAAAAGATTCCACATCAGGTGTTCGCCGTTCACTAATCCGCTGATATCCATCCCTCAGTCCTCAAACTTTGGCTTTACTATCATAAGATTACGCAAATTGGCGACTAAAATCGTGACTCGCCGTATAAAACTGAAAAAAACGCCACTTGTGTGGCGTTTTTGCTGAGTCGTTAACTTTTATCCCTACCGTGAGGCGTGTCTAAATCCAGCTTGGGGCCTTTCGGCACAACTTGAGTTGGGTTAATTCCTGTGTGGCTGAAATAGTAGTGTCTCTTAATATGGTAGAAGTCTGTGGTTTCCTTAATGCCCGGGATTTGATACAGCTCCTTGAGATATCCGTTTAGATTTGGATAGTCCGCGATACGCTTTTTATTGCATTTAAAGTGGCCAACATAAACTGCATCAAAGCGGATCAAAGTGGTAAATAGACGCCAATCTGCCTCAGTGATTTGCGATCCCGCCAAATAGCGATGATTGGCCAAATGAGCTTCCAGTCGATCTAGTGAGGCAAACAAACTTTCATACGCTTCTTCGTACGCATCTTGCGTTGTCGCGAATCCACATCGATACACACCATTGTTCACGTTTGGATAAATATAAGCATTCCACTCGTCAATTAACGCTCGCTCTTGCTCTGGGTAGTAATCATCCATATTGCCAGTAATGTGGTTAAACTCTGAGTTAAACATTCGGATGATTTCTGAAGACTCATTGCTAACGATGGTGTTGTTCTTCTTGTCCCACAGCACAGGCACCGTCACTCGCCCTGTGTAATCGGCTTTCGCTTGGGTGTAAATTTGATGCAGACGAGTATGGCCAAAAAGTGGCTCTGGTAGTCCCATTTGCCAGCCTTCAGACATCATATCTGGGCAGACAATGGTTAAATCGATATGCTCTTCTAGACCTTTGAGCTTGCGAAAGATAAGGGTTCTATGCGCCCAAGGACAGGCAAGAGAAACAAATAGGTGGTAGCGACCAGACTCCGGCTGAAACTGCGCATCAGGTTGATTTTTTATCCAGTTTCTAAAACCCGCATCTTCGCGCACAAATTTGCCGTTGTTTGATTTGGTGTCATACCAAACATCGTGCCACACGCCTTCTACTAGTTTGCCCATCTTCCACTCCTAACGCCAATATGTTGATGAGTTTAGTATAAAAAGAAACCTCGATAAGATTAATTAGGCAGTCTTGGTTTAGTTGTTCAAATTATTTGAATTAGTTGGTTGATGAGTAGACGCAAGACACAAAAAAACGCGGCGTCCTTGAGGACGCCGCGTTAATAGTGACAAAACGAGTTATACGCTTACGTGTAAACACGAAACAGCGTGAACATCGTTACCTTCAATCGTTGGCTTAGTCTTCGCACACGCATCGGTTGCCTGTGGGCAACGAGTACGGAAAACACAACCAGAAGGTGGATTGATTGGCGATGGTAAATCACCTTCAAGCATTTCAATGTGCTTAGCTCGCTCTAGCTTAGGATCTGGGATTGGTACCGCAGACATAAGTGCGCGAGTATATGGATGTTTAGGATCGGCAAACAAAGCGTCAGACTCACCGAGCTCCACTGCGTTACCTAGATACATAACCAACACACGATCGGAAATGTGTTTTACAACTGACAAGTCGTGAGCGATGAATACGAGCGAAAGTCCAAGTTCTTTCTGAAGCTCTTTAAGCAAGTTAACAACCTGTGCCTGAATCGATACGTCTAGCGCCGATACAGGTTCATCACAGATGATCATCTTAGGCTTTAGGATCAGTGCACGGGCAATACCGATACGCTGACATTGACCACCAGAAAATTCGTGTGGGTAACGGTTGATAACGTTCGGTAATAGACCTACTTTAGCCATCATTTCTTTTACACGATCTTTCACTTCCACTTTAGATAACTCTGGGTAGAAGGTTTCTAAAGGTTCTGCAATGATATCGCCAACCGTCATACGTGGATTCAAAGACGCGAGTGGGTCTTGGAAAATCATCTGAATCTCTTTACGAGTTTCACGGCGCTGCACTTCTTTCATCTTAGTCAAGTCTTGACCAAGCCACATTACATCACCGTCGGTCGCTTCGACTAAGCCGATGATTGCACGTGCAAAGGTCGACTTACCACAACCTGATTCCCCTACTACGCCAAGCGTTTCACCTTCGTATAGACGAACGTTTACGCCGTCTACCGCTTTAAGGTTAGCTGGCTTAGCCCATGGCCATGCTGACTTGGCAGCAATGTTAAAATGAACTTTTAGGTTCTTAACGTCCAACAATAACGATTTGTTCTCTAAACTCATTTGTTCCAAGCCTCCCAATCAGAAAAACATGCGCGCTGACGCCCATCTCCAAACGGAGTTAGGATTGGCGTTTCGCTCTTACAACGATCTGTTACACGGTGGCAACGTTCCTGATAAGGACAGCCAGTTGGCAAACGAAGTAAGTTCGGCGGATTGCCTGGAATTGTTGGCAAAATTTCGCCTTCAGTATCAAGACGAGGAATCGCTTTAAGTAGACCTTCAGCGTAAGGATGACTTGGGTTGTAGAATATTTCGTCGACTGACCCATACTCCATAGTACGACCTGCATACATAACGAGTACTTTGTCACATGAACCCGCGACAACACCCAGGTCGTGGGTGATCATGATGATTGCCGTGTTGAACTCACGCTTCAACTCGTTCAATAGATCCATGATCTGCGCTTGAACAGTCACGTCCAATGCCGTTGTTGGTTCATCGGCGATAAGCAGCTTCGGACGACATAGTAGCGCCATCGCAATCATTACACGCTGACGCATACCGCCAGAAAACTCATGCGGGTACATAGTAATACGCTTACGAGCTTCGGGAATTTTCACCGCTTCTAGCATGCGCACAGACTCTTCGAAAGCTTCTGCTCTGCCCATGCCTTTGTGCAGCATCAGAACTTCCATCAACTGTTCACTTACCTTCATGTATGGGTTAAGTGAGGTCATTGGGTCTTGGAAAATCATTGCAATCTGCTCTGCACGCACCTTGTTCAGAGCAGCTTCTGGTAGGTTAAGGATTTCGTTACCTTCAAACTTAGCGCTACCTGAGATGATACCGTTTTTAGCTAACAGTCCCATGATTGCGAATACAGTTTGAGATTTACCTGAACCAGACTCCCCTACAATACCAAGTGTTTCACCTTGCTTGAGAGAGAAGTTCAAATCGTTTACTGCGGTGACGATACCATCTTGAGTGGTGAATTCGACACGCAAGTCTTTGACATCTAATAGACTCATCATTGCTTCCTTAATCTTTATACTTTTAATTAGCGGTCTTTCGGGTCAAGCGCGTCACGCAGACCATCACCAACATAGTTGAAGCAGAATAGGGTCACGACCATAAAGGCTGCTGGGAATGAAAGTTGCCAGATAGCAATTTCCATTGTCTGAGCCCCTTCTTGAAGTAGTGCGCCCCAACTTGTCATTGGCTCCTGAACACCAAGACCAAGGAATGATAAGAATGACTCAGTTAGAATCATGCTAGGAATAAGCAGCGTTGAGTAAACCGCTACAATACCCAATACGTTTGGTACGATATGGCGAGTGATGATTTTCCACTTGCTCACACCACAAACATGGGCAGCTTCGATAAACTCTTTGCTACGCAAGCTTAGCGTCTGACCACGTACGATACGCGCCATATCCAACCACGCAATCGCACCAATTGCTACGAAGATCAAAATGATGTTACGACCAAAGAATGTAACTAGTACGATAACTAGGAACATAAATGGAACTGCATATAGGATTTCAAGAACACGCATCATTAAGCGGTCAACTTTGCCGCCAATAAAGCCAGATGCTGCGCCATAAAGTGTACCGATAAGAACGGCAACCAATGCACCCAATACACCCACCATGAGTGAGATACGGCCACCAATTAACGTACGTACGTAAAGATCACGGCCTAAGCTGTCGGTACCAAACCAGTGTTCAGCGCTTGGTCCAACGTGCATCGCATACCAATCCGTATCATCGAACGTGTATGGCGCGATCATTGGCAAGAAAATAACCGCCAATGTCATGATAAATAGGATGAAAAGACTCACCATAGCCGCTTTGTTACGCATAAAGCGGATTCGCGCGTCCTGCCACAAACTACGACCTTCAATCTCAAGATTCTCTGAGAATTTTTCGATCGCTTCTAGATTCTCTTTTTTCGTTAACATAACGATACTTCCCTGTTAGTAACGGATTTTCGGGTCGATTAACGCTAGTAAAATATCAACAACAGCGTTGAACAAGATGAATAGGAAACCAATTAGGATGGTAATTCCCATTACTAGCGAGTAGTCACGGTTAAATGCTGCGTTAACGAATAGCTTACCAATACCTGGTAGACCAAAGATCGTTTCGATAACAACAGAACCAGTAATGATACCTACGAATGCAGGACCCATGTAAGAAACTACAGGCAGCAGCGCAGGTTTCAGCGCATGCTTAAGAATAATGTAACGGTAGCTCAAGCCCTTAGCTCGTGCTGTTCGGATAAAGTTACTGTTGAGAGTTTCAATCATCGAACCACGAGTGATACGAGCAAAGGTCGCAATGTACAGGAATGACATACCTAACACTGGAAGTACCATGTACTCAATCGCACCACCGTTCCAACCGCCCGCTGGGAACCAGCCTAAGCCGATCGAAAAGATATAAATCAGAACAGGAGCAAATACGAAGGAGGGTAACACCACCCCTATCATGGACGTGGACATGACCGAATAGTCAAGCCAAGTATTCTGTTTCAGCGCAGCCAGTGTACCGACCGCCACACCGACGATCACGGTAAAAATAAACGCGTAAAAGCCCACTTTAGCTGAAACTGGTAATGCTTCAGCGACTAACTCATTAACGGTGTAGTCTTTGTATTTGAATGAAGGGCCAAAATCACCTTGCAAAATATTGCCTAAATAGGTGGTGTATTGTTCAAATAAAGGCTTGTCTAGACCATATTTCTCATTGATGTTTTGCATTACTTCAGGTGGCAAAGTCTTTTCTGATGAAAAAGGGTTACCTGGAGCAAAACGCATAAGGAAAAAAGAAACGGTTATTAGGACAAGTAAGGTCGGAATTGCTTCCACAATACGAGTAAAAATTAACTTCAACATAATGCATCTCACATCTAAAAAAATGCACCCATAGCGCAGGCTATGGGCGCATTCTTATCTACTTCAAATTACTATTTTTTAATAATGTACATATCTTTTGAGTAGATATTGTCCTGAGGGTTCTGATCAGGATAGCCGCCTACCACTGTGCTCACTAGGCGAGGCTGAACGTACTGGTAAATCGGAGCGATTGGCATGTCTTGCGCAAGCTGAGCTTCAGCAATTGCATAGAACGCGTTACGTTCTTCATCCGTTTTCGCTACGTTTACAGCGTCGTTCATCGCTTTGTCAAAAACAGCGCTAGAGTATTTCTGATCGTTTGAACCATTCTCAGTCATAGCGATTGCTAGGAAAGTAGATGCTTCGTTGTAGTCAGCACACCAGCCCGCACGACGAACGTCAAAGTTGCCTTGCTTGCTGCTGTCTAGGTACGTTTTCCACTCTTGGTTTTCAAGTTTCACGTTTACGAAACCACCTAGAGATTTCTTCCACATAGATTGTACCGCTACAGCGATCTTCTTGTGGTTCTCTGACGTGTTGTAAAGAAGTGTGAAGTCTAGTGGTTTACCCTGACCAAAGCCTGCTTCTGCTAGAAGCTCTTTCGCTTTCTCTACACGCTCTTTTTGCGATAGAGATGCGTACTCTGGAGCTTCAGGAGCGAAACCTGTGATACCGCTGTGAGTTAGAGCGAATGCTGGCTTCTGACCTTGACCAAGAATTGCGTTAGTGATGATGTCACGATCGATACTGTAAGACAGTGCCTTACGTACGCGTACATCGTCAAATGGAGGACGTTGAGTGTTGAAACCGTAGTAGTAAGTACATAGGTTTGGAGAAACAACAACGTTCTCTGGGTAATCTTTAGATAGACGACGGAATTGCTCGTTTGGCACTTCGTATGTTAGGTGGATTTCACCAGATAGGAAGCGGTTCATTTCCGCGTTTTGGTTTTCGATAGGTAGGAAAGTTACCTTATCAATGACTGTGTCTTTGTTGTCCCAGTAATTTGTGTTGCGCTCAAGTACGATTTTCTCGTTCACAACCCAATCAGCAAGTACGAATGCACCGTTACCAACGAAGTTACCTGGTTTAGTCCAATCGCTACCGAATTTTTCAACAGTTGCCTTATGAACTGGGTACATTGTTGTGTGTGCCATCATCTTAACAAAGTAAGGTAGTGGTACTTCTGTTTCTAGTACTAGAGTGTGATCGTCGATCGCTTTAACACCAAGCTCGCTTACGTCTTTTTTCCCAGCAATAATGTCTTTAGCATTCTTCATCTTTGTATATTCGATGTACCAAGCGTATGGTGATGCTGTTGCTGGATCTGCTGCACGCTTGAAGCTGTATTCGAAATCGTATGCAGTTACTGGGTCACCGTTAGACCATTTAGCGTCTTTACGGATTTTGAAAGTGAAAGTTTGGTTGTCTTCTGTAGTCCAAGACTCAGCTGCGCCAGGGATTGTGTTACCTGGACCATCTTGAATCACTAGCCCTTCCATTAAGTCGCGTAGAACGTGTGACTCTGGAACACCTTCAACTTTATGTGGGTCAAGAGACGCAACTTCAGTACCGTTACCACGGACCAGTTCTTGAACTTTAGCTAGTTGAGTGCCAGCAGGAACATCTGCTGCAAGTGTAGTAGTAGAAGTGGCAGCCACTGCCAAACCAGCGCCTAGAAGTAGGGCTTGTGTGATTTTATTCTTGTACATGCATTAAACTCCGAGTTTTATGTATTGCATCCATGACTTCTTTGTATGTCACCAGAACGGCCAGTGATTTAGAACTGTTTAGCTCAAAAATTAAGCATAAAAATCTAAAATAATACAAAGATTGCGGCACACATTAGCAATCATTGAAGTAATTTGCCATAAAAATGTAGCAAAAAGTCGTATATACACCCGATTACGTCAATAAATTGGTAAGAATCTCTAGGTATCAAGAATTCCTTAGTTGAATAAAATAAAAATTCTCTTCCAAGCAGATTGAAGTGCCAAATTATCTAATAAGAAGCTTTTTTAGCATCTTATGCTATATATTGTGCGGAAATTTTTACAAAAGTAATGCAATCTAGATAACAAATAGCTACATTTACCTTTAGCAAAATTGCGTTCTGTGAAGCCAGTCACCTCTCTATACTTTACTTAAGTCTAAGCACTCAAGATAAGACATCACTCACGGCGAACCACCAAATAATAAATATTTATATCAACTGCGAGTGGAGATTTCTTTATGTTTTTTTGTAAGGTTAGTCTGATTATTACTATTTAAGTCATTAACCGAGTAGCCACTCGAGACGAAGAGCAATAGTAATGTTGGAGTTAGGGGCCGAGGCACAAAGATGAGAAATTCAGATAGCAAAAAGCCGCTAATAAAAGCGGCTTTTCAAATGGGTGGAAGCCCCAGCCACATCCCGGCACACAAGTCACTCGCTGCGGCTGCTTCCTTCCGGACCTGACCGAGTTCACGAGCTATTGTTGCGGGAGGACCAGGGCCTCCATAGATTCGTTTTCCTTAGCAGGGCTAAGGAGTGAGGGGATTATCAGTCATCCTCAGGGCTATTTCAAGTCAAACAAGGCAGAAAAGTCATCTTTTCGATTCAACTGCTTAGTGAGTAACCACTATGAGTTGAAAGAAACCACTTTCGACGCTTTTCTCGCCCCATTTTTTCCCTCTGCTTGCGCTTGCTTGTGCTGATACATTTCTACATCGGCTTCATGTATCACTTCTTCAATGCTCATAAAGTGTCTACCTGAAAGTGAAGCTCCGAAAGCTAGGGAGACATTGAACACAATGCTTTTGTCATCAGAGACGAACGGAAATAACTCAAACTTGCTTTTTAACTTGCTGACCTCTTCTGGCGTAACCTTCCCGACAAGGACAAACTCATCGCCACCAATTCGGTAGCTCGAGCCACGCCAATAGCGACTAATGTAACTCGCCACCGCTTTTAACACTTGATCTCCAACTTCATGACCATAGCTGTCATTGATCTGTTTGAAGCGGTTTACATCTAAATAGATTAAGGTCTCATCCCCATTGATGCCGCTTCTATATTTCTGCTTTAGCGCTCGACGATTACGTAGCCTAGTTAGGTTATCGGTATTTGATTGGCTATGCAGATACATCGCCACAACCACTAAAAATCCTAGCACTAACAAGAAGAGGAACTGGCTATTTCGTGAGAACGCCTGTTCTGCATGCAAGGTGGCTTTCCAGTCCGGTTGATAATCGTATTTGCTGATAATGCGCTCAACATCGATCATTTTGATTGCTCGAGTAAAGAGAGGGGCTAGCGTTTCTCCTAGCTCGTTCTTGGCAAAACCTATCGCAATCGGCGATTTGTAGTAGCTGCCAATCAATGTTTCCTCAGCGAGTGGCAGTAGATCGTTGGATTCGCGTAATCGTTTGTTGAAGTTAGCTCGACTGACCGCCAAATAATCAATTTTTCCGTCTAATAGCGCTTCATAGATTGCATCACCACTTGGGTAAGCATGGAGAACTTTGTTAGGCAGACGCTGCGAAAGTAACTCTTGGTAGAAGTCATCTCGGATCACACCAATTCTCTCGGCAATTAACTCAGAGACGTTGCTGTAAACATTCTCTTTGTACCCTTCCCTTTTGACCAGAATTGCTTCTGGGAAATAGTAAGGCACGCTAAAGTACGCGATGTCCTTGCGTGATTCCGAAGCCACAATAGGTGATAGAACATCAATCTCTTGCTCGATCAAATCGCGGTACATGCTCTCCCAAGATTCATCGTAGGTACTTATCAGGTTACACCTGAGCATCAGAATTTCACACGCCTGTAAAACCACATCGGCAGTAATGCCGCTGATGCTGCCGTCTGGTTGGTACTTGGCGTACTGACCTATATTTTCAATCTTAACTCTCAAGGGTTTTTGATAGTTGATCAGGCTATCAATAACATCCTGACGTAACGCCTGTTTTCTCAAATCAAATTGATACTGCTTCACCGACTCGCGCAGAAGTTTTTGTACCTGTGCACCATGCACATAATGTTCAATCGTTTTGAGTAAGTTTTGATGCTTGCCTTTCGGCGCAATAATTGAAACGGGCTTAATCATCAGTTGATGGTTAAGCAATTGTGCATCATAACCCGCGAGAAGCATGGGTTTGAGTTGATTGATCGCGTCAATAACACCATCAACTTGTCCTGACTCAATCAAGGATTTGGCTTGGTCATGTCCACGATACTCTACCAATCTCATTTCTGGATAGTTAGCGTGAATCAACTCGCCATAAATGGTTTCGGCGGGTACTCCGACGGTTGAGACTTCATCCAAGTTGGCATTAATCAAACTAAAAAGATAGGTGTATTCAATATTGGTAGGGCTTGAGAACTCAAATAACTCAGCGCGCTCAGCAGTATAAGTAACGTTGGCGGCAAAATCGGCTTCCGAAGTTTTGACGGCATTTAGGATGCTATTAAAGCTTGGATAATAGACATACTCCACCTGCAACCCAAATTGTTCAGAAACAGCATCAAATAGTATCCGTGAGACGACATCATCCGCCTCCATCGCGACCTTATATTTGGTGTTTGCGAACGTTGTGGGTATCAATAGCATGCAAAACACAATGCACCACATGCGCCAGAGGTAGGTCATCCTTGCTTGTTCCTATTTGAATAGTTATGAATTCTCTTATCTCAAAGATGACCAAGGAACAAAGCTGCCAAGGGGATATCATCGAGTCGGATGCCGAACTAAAGTGTTGGACAAACAGGCACTTGTTTAAAAGTATTGTCCGTCTCCACCCACTCACCGTTCAAAACATGCGCAATTTTGACACACATAGTTGAATATGCCAACCGCATATACATCAAACTCGAATTGACTATTTATATATCTTGCTCTTGTTCAACACTTCGCAAAATGTAGTCTGTCATCCAAGCAGTCCCGAGCAAACAGATCCAAACGACGAACACGGGATTTGGCACTTCGATGGTAGGGGTAACGACTAAGGCAGCAAAGCCAACCGTTGGTAGTGTCCAACATAGCAATTTACTCCAACGGAATGAGGTCAATTTTGACAAACTTTCCATCGAGGCCATAATGCCTGTAATACATAGAGCCAACAGCGCGGCGTAAGACAAATCAGCTATCCATAACGGCAGAATTAAACCCAGAGCCCACCAGCTGTGTTTGTTGGATGGCTTCCAGTGAGAGACTGACCACCAAATAGCAATCACGGCAATAGTTTGGACAAAAGTAACGACGGGTTCACCAGCGAGCTTGCCTCCCGCTTGGGTCACCATAATCCCCACCATTAAGGTCGTCACGATCAAAGCACTTGTCAGCACGACTCCCAAGCTGCTTCGTTTAGAAAACGCGACCATTAATAACGGGAACAGTACCCATAGACTCACGGATAACGTAAAAGGTTGATGAGGTAGTGTAAGACCATAAGTGGTCATGGCGGCCATCAATGCAAGCCCGGCCACACCGCCTTGGGGAAAAATCCACAATGCGGGGATGATTAAGGCTAAAACGGGGATATCACCTTCGCTTAGACTGATACTCCGAGCACAAACCACAGCCAATAACGTTGTCACTAAGAACTGAAATGTAGAAAATACCATGCCCTCTCCTTATCCATTCCTTGGAACTCTGTACTAGGACACTCTGATTATGGACCAGTTTTTAATGCAAATCTTTGCTGTAATTCACCAAATTCCGTGTGGAAAAGTCACGACCTATGGTGAGATCGCAAAACGCGCAGGTTATCCAGGCTATGCCCGTCACGTTGGAAAAGCCCTTGGCAATCTTCCAGAAGAGACCAAATTGCCTTGGCACCGAGTGATTAACAGTCAGGGTAAGATATCTTTAAAAGGGCAGGATCTACTGAGACAAAGAGCCAAGCTTATTGCCGAAGGCGTTGAAGTCAGTGAAGAGGGAAAGTTGAGCTTGAGAAAATATAAATGGCAGCCCTGATGGACTGCCATTCAATACTCTTTAGTTACGCACACCAATTAGGCGTAAATTAACATTGTCCGTCTGTGCATCATCAGTGATAACCGGATAAGACGTATCAGTAATGAAGCGTAGTTGGCCATCAACTTCAATACGCGCACTCACACTGTAACGGTGGCGAGCTTCAATTTTGTTAGTATCGTAAGCTAGGTCAAACTCGAAAGGAACTTGCGCACCGTTGGTTTCAAAACGATGTTTAGCGATAACTTTAGCTGGAGCGTCCGCTAATGAGACATCTTGTAGAGTCACTGTCACCACGGCATTATCCGGCAACGCAATGCGCTCACGGTAAGCAAGCGTACCTGTCACTGAATCCACTCGTGGTTGCTCTTGTTTCTCTGAAGATTGGCAGCCAACCAATACTGCACCTAATACCACTGACATTACTAACGCTAGTGCCTTTTTCATAAAGCCTCTCTATAACTAATTAAATTCACTAGGATTATAGAAGGCTATTATGTGAATGTCATTGCAGGCTAACGATTACTGACAAAGTTTTGACTATGCTAGTTTTATGATGACAATTAAAATTTAAACAGCTGTTTTATTTGTCAGTAACTGCGTAAAATGGGTCTCAAATATGGTATTAGAAGGTCACAAATATGAGTAAACCTCTAAACGAGTTGTTGAATTTATTGCAATTAGAAAAGCTTGAAGAAGGACTTTTTAGAGGTCAAAGCGAAAACCTCGGGCTACCACAAGTTTATGGCGGTCAGGTTATCGGTCAGGCATTATCAGCGGCTCGCTACACCGTTGATGCGGATCGTACGGTTCACTCATTTCATAGCTATTTTCTCTATCCGGGAAATCCTGAGAAACCTATTATTTATGATGTGGAAAACCTACGCGATGGTCGTAGTTTCAGTACTCGTCGTGTAAAAGCGATTCAAAATGGGCGTCCAATCTTCTACCTCACCGCGTCATATCACGGCGAAGCACCGGGCTTTGAACACCAGAATGTGATGCCTGATATCCCAGGACCAGAGCACTTTGCTTCAGAATCAGAGCTTGCTAGCCGCATTGCGCATTTGCTACCAGAAAAATTGCAGAAAACGTTTTGCGGAGAAAAGCCGATCGAAATGCGACCGGTCACAGTGGTAAATCCGTTGAAGCCTGAAAAGGCGGATCCCAAGCAATATCTTTGGATAAAAGCCAACGGCAAAGTACCGGATAACCAACTTATCCATCAATATTTATTAGGCTACGCATCTGATTGGGGCTTCCTTGTCACTGCGCTACACCCTCACGGTGTATCTCTGATGACACCAAAATTCCAGGTCGCTACCATCGACCACTCCATCTGGTTCCACCGACCATTTAAAGTCGATGACTGGCTTCTCTATGCGATCGAAAGTCCAACGGCAAGCAATACACGAGGACTGGTTCGTGGCGAAATATACAATCGTAATGGCGATCTTGTGGCTACCGCAGTGCAAGAGGGTGTGATGCGTTTTACCAGCTAAATCCTTTAAGCCTCCTGCGGGAGGCTTTTAATTACTGCAGATCGGCAGAGCCGTGGTGTATTTTAACGGTTCCATGGCAAAAGTAGACGTCACGTTCGAAATACCTTCCACTGAGTTGACCAGTTTTTTGTAAAAGCGATCAAAACACTTCATGTCCTTCACTAAGACTTTCATCATATAGTCGTATTCACCCGCCATTCGATAAAACTCCATCACTTCAGGGAACTCAGAAGCTGTTGAAACAAAATGGCTATACCATTCATGGGAATGGTCACTGGTTTTTATCAGTACGAAGGCCGTGAACGACAAATCCAATTTCTCTGGATTGAGTAGCGCAACTCGCTTTTGAATAACCCCCGCCTCTTCTAGCTTCTTCATACGCTTCCAACATGGTGTCGTTGTTAGATTGACTGCGTCTGCCAGTTCATTGAGAGACAATGTTCCATCATTTTGCAATAAATCGAGCATTTTTCGATCAATTTTATCTAATTCAATATCCATATAATCACATTTGTAGAATTATTTTCTCCAAATAAAGCAAAATAGAGTAAAAATAGCAAAGTTTTTCTCCCTACTAATCGCTACATTAACGCTATAACGATTCTAAGGAGAAACCCTATGTGTACCGACCATAACTGGATTAACAATGCTGTACGAAAAATCGAAGCAGACTATCAGCGCAGTGCTGATACACATCTGATTAAACTCGATTTGCCAAGTATCGAAGGCGTTGATATTTATCTAAAAGATGAAAGTACACATCCGACAGGTTCTCTAAAACATCGTCTGGCACGCTCTCTATTCCTTTACGCGATTTGTAATGGTTGGGTGGGTCCTGAAACCACGATTATCGAATCTTCTTCAGGTAGTACCGCTGTTTCTGAAGCTTATTTTGCTCGCCTACTTGGCCTACCATTTATCGCTGTGATGCCTAAATGTACCGCACGCAAAAAAATTGAGCAGATTGAATTCTACGGCGGTCAAGCCCATTTGGTTGATCGTTCTGATCAGATCTATGCAGAATCTCACCGTCTAGCTCAAGAGTTGAATGGGCATTATATGGACCAGTTTACCTACGCAGAACGAGCAACAGACTGGCGTGGTAATAACAATATTGCCAACTCAATATTTAGTCAGATGGAAATGGAAGACCACCCAGTACCAACATGGGTCGTAATGAGTCCGGGTACGGGGGGAACTTCAGCGACAATCGGTCGCTTTATTCGCTACCAACAACACGACACTAAGCTCTGTGTTGTTGACCCTGAAAACTCGGTGTTCCATGAGTATTTCAAGACAGGTAACAAAAATCTGACTGGCGATTGCGGAAGCAAAATTGAAGGCATTGGTCGTCCACGAGTTGAGCCGAGCTTTATTCCTGGTGTTGTTGATGAGATGCGCACGATTCCTGACGCAGCATCTGTCGCAACGGCACACTGGCTAGAAAAAATCCTAGGTCGTAAGGTGGGGGCATCCACAGGTACAAACTTATACGGTGTACTCCAACTAGCCAGCGAAATGAAAGCCCGTGGTGAAAAAGGTTCGATTGTGACGCTACTGTGTGACAGCGGTGAACGTTACTTAGATACTTACTACAACGCTAAGTGGGTAGAAGAGAACATCGGCGACCTTCAGCCATACATAGCCAAACTTGAAGAATTCGAGGCCACTGGCCAATTAAGCTAGCCTAACACGGTAAAAGTCAAAGCCCCGTTAACTCTACGAGTAACGGGGCTTTTTTATATTCACTCAGGTTGATTAACCCTTGTTTTGGCGCGCTTCAAACGCAGCGAGCTGCTCAGGCGTTGCTTTTGGCTGGTGGTTTTGTTTCCACTCATCGTAAGTCATGCCATAAACACGTTCACGTGCATCATCGATATCGAGATCGATACCTTGGGCATCTGCTTCAGCCTTGTACCATTTACTGAAACAGTTACGGCAGAAACCAGCCAGAATCATTAAATCGATATTTTGTACGTCTTTGTTGTCATCTAGATGCGCGAGTAAACGACGAAAAGCCGCAGCATCCAGTTTGTCTTGCTGCTCTTGGGTGAGATTTTTGTATTTGAATTCAGCCACTTTACTTACCTTATTATGATTTTTAGCTAGGTTAAAAATACTACCAAGCATTGCCAGCTTTAGACAATACAAAAACGCCCAAGCTATGAGCTTGGGCGTTAAACTTTAACGGTTGGGTATCGGTATTAGCCTTGAATACCAACGATTAACCATGGAGCATTTGGTGTGGTTAAATCACGCTCTAAGTGCCAGATATCTTCGATGTTCTCTTCAATACCTTCTACTGAGTCACGGTAACGACCACTAAACTGTAAGCTTAATTGCGCTTTGCTTGCATCATAATCCGCACGCACGATTTCAGCATCAACATACATCACATCAGTATGTTGCTCTCCACCCAGTTTCTCACGTTCTGATTTCAGATCTTCAAATAAGCTTGGAGAGACATACTCTTCAATCGTATCTAACTGGTTATGGTTCCAAGCACCTTGAAGGATACGGTAGTGTTCACGAGATCCATTGATAAAGGCCGCTTGGTCAAAACCTGGTGGGTAGTTATGAGGAACATCACTTTGAGTACCAAAGCCAAAACCACCGCTTTGTGCACCTGACTGAGGCTGCTCGAAGTTATGCACATTTGGTTGTTCAAATTTAGGCGCAGAACCTCCAAATGCAGGCTGCTGACGATGCTGATTCATACTGCCCTGCTTTGCCCCAAGCATGCCACGCATAAGTTTGAAGATAACAAAAGCAATCAAGCCGATGATCAAGATATCCATGAATTGGATACCTTCAAATGCGCCACCAAAGAAGGCAGCAAGCAGTCCACCAGCTAACAAGCCACCAAGTAGGCCGCCCATCAAGCCTTTCTTGGTTGAACTTTGAGTCTTGGTTGTTTGATCTTTACCAATAGTATTGGTGTTTTGTTGTTGCTGTTTTGGCGCAGGCGCAGTTTTAAAACTTTTGCCGAACGATTTTCCGCCACCTAACTTCTTTGCCTCGGCAATCGGCGTGATAGCCACTGAGACCATAAGTAGAGCAACGAGAGAAAAGAGCCGTTTCATATTCTTCCTTTCAAGTTCGTATCGAGGTATTGAATTTTTATTTATTGTGACATCTTACCCCCAGCGGAACTAGATTCATACAAAAACGTCGGAGCGACATGTATCAGAATATTGCAAATTGTCCTTAGCAAAGTTGCGCTATAGGCATTGGCTCATTAGAATATTGAACAATGTTCATTTTAGATTATTCACCATGGCAAGAAGAAACGATCACACTCGCGAAGAACTCATCGCCCTTACACTATCAACGGTAAAGGCGTTTCTCACGACCAATTCGTACCATGAGCTTAGCTTGCGTAAGATCGCAACCATGATTGGTTATGTACCGAGTACATTGGTCAATGTGTTCGGAAACTACAATTTACTGTTATTACATGTCGTAGCGCAGACCTTAGACGAGCTCTCATCTGAAGCCAACCATGTCGTTAACGGCAGCAAAGATAATCGGTCAGCACTGTATGAGCTGGCCTACTGCTATCATGACTTTGCACTTCGCCATCCCAATCGTTGGCAACTTATCTTCGAGCACAATATGAATGGCGAGACGCTGCCGGAGTGGCAAGCACAACGAATTAATGCCATGACGGGTATGCTAGAACACCTGTTACAAGCGCTTGCTCCTCACCGCAGTGAAGCCGATGTGCTAAAAGCAAGTCGCGTGCTTTGGTCAGGTGTGCACGGTATTACGCTACTCAGCGTCGATGACAAGTTCTTCAGCGATCAGCCTATCGATGGCAAGGAATTGATCGAGAATCTGCTCTCAAACTACCTGACCAATTGGTAACATCCTAAACGTTAAGGATCACTAATGTCTGATAGCCAAAGCTCTTTACTAAGGCAGAAACGATTTCTGCCTTATTTCGTCACACAGTTTTTCGGCGCTTTCAACGACAACATTTTTAAAAATGTTCTGCTGCTGTTCGTCGCTTTTGCTGGCGCAGGTACCTTACCTATTTCCAGTGATTTATTCATCAATCTCGCGGCAGGTCTGTTTATTCTGCCCTTTTTTCTTTTTTCAGCCTCCGCGGGTGTATTGGCTGACAAATATGAGAAGTCTTGGTTTATTCGCAAGGTTAAACTCGCCGAGATCGGCATCATGTGTTTAGGGGCGATCGGCTTTATCACCGAGAGTTACATTATACTGCTGATACTATTGTTCTTGATGGGTACGCAATCTGCGTTTTTCGGTCCGGTAAAATATGCGCTTCTGCCTCAGCAACTCAAAGCCAATGAGCTAGTCCCAGGCAACGCTTTAGTCGAAACTGGCACATTTCTCGCGATTTTAATCGGTACTCTAGGAGCGGGGGTTATCGCCTCTTCTGAAAGCGCCAAATACGTCGCGGCAGCGTCAGTCGTTATCTTCGCGCTGCTTGGCTACCTCGCGAGCCGTTCCATTCCTGTAGCGCCTGCCAGTGCGCCAACACTCGAGTTCCGTTGGCAACCAATCAAGCAAACCAAACAAACCATCGCGATCGCCAAATCAGATCAGACAATCTTCCGCTCATTAATGGCGATCAGTTGGTTTTGGTTTCTGGGCGCGGCATACCTGACCCAATTTCCTAACTTCACTAAGATCTACCTTAATGGCAGTGAAAGTGCCGTCTCATTTTTACTTGCGCTCTTTTCCATAGGTATTGCGCTTGGTTCGCTAGCGTGCGACAAACTCTCAAACCATCGCATTGAAGTTGGTATCGTACCGCTTGGCAGTTTTGGGATCACCGTATTTGGCGCATTAATGGCGTTAGCTGTTCCACAGCAGCTACCAGAATTTGTCCATTTTTCAGATTTTGTGGCATACCAACCGCTGTGGCCAGTATTTGCATACCTATTTCTACTTGGTGCTTCTGGCGGTGTCTTTATCGTCCCGCTATATGCGCTAATGCAACAACGAGCAAAAGTCGATCAACGGGCCCAGGTTATTGCCGCACTCAACATTTACAACTCTCTGTTTATGGTCGGTAGTGCCATTCTAGGAATTGTTTGCCTATCTGTTATTGGTCTTTCTATTCCTCAGTTGTTCTTGCTACTGGCGATACTCAACATGTTTGTGGCGACTTACCTGTTTTCTCAAGTCCCTATCTTTGTTGTCCGCTTTCTGGTCTGGATACTTACTCACACCATGTATCGAGTAACCCATAAGAATCTGCATAATTTGCCAGATAAAAAAGGCGCTCTACTGGTTTGCAACCATGTCAGCTATATGGATGCTTTGTTGCTCAGCGCCGTTTGTCCAAGACTTATCCGATTTGTAATGGAAGAAGACTATGCCAATGCGCCTCCTTTGCGCCGCTTTCTCAAACGCGCGGGAGTGATTCCCATTTCAGCGACCAATCGCCGCTCAATAGTAAGAGCATTTTCAGAAGTGGAGCAGGCACTCGCCGAAGGACACATCGTCTGTATCTTCCCCGAAGGTCGCTTGACCTCCGATGGTGAGATGAATCCATTTATGCGCGGCATGGATCTGATCCTCAAACGTAGCCCTGTTCCTGTCATTCCTATTGCGCTAAAGGGGATGTGGGGAAGTTACTTCAGCCGTCATAAAGGGTCAGCTTGTAAAGGGTTACCAACGCGATTTTGGTCAAAGATTGAAATTGAAGTTGGTGAGCCGGTTGATCCTAAATCAGCGTCTACGGAGACGATGTTTGAAAAGGTCTCGACACTAAGAGGCGGCTGGCGCTAGATCGCTCATAGCAAAACACGGCTGTTCAGTTTTTCTGAACAGCCGTTCAAAACATTCAGCTCTATTTATCGCTTTGGGTACGCTAAACTTAAGGTTGATCTCAACTCACCAAATCAATAATGAATAAGCTAACGAAACAGTTGCCATTTTGGCTTGCTCTTGCAGTTTGCCTGACCCCTTTTATCTCCTCTCCTACTGCACTTGTGATTGGCTTCTTGCTCGCTTCACTTGGCTTTGTTCCTGTGGAATTCAATCTCGCTAAAGTCACTAAAAAGCTGCTTGCCTACTCGATCGTTGGCTTAGGTTTCGGTATTCAGTTTGAACAGGCCCTCGCGGTAACATCGAATGGTATCGGCCTGATTGTCGCCACCATTTTCGGTACCTTGGTAATTGGTTGGTGGGTTGCTAAATGGATCGGTCTAAACAGAGAGACGGGGTATCTGATCTCGGCTGGCACGGCAATCTGCGGTGGCAGTGCGATCGCGGCTGTATCACCAGCGATTAAGGCGAGCGATGAACAGATCGGTTTATCTCTCGCGACGGTCTTTGTTCTTAACTCTATCGCCCTGTTTATCTTTCCGGTGATTGGCCATGCGTTGAACCTTGACCAGCACACGTTTGGCACCTGGGCAGCCATCGCAATTCATGATACCTCATCCGTGGTGGGCGCGGCGTCTGCTTATGGTGAAGAAGCACTAACAACGGCGACAACGCTTAAACTAGCTCGAGCACTTTGGATCATCCCTGTCGCACTGTTCAGCGCGTTTTTGTTCCGTAGCGACTCCAAGAAAATCACCATCCCATACTTCATCTTGTTTTACTGTGTCGCGATCGCAGTTAGTGATGCCCTCCCCCAATTTGATGCGATCTATCAGGGCATATTTGACGTAGCGAAACGTGCGTTAGTGGTCTGTCTATTTTTGATTGGCTGCGGTATTTCTGTCGAGAAACTCAAGTCGGCGGGTCCCAAACCACTGATGTTTGGTGTGACTTTGTGGATACTGATTTCAACCACGTCACTAGCATGGCTTACGTTGGTTTAACGCTTTTCTGCATCAAGTTCTAGCGATTGACGTTTTTGCTGTTTAGTGCTGAAGGCGATAGTAACAACCAGCAAAAACGCCGAGAGCTCAGCGAGTGCCTTGACTAAACCCTCACTTTGCAGGGCAACCATTATCTGAAGTAACACGGCGACAACCAAGAGTGCTTTCATTGCTTCTTATATCCAATTCCATATCTCAATAGAGGTATTATGAATTAGGGTTATAAGATTGCTAAATTCACATTTGGACTATGAAATGTCGAAATTAACTAAGTTGACTCTCTAACCACTTAATGAAGGTGTGTACTTTCGGCCTTTTTTCTGCCCCTTGAGGACAAATCACATCATAGCTCATATCGGTTTCCATACTCGGATAAGGGGTAACAAGTTCCCCTGTGTCGATATATTGTTTTACAAACTGATATCTTCCCATGGCAACGCCAACATCATGCAAAGCACTTTGTACCCCCATGTCACGATGACTGACACAGTAGAAGTGCTTAAACAAGTTAACCGCTAGACCATGATGTTTAATCCAACGCTGCCAGACATTCGATTCCAAGGCGTGAATGAAATTAACCCTTTCTAGAGAAGCCAGTCCATCATCAAATATTCCCAACTCTTTCGCGTAGCTAGGTGTACATACTGGAATGTATTTTTCTCCAAACAGACGTTTTCTATACACATCTTTTAATTGGCTATCCCCGTAGTAGATGGCAACATCTAACTGATTTTTGTGAAACTCCTGAGATTCCTGAGCAAATATATTGAGATTAAATCTAGGGTAGCGGCGTCTAAAATCGCCCATTCTTGGTAACAACCAATTATTGGCAAACGCAGGGCTAGTTCCGATATTAATTTTGCCGTGAAGTTCTGTACTGTTGATATCTTCGATTTCACCAAAGATCGTACTTAATGACTTCGACAATGTTCGCTGAAAGCGCTCCCCCTCGGCGGTCAACTCAAGTCTTCTCGTCCCACGAACAAACAAATTAAAGCCCAGCTCTGATTCAAGAACCTTGATTCTGTGGCTAACCGCCCCTTGTGTTAGATGGAGTTCCTTTGCCGCAACGGTAAAGCTCATTCTCTGTGCTGCCACATTGAATGTATGCAGGTTTCTGAGTAGTGTCTGTTGGTTTGCCATCGTCTTTATGCATTAAAATTTTTAATTCATACTACTCTCCAATTCGTTTGTTTGCACCTCAAAATAAGATTCTAATAACCCCAGATTCCGATTTCTCTGCTCAAAACAAAAGATAACCAACTATTGAAGCATAGCGAAATCAAATTTTTTAATACATAACTAGGGGCATACATGAGTATTCTTGGATATATGCAAAAAGTCGGTAAAGCGCTGATGGTTCCCGTTGCGACATTACCTGCTGCAGCAATTCTGATGGGGATTGGCTATTGGCTCGATCCCGTTGGCTGGGGCTCGGAAAATATTCTGGCTGCGTTTCTGATAAAATCCGGCAGTGCGATCATTGATAATATGGCTGTGCTATTTGCGGTTGGCGTCGCTTTTGGGCTAAGTCGTGACAAGAATGGCTCTGCCGCTCTTTCAGGCTTTGTGATGTTTTTGGTCGTAACAACGCTGCTCGATCCTGCATCGGTCGCACAGTTAAGTAACATCGAGGTGAATGAAGTTCCTGCCGCGTTTAGCAAAATCAGCAATCAGTTTATTGGTATCGTGATTGGTATTATCTCTGCGGAGATTTATAACCGATACTCAACCGTTGAGTTACCACAGGCTCTCGCATTTTTCAGTGGCAAGCGTTTGGTTCCAATTCTTACATCGCTTGCTGGCATGCTTCTATCCTTTGTTCTTCTCTATGCATGGCCAATCGTTTATGACGCTCTGATTCAGTTTGGTATCAAACTGGAAAGTATGGGTGCGGTGGGCGCAGGGCTATTCGGATTTTTCAACCGCCTGTTTTTATCTGTCGGCATGCATCATGCGCTTTACCCTGTGTTTTGGTTCGACGTTGTTGGTATTAACGATATTCCAAACTTCCTCGGTGGCGCACAATCGATCGCCAATGGTACGGGTATTCCGGGCAAAACAGGTATGTATCAAGCAGGCTTTTTCCCAATCATGATGTTTGGTTTGCCTGCAGCAGCACTCGCTATGTACCATTGCTCTGATGCGAAAAATAAGAATCAGGTATTTGCCATTATGCTAGCCGCAGCAATGGCGTCATTCTTTACGGGTATCACTGAACCTTTAGAATTTAGCTTTATGTTCCTCGCCCCGGTACTGTTCTTGATTCACGCTGTCCTCACCGGTTTGTCACTTTACATTGCAGCGAGTATGCAATGGATGGCTGGATTTGGTTTTTCAGCCGGTTTAGTCGACATGGTGCTATCGAGTCAGAACCCTCTCGCGACCAAATGGTATATGTTATTGGTTCAAGGTGCGGTGTTCTTTGCTGTTTATTACTCAGTGTTCCGTTTCGCCATCATCAAATTCAATCTGAAAACACCCGGCCGAGGTGAAGATATGGAAAAAGATGCAGCTGAAGATATTTCACAGTTAGCAAAAGAGTATATTCAAGCGGTAGGCGGAGCTGACAATATTATCGAAGTAGACAACTGTATTACCCGTCTGCGCTTGAGCGTTAAAGATTCCGCTGTCGCAGATAGCAGTCGACTCAAACAACTTGGAGCCGCTGGTGTCGTTCCCATTGGCAAAGGTGGTCTTCAAGTCATTATCGGACTCGGCAAAGTAGATAAGGTTGCCGAAGAGATGAAAAAGGCACTTGCAAGCTGAGTTATTTAACGTGGCGATTCACCATCGCCACTTCCCCCTGAAGTGCACATTCGCTTAGTCACCGGATGTGCACTTCTTTTTATTTATTCCGTTGCTTGTTCAACCAATCCTTCACCTGTTGGCGCGAGATTTTTATTCCACCACCAAGTAACTCTTCAGGCATCTGATAGTAGGCGATAGGCCACTTAAATTTGGCTAATTTTGTTTTCAGCAAAGATTCAATTTCGATTTCGTCGGGGGAGACTTGGCACTGCACGACTGCGACAGGACGATGTCCATATTCGTCATCTTCGATAGGCACGATAATCGCTTGTTGGATAGCCTCTAATTGGTTAAGCGCTGCTTCTATTTCCTCACAATGGATGTTCTCCCCACCAGAAATAAATTGGTTATCCGCTCGACCGATGATCACCAGCTCGTCACCCAACCACTGACCAAGGTCTTTACTATCAAACCAGCCATTTTCAGCTATTGGCGTCAGTACTCCTTGCTTGTAGTAACCTGAAGCCAGAGTATCACCACCAATGTAAATGCGCTGACCATCCAGTTTTACCAAGCGTTTGGGTAATACGCTCCCCGCACTATACACTGCGTCTATCTGTTTAGCGGTCACTGTCGAAGCCGCTTCTGTCATTCCATATCCGAGCCAGGTTTCAATCCCGCGCTCAGCGGCTTGCTGGCTTAGTTCCAAAGGAACATGACTCCCCCCAAGTAAAACATGGCTGAGAGTCAGAGTTTCACTACTATCTAGCAAGCGTTTTAGCTGGGTTGCAACCAGTGATGCATGGCTGACATCCGAAATATCTTCGCTTAGATTGCCTGTGCCTATTTTGAGAGTAGCGCCAGTTGCAAGCCAACGATAGACAATCGCTAAACCAGAGACGTGGTACATAGGCAAACTCAATAACCAAGTATCATCTTGCTGGAAGTGAAATTTTTCAAGCAGACCCTGCGCTGAAGCAAGATGTTGCTGCGATGTATGAGCAACCGCTTTCGGTATGCCCGTTGAGCCAGAGGTAAATACAATTGAAGCGATAGACTTGTTTTGGTATTGGCTGTGCCAATCTTCGATTTCAAGCTCTGATACTTGAACATGATAACCCGCCGTAGGCACAGGTGTACCTTTATCCGACCATAGGTAAGCATTGTCGGGATTGACGTATAGGGTTGCCAGTTTGCTTTTAAGCTCACTTTCACTCTGTGGCATAGTAAGCGCACAAATGGCTCCCTGTTCGAGGCAGGCGAGATAGAGCAGCAACAACTGAGGACTGTTCTTGGCAACGCAAGTAACGACGTCGCCCTTGGATACGCCTTGTTTACCTAAAGATGCTGCTAGGCGTTGTACTTTCTCGGCGAGTTCAAGCCAAGTGTAACCTTTCTCAGGCGTCTCTAAAGCATACAAAGATGGGCTCTGTTGAGCCCATTTATTGACAAGTGATAACTCTGCTTTCATTCTGACTGCCAAATCAATGCTTGATCCGACAAAGAAGTCAGTGGCAATTCGCAACCTGGCCAAGCAACTTCTAGCTGTTGAGCGAACAAACCTACAGTATCAAGACCCGGTATTTCGTCAGGTAACTGCCAATGTGCCAGTCTAGCCAGCTGAGTTAAACCAAGACTTGATTCAATACTTGAACTGACAACCGCTTTGATCCCCAGTTCCTTAGCTCTTTGAATCAAGGCGATACAGCGTTCAACAGAGCCAAGTAAAGTCGGCTTGATGACGATCGCTTTAGCACCATTGAGATCTTCAAGTTTAAAATCATCGCGACGAATCGCATGCTGAAGCGTTTCATCCCAAGCGATAGCAATTCCAGTATCAATCGCAAAAGAAAAACTGTCACCCGGCACTTGGCAGGGCTCTTCGATAAAGGCAATACGCCCTCTTAACGAAGGAGCGATCTTCTTGGCAAACTGCTGCGCTTTTTCAGCAGTCCAAGCTCGGTTGGCATCTAATCTTAGTGTGAGATCAGGAATAGACTCCAAAAATAGACTCACTAACATCCCGTCACGAATAGGCTCATAGAGCCCTACTTTGATTTTTGCAACTTTCTGACCGCTCATTGCATTGAGCTTGGGAATGAGCTCATCAGGATCCCCTGAGCATAGTGGAGCAGCTTGATAAACACCGTGCTGTGGAAGCTGTTTAGTCAATTCCATTTGAGCCATTGAAAGACCAAACGCAACCGATGGATACAGACCATCAAAATTAAGCTCCACACCCTGTTGCCACAAAGCCAGTTGCTCGACGAGCTGTGAATAAGCTTCATCCATGGTCTCAATGCTAAAACCCGCAAGAGGGGCAACTTCACCAAGACCAGTGTTACCGTCAAGTGCTAGCTCTACGACAAAACCTTCACGCTGTTTCAACCTTTGATCACGCAGTATCACACCGCTGTCCATCGGCAGTTCGTAGCGATAGAGTTTGGCTGATCTCATAGCAATATCCTTTTCATTATTGATATAAATGTAGCTTGCATTGGATATTTCACCCGTTTGTCTGCAAATATCTAGGCTATCGCTTCTACAGCAAGACGAGGACGCGAAAGATGACGCATCCTCGAATCGCTATCACGACTAGACCTAAGATATAAACGACAAATTATGGGTTGCGTGGAAACTTGTTAAAGTCCGGACGGCGTTTTTCGTTGAAAGCATTGCGACCTTCCTGACCTTCTTCAGTCATGTAGAACATCATGGTTGCGTTGCCTGCTAGCTCTTGAAGACCCGCTTGACCATCACAATCTGCGTTCAATGCCGCTTTAAGACAACGAAGCGCCATTGGGCTGTGCTGTAATGTCTCACGACACCAACGTACGGTTTCTTTCTCGAGATCTTCTAGAGGCACCACGGTATTGACTAGCCCCATGTCTAGCGCTTCCTTTGCATCATAGAAACGACATAAGAACCAGATTTCACGAGCTTTTTTCTGACCAACAATACGTGCCATGTATGACGCGCCCCAGCCCCCATCAAAGGAACCTACTTTAGGGCCAGTTTGACCAAACTGTGCATTCTCAGCGGCAATCGTCAAATCACACATCATATGCAGAACGTGACCACCGCCTACAGCCCAACCGGCAACCGAAGCGATAACAGGCTTCGGACAAGTACGAATCTGACGTTGGAAGTCCAAGACGTTTAAGTGGTGCGTACCTGAGTCATCTCTGTAACCGCCGTAATCGCCACGAATTTTCTGGTCACCGCCAGAACAAAACGCTTTCTCACCTAAACCGGTAAGGATAATAACGCCGACACCTTCGTCATAACGAGCATCCGCAAGCGCGTTGATCATCTCTTTTACTGTTTGAGGGCGGAACGCATTACGAACCTGTGGACGAGCGATAGTGATCTTAGCGATACCATCTTCAGATTTGTGGTACTGAATATCTTCATATTCACCGCTGCAGTCATTCCAGTGTACTGGTGCGTATAATTCTTCTTCTGAGATACCGACTGTTTTTGCCATGGTGATTCCTGTTTGTTTACCAATTGACTCATAACAAACTATGCAAAAGTTTGTTTTATTTGAGTTTTAACGATTTCGGCAAAAGCTTGGGGCTGTTCAACGTGAACATTATGCCCAGCCTCTGCAACTTGGCTGAAAGACAAACCGCTTCGTTCGGCCAACTGACTAAACTTATCGTCTTTCTCGCCACAAATATAATGTACTGCCACTGCGGATGAGCTGAGCGCATCCAACAAATAATCTTGCTTTGCCAGCGAGGTCGCTAGCATCATATTTGCCACTTGTGGCCCTAGGTTAGCACTGCGTTTAGCGATCAGTTTTTGTCTTTGCGCATGATTTAGTGAACTAAACACCGCCTGCTGATACCAATCGCTTAGCACCTGTTCAATTGGCTGATTCGTAAAACGTTCTGCCCACTGAACATCGTGCTCCCACCTTGCCGCTCTATCCATTGGGGATTGCAATCCAAAGTTTCCCCCTTCAACAATCAATTGCTGAATATTGAGCCCCGCAAAGTGATTGTTCACCACACCATTCATTGCGATGCGACCACCCATTGAGTAACCAATCAGTACTATAGGTCGATGAGGCTCGAATTGGGTGAGAAGAGTGTCAGATATTTGATCACAACACTCTTTAAAATTGTTACAGCTGTTCAACCCACTCAAGCCATGACCCGGTAAATCAAGACGAACTGAAGGGTAATCGCTTAGGTAATCAATTGTCTGTTGCCAATCTTTTCCACAACCCAGTAAACCATGCAAAAAGACCAGCACTGGTTGTGCTGGGTTATGGGCTAAATGTTGAGAAGCCTGACTATAAAGCATGAATCTGTTGCGTAAATTCTCTTAACTGACGGGAAGCTTGCTCCGCGGGCGTTTGCACTTCAATAACCAAGCCACCCACACCATTCTCAACATGGTTGTCGATGAGTTGCTGATATTCAGCTAACGTTTCTGGTTTCGCGTAAGCAAGATGAAACTGTCGAGCGGCATGTTCAAACTCAAAGCCATGGGGCATTTGATACAAAGCTTGTTTTTGTTGCTCTGGAACAGGCAGTAAATCAAAGATGGCACCACCATCATTGTTGGTCACCACGATGACAACCGGTGTTTGCTCATGGGTAAACAGCGCTAATGAGTTGATATCGTATAAAAGTGATGTATCACCAATGAAGAGTACGGTCGGCTGTTTATTTTCCCGGACCACTCCCGCAGCACTAGCCACTATGCCATCAATCCCTGAAGCCCCTCGATTGCTATAAACTTCAACGCCATCAAAACGGGCAAACATATCCAAAAGACGTACGAACAGACTATTGCCGATAAACAACTGTGCTTGCTTAGGCAGTTGAGGCGCGGTGAGAGCCAAAGCGATTTCCGATAAAGGCGCATCGCACGAGAGATGCAACGACGCCAAACTATTGACCTGTTCAGAGACAGCACACAACTCATCAGCCCAACCTGAATTCGTTTGAGCAATTGGCGGCAAAATCGCTAACAAGTGCGCGATCCAACTCTCTATAGAGACAACATGATGAATTTGCATCATATGGCTCGCGTTGTTGCGGTCGAAACTCGGCGCAACATAGTGATATTCAGCATGACTGGTTTTGATGTGCTTAGCTAACCACTGATTCAGACGCTTCGATACGATGCGCGAACCCAGTTGCAAAACGACCTCACACTGCTGTAAGGCTTCCGATTTACTGCTGTTCTGCAACCATAAATCGTAGTGTGACCAAGCCGAGCTTTGTCCGGACTGCGGGTCACACATGATCGGCCAACCTAGCCGCTCAGCTAACTGTTTGGCAGCAGATGCTTCACTGCGCGTCACACTACCAAGCACTATCACGCCGTTTCTTTGCGAAAAATCACTGACATTCAGCTGTGGACTCTGCAATGGGTAACGCTTGCTCGTAAACGGTTTGTCGCTTTGCCACCACATGCCCAATTGGTCACTATAGCTTTGGTATAAACACTTAGAGTCAGCGCTATAAAGTGGTTCAGGAAATGGGCAGTTAACATGAATAGCACTGCCCTTTTGCTGTTGCTCAGCCATCGCTTGGTCGATTGTCGTTAGCACCCAGTTGAGTGGAATATTTAACGATGGACTGGGTAGGTCAACCGCACAGGTCACATGGCTAGAAAAGATACCCTGTTGGTTGATGGCTTGGTTAGCACCACAGCCAACCAGTTCGACAGGTCTGTCCGCCGTGAGCACCACCAGCTTTTCGCCAGTAAGTTTTGCCTCCGCAATAGCGGGAAGAAGATTAGCGACTGCCGTTCCTGATGTCACAACGACAGCGACAGGTTTACCACTTGCTTTCGCAAGGCCTAACGCCAAAAATCCCAGCCCACGCTCATCAAAATGCGTGTGGAGGTTTAGTAGTGGATTTTCATCCGCTTCCAATGTCAAAGGCGTTGAGCGAGAACCTGGAGCGATACAAATTTCACGCACACCAAATCGGGTCAGTTCTTCAAGTATTACCTGACACCAAATGCGGTTAATCACTGCTTGATTAACACTTATACCTTCCGCGTTCATCTAAGAAGCGACTCCTAACGGTGCGTTATCTGATATCAGAGACAACAGTGTCGACATTTTTTTATCCAGTTCTTGCCATTCATATTCCGCTACTGAGCCAGGGACAATGCCTGCACCGGCAAATAACTGGACGTGGTCATCGAGGATCAGGGCGCTGCGAATTGCGACACAAAACTCAGCTCTCTGGTGACTGATAAAGCCCATAGAGCCTGCATACCAACCACGAGCAAAAGGTTCATGTTGCTGAATAAATGCCATCGACTCTTTGCGCGGCAAGCCCGCGACGGCGGCGGTTGGCTGTAACGCACTCAGTAACTGCACGCCATTAACACCTTTGTTCAGGTGAGCGTGAATGCTGCGTTTTAGGTGCTGAACCTTACGTAAACGAACTAAGCGAGCCTCTTGTTCCACCTCTACATGTTCAGAGTGCGGAGCTAGGCGCTCGATAATATCGTCTACAACATATTGATTCTCATTGAGGTTCTTGCTGTCGTTGGCCAACCAGTTAGCCAGTTCCATATCCTGAGTCGCATTGCTACCTCGTCCTATCGTACCGGCGAGTGCTTCAGTATAAAGTTCCTGACCTTGACGCAGGTAAAGACGCTCCGGCGTTGATCCGATAAAGCTATGCTTCCTATCTAATGACAGTAAGAAGTGAAAACTATGGTGATTATGTAGATAGCTTGATTTTAAGAACTGAGCCGCACATAGGGGCGCATCAAGGGTGACCTCTGTTTTGCGAGCCAAAACCACCTTTTTAAACTCGTCATTGCTAATGCCTGTCAGGACTTTATCTACCAACTCTCCCCACTGAAACTTATCAGGCGTATGTTGGATATTTTCGACATGTGCCGTAACGGGCATAAGAGGTTTAACGTCAAGCTGCAACTTGCATAGGCTAGCAAGAGTGCGGTGTTTTTCTGCCGTTAAGTTCACCGCAATAGACCAACTATTATCAAAGCGAATCAGCTCTATCTGCGGTAGAAAAAAGAACGAAGACATGCAGCGACGATTCTTGCTCGTCTGTCCGTCAAATGAACGTCCTCCCCATATACGCTGATCTTCAGCCAATATGGCATAAGCGGGCGCAGGGTCGACAAATGTGTGTAACTGGCCTAGCGCGACCACTTCTTCACGAGTATCGCGCGATTGCCAATAGAACTGAGGGAAAATCGGCTGAGCCTCAAGCCAGTCGATAAACGCAAAGTCCGGTTTTTCCTCAAGAACTTGAACCAGACGAGTGATACCGTCTCCTGCATCCTTTACGCGTTCGATCAGTTCAGTAACGGCTTGATGAAAATTAGACAAATCAGCCTCGTATGCATGGGGATTGTTATTCATTGTAGGTGGTTACTCTATTTATAGACCCCTCTCAAATCAAGGTTGTGGTGAATGTTTTGCAAAATCCTGTGATAACGGGCGTGCTACAAGTTGTTATTTCTTGCCATTCAACCAGATTTTTATTCTAAAAAAATTCTTTTTGATGTACTTTAATAAAGAAATTCAATTATTTTTAGGGTTTAATCAATGCAAAATATCGGGATGTCGTCGAAACTCGATAATGTCTGCTATGACATTAGGGGTCCGGTACTAAAACATGCTAAACGCATGGAAGAAGAGGGGCATAAAATACTAAAGCTAAACATCGGAAACCCCGCCCCATTTGGCTTTGACGCACCTGACGAAATCCTAGTCGATGTAATCCGTAACTTGCCTACTTCGCAAGGCTACTGTGATTCAAAGGGTATTTATTCAGCTCGTAAAGCCGTCGTTCAGCATTATCAGCGCAAGGGAATTCATTCACTAGACGTCGAAGATGTCTACATTGGTAACGGCGTCTCTGAGCTTATCGTTATGGCAATGCAAGCGTTGCTAAACAACGGTGACGAAATGCTAGTCCCTGCACCTGACTACCCGCTATGGACCGCTTCCGTTGCTCTATCTGGTGGTAATGCGGTGCACTACATGTGTGATGAAGAAGCGGACTGGTATCCAGACCTTGACGACATCAAGCGTAAAATCACGCCAAAAACACGCGGTATCGTATTAATCAACCCGAATAACCCGACCGGTGCGGTATACAGCCGTGACTTCCTACTTGAAGTGATCGAGATCGCACGTCAGCACAAACTCATCATCTTCGCTGATGAAATCTACGACAAAGTTCTTTACGACGGCGCGACGCATACTTCCGTTGCAACCTTAACCGACGATGTCCTCGTGATGACGTTCAATGGCTTGTCAAAAGCTTATCGCGTGTGTGGTTTCCGTGGCGGTTGGATGTTTATGACGGGCCCTAAACATATGGCCAAAGGCTATATAAACGGTCTCGACATGCTCGCGTCAATGCGACTCTGTGCTAACGTGCCGATGCAACATGCGATTCAAACTGCGTTAGGTGGTTATCAGAGTATTAATGAATTGATTCTGCCTGGTGGTCGTCTGCTCGAACAGCGTGATCGCGCATGGGAATTGATTAACCAGATCCCAGGGGTATCGTGTGTCAAACCGAAAGGAGCGATGTACTTATTCCCAAAAATTGATACTAAGGTCTACAACATCAAAGATGACCAGAAGATGGTGCTCGATTTCTTGGTTCAAGAAAAAGTGCTGCTTGTTCAGGGGACAGGGTTTAACTGGCCTAAACCTGATCACTTCCGCATCGTGACTTTACCTCACGTCGAAGATCTTGAAGTTGCGATCGGTCGCTTTGAACGCTTCCTGTCGACCTATAGTCAGTAGTAATTAGCTTCAATCTCTCATATTCTTAAAGGGCGCTCACTGAGTGCCCTTTTTCATTTCATGGAGTAGAGAAATGTCAGATAGCCCAAACAACATTGTGCAGGAAAGCCACTTTTTTGCCCACTTGGCGCGCATGAAACTTATTCAGCGTTGGCCGTTGATGCGTTCAGTATCAAGTGAGAACATCTCAGAGCACAGCTTACAGGTTGCTTTCGTTGCCCACGCTTTGGCACTGATCAAAAACAAAAAGTTTGGTGGCAACCTTAACCCAGAAAGAATCGCTATCTTAGGTATGTACCATGACACCAGTGAAGTGCTAACCGGTGATTTGCCAACGCCCGTTAAGTACTACAACCCAGAGATAGCCAAAGAATACAAAAAGATTGAGGCTGCCGCAGAAAAGAAACTGCTATCTATGCTGCCTGAAGAATTTCACGATGATTTCGCCCCATATTTAATCTCCCAGCAAGCGCATTCCGATGATGCCATGATCGTTAAGCAAGCCGATACCATTTGCGCCTATCTGAAATGTCTCGAAGAACTGAGTGCAGGCAATCATGAGTATGCGCTGGCGAAAAAGCGCTTAGATGTCACCTTAAAGCAACGCTTTACCCCAGAGATGGAATATTTCCTAAATACCTTCGCACCAAGCTTCGAGCTCTCTTTAGACGAAATCAGCTAATACGGCTTGTTGCCACTTACTTACGATGCTGGAACGCGTTAAGCAAGTATTCAATCAACACTTTCTTACGTTTCGGCATCAGTTGCCTATCTGCATAGACAAGACTCACCTGCACTTCAGGCATCTTGTATTCAGGCAATAAGCGCACCAACGCGCCACTTTCAAAATGCTCTCGACAGATAAACTCAGGCAGTACCGCTAAGCCTAAACCATCGATAGAAGCTTTAAGACAAGCCGTAATTGTGTTGACCTTTAGACGATAAGGCAGATCAATATGATACGACTCGGCACCTTCAAGCTGGAGATGCCATTTTGGCAGTCGAGCGGCTTTGTTCTGCACCTCAACCATATGATGTGGTGCAATCAAATCACTATGAGTAGTCACTTCGCCGTACTGAGCTAAGTAGTCAGGACTGGCAACAAGCGCTCTCTTTGACGATGTTAGATAACGAGAAACCAGATTTGAATCTTCAAGTTCCCCAATTTGAGCATACAGATCAACGCCCTCGCCGATAATATCGACTTCTCTATTACTCAACTCCAAGTTCATGGTGACGTGCGGAAAATCGAGTAAGAAACGATGAATATAGCTACCCAGAACTTGATGACCTAGCTCAACGGGCAAGACGACGTTGAGAGGCCCGCGAATTAAATCTTGGTTGGCTGACACCTCAAGTTCCGCCTGATTGATGATTTCAAGCATTTGTAAGCTGGATTGATAGAATTTTTCACCTTCAGGGGTCAATACTAAGCTGCGTGTAGAACGCGTGATCAATCTCACGCCAAGGTGTTGTTCTAACTCGACCAGTTTTCTGCTCACCGTTGATTTAGTCATATTGAGCATTTCCGCTGCGTGCGTAAAGCTCCCACAATCAACAACTTGGGCAAATACAGTCACTGCATTTAAGTCCATGTGCTCTCCTAAAATGGTCAATTAGATTAATTATTGCAACAGTGTTTCCCTTTTTTCCTATCTTATCAACCAATGCCATTCATTTACAATTCGTTACATCTATACTTCATATCGATAAAGAGAACACTATGGCAGAGACACCCCAAGCACGCACCACAGCGACACCTAAACGTAAAAAAGCGCCTTTGATTGCGACCGCATTGATGTTGTCTCTTGGTCTATTGGGTGGTGGATACTGGTTTAGTTACGGTCAGTATTTTGAATCGACAGATAATGCCTACCTGCAAGGTGATATCACCACCATCAGTCCAAAGGTGTCTGGTTATATTGTGCAGTCTTATGTTTCTGATAACCAACAAGTCAAGCAAGGCCAACTGTTAGTACAGATCGACGACCGTGACTATCAGGCAGCGTTGGCTCAATCTCAAGCGCACCTTGTGGTTGCAGAATCCAGCGTCAAAAATCTCATCGCTCAACAAACCTTGCAGCGTAGTCAAATCAATCAGGCAGCCAGTCGGGTCGATTCCGCTCAGGCTGAATATGATCGTGCGACTCAACAAGTCACTCGTTCTCGTAGCCTAATCAAACGTAATTACGCCTCTCAAGATGAACTGGACAGCATGATAGCGCAGCAAAAGGTCACGCTTGCTGAGCTAGAAGAAGCGAAAGCGAACCTCGCGGCAAGTCATGATCAGTTGATCGTTATCGCCAGTGAAATTGAACAAGCACAAGCATCAGTAACTGAAGCTCAGGCACAACTAAAGCAAGCGCAACTCAATCTCGACTACACCAAGGTTTACGCACCGACCGATGGCGTGATTGGCAAGCGAAGTGTACGTGAAGGGTTGCTGGTTCAAGCTGGCTCACCACTAATGAGTTTGGTTCCAGAGCAAGGTGTTTGGATTGAAGCCAATTTTAAGGAAACTCAGTTAAGTGGTATCCATCAGGGACAAAAAGTAGCCGTTGAACTTGATGCTTTCCCTGGCGAGTCACTAGAAGGCGTCGTTGATAGCTTCTCTCCTGCTACTGGTGCTAAGTTTGCGCTGCTGCCTCCAGAGAATGCGACAGGTAACTTCACCAAGATCGTTCAGCGTGTACCCGTCAAGATCATCATTCCCGATCAAAAAGCACTCAAAGGACGACTACTGCCTGGCCTATCTGTGGTAGCAACCATCGATACACGAGGCTAAACCATGAGCCATGCGACAGTCTCTGTTCAAGCCGAAACCAATGATGTGCCGACCCGCCACTGGATAGCCTTATTCGGCGGTTTAATTGGCGCCTTTATGGCAATTCTTGATATTCAAATCACCAACTCGTCATTGAAAGATATTCAAGGTGCGCTTTCCGCTACCTTAGATGAAAGTTCTTGGATCTCTACCTCCTATTTGGTTGCAGAGATGATCGCGATTCCGCTGAGTGGATGGTTATCAAAAGCCTTGGGCAAACGCCGTTACCTGACATGGACAACGGCAATTTTTACGCTGTCTTCGCTGTTATGTTCTTTTTCCTGGAATATGACGTCGATGATCGTCTTTCGCGCTATGCAGGGATTCAGTGGCGGCGCTTTGATTCCCCTCGCCTTTTCGCTTGTGGTTCAGCTACTTCCTCTCAATAAGCGCGCCGTCGGTATGGCTCTGTTTGGTGTCACCGCCACTTTTGCCCCCTCAATTGGGCCAACTTTTGGCGGCTGGCTGACTGAAAATCTCTCATGGCACTACATTTTCTATATCAATATTCCACCGGCGCTATTGGTCATTTCAATGATCCGCTATGGGTTGGATGATGAAAAACTCGAACTTGGTCTGCTAAAGAAAGCGGATTGGTTTGGCATCGCCACCATGGCTTTAGGGCTGGGCTGTCTTGAAGTCGTGCTAGAAGAAGGTAATCGTGAAGAGTGGTTCAGTTCAAGTTTCATCATTACCCTTAGCATTATCTCGGCCGTCAGTTTGGTTTATTTCATCATTAACGAACTACAACATAAAAAGCCGTTGGTGAATCTGAGGTTATTGCGAGATGGTCAGTTTGCGATGTCGTGCATCGCCTATCTGATTTTGGGTATGGCTCTGCTTGGTTCTATTTACGTGCTGCCTATGTACCTAACTCAAATTCAGCAGTACAACGCCATGGAAATTGGTGAAGTACTCATGTGGATGGGTTTCCCACAGTTGCTGATTTTCCCGCTGGTCCCCAAGCTAACTCAAATTATTAAGCCTAAACATTTAGTGACCTTCGGTTTCGCAATGTTTGGTCTGAGCTGCTACGTTAATACTCATATGACGGTCGACTTCGGGGGGCAGCAGCTGATTCTGTCTATGTTGCTTCGAGCCATTGGTAGCCCATTTATCATGGTGCCGCTCTCTTTGGTCGCAATGAAGAACATCAGTAAACCGGATACACCGGATGCTTCGACTTTGACGAACGTGATGCGTAACCTCGGCGGCGCTTTCAGTATCGCGATTATCGCAACTTTACTCGACAATAAAACCCGCGAACACTTAGCGCATATTAAAGAGTCATTGCCAACGGTCAGTCAACTGGGCTGGCAAACGCTGCAACAGCAGCAAGCGTTTTTTGTCCAATCAGGCAGTGACGCAGCAACGGCACTGCAACAGGCACAAGCAAGTCTGATTGCGACCATGCAACGCGACGCCGCTATTATGGCCTACAACGATGTATTTCTGATGATGACGGCTTTTCTCGCCGTGGCGGCTGTATTGATTTTAAGTATGAAGGACTAGCCCATGGATCAAGTGGCAAAATTTTCATAGTTTTCTGCCACTTGAAGTCCTCTCTGCATCGGTGTACGGTTAGGAAAAACAGAGGGGGATTGCCTATGACGTTTCAAATCAGCGATTTATGGCATCAACGTCATGATGATGAACATAAGATTCGTCGTGATGACCACCGCAGCCCATATCAACGCGATCGTGCCCGTATTCTTCATTCTGCTGCCTTTCGCCGCCTACAAGCGAAAACTCAGGTTCACGGCAAAAGTTTCGATGACTTCCACCGCACTCGTTTAACACATTCATTGGAAGCCGCTCAGCTAGGCACCGGAATTGTGGCGCAACTGAAAAAGAAACAACCAGAGTTTCGTGATCTGCTGCCCAGTGACAGTTTGATTGATTCACTTTGCCTTGCCCATGACATTGGCCACCCACCCTACGGGCATGGCGGAGAAGTCGCACTTAACTATATGATGCGCAAACATGGTGGATTCGAAGGGAATGCACAGACATTTCGTATCGTCACTAAACTCGAGCCTTACACTGAACATTTCGGTATGAACCTAACTCGCCGAACGCTACTTGGGCTCATCAAGTATCCGGCAATGATCAGTCAAACACGAGCAGTGACCCTCCCTGACAGTGTCTCCCATCAACGCAAACTCCGTGCACGCGACTGGATGCCTGCTAAAGGACTTTATGATTGTGATCGCTCGCTGTTTGACTGGTTGCTCGAACCTCTGAGCGAAAAAGACAAACAGCTTTTCAGTACTATGCGCGATGAAAAACGGCCTGATACCGAACACAAAAAGACTCGCTATAAGTCTATCGATTGTTCGATTATGGAGCTGGCTGATGATATCGCCTACGGTGTACATGATCTTGAAGACGCCTTGGTACTTGGAATGGTCAATCGCCACCAATGGATTGAAGGGGCGGCCAGCCAGCTATCGGAATGTGGTGATCCATGGTTTGAAAAACATATCGATTCCATTACCGACATGTTGTTTGCAGGCACTCACTACCAGCGCAAAGATGCGATTGGTGGGATGGTCAACGCACTATTGACCAGTATATCTATTAAACCGGTTGATGCATGTTTTGAGTGTGAGCTGCTTTCTTTCAATGCCTATCTTGAACCTAAGATGGCTAAGGCTCTAGACATTCTTAAACACTTCGTTAGTGACTACGTTATTCAAGTACCCCATGTACAGGTCGTCGAGTACAAAGGCCAACAGATCATCATGGATATTTTCGAAGCACTCAGTGCTGATCCTGAGCGATTGTTACCTACTCAAATTCGTTTGCAGTGGGCTGCAAAACAAGACCCGAGTGAAGGATATAGGGTCATCGCCGATTACATTTCATCGATGACAGATGGGCATGCCCAGCGCCTGCATCAGCAGTTATTTTCATCACACTAGCAGTCGTTGCGCTATAACAAATCAGGAGCCAAATGGCTCCTGATTCTATTTAGTCAGCCATAAAGGCATCCAACTTTGCCGTCAGCTCCTGTTTTTCTTCCGCACTAATGAAGCTGGCTTCAATCGCATTTAAGGTAAACTGCGCCAACTCTTCCCAAGTTAAGCCATGACTTTTATCGACAGCAAGAAAGTTATCCGTCATGTAGCCACCAAAATAGGCAGGATCGTCTGAATTGATGGTGACGCACAAACCTTTTCTTAATAGTTCAACAATGTTGTGATCTTGCATCTGCTCAAACACTTTTAACTTGGTATTCGATAGTGGGCAAACCGTCAAAGGCATGCGCGTTTTAGCCAAATGTTCAACCAACTTCTCGTCATCGACACAGCGTACACCGTGATCGACTCGGCTCACTTTCAGTAGTTCTAAACTGTCATTAATATTACTGGAAGGGCCTTCTTCTCCAGCGTGTGCGACTGTCAGAAAGCCCGCTTCCCTCGCTTTGGCAAACACACGAGCAAATTTTTCTGGTGGATGACCCAGTTCCGACGAATCCAATCCTATTGCGATGATTTTGTCTTTGTGGGGCAACGCCTGTTCCAATGTAGCAAACGCGCTCGCTTCATCAAGATGACGCAAGAAACACATGATAATCCGGCTGCTGATACCAAATTCTTCTCGCCCATCCAGCAATGCGCGATGGATACCATTGATCACGGTTTCAAACGCCACACCACGCTCGGTATGAGTTTGCGGGTCGAAGAAAATCTCCGTATGAATGACATTATCTTGGTGACAACGTGTCACATAAGCGTAGGTTAGGTCGTAAAAATCCTGCTCCGTAATTAATACGTTGGCCCCTTGATAATAGATATCAAGGAAGGACTGCAGATTAGTAAACTCATACGCTGCCTGAACTTCTTCAGGCGTGCTATAAGGTAAGGTGATATGATTTCGCTGCGCTAACTCGAACATCATTTCTGGCTCGAGTGTCCCTTCGATATGTAAGTGCAGCTCTACTTTGGGTAGTTGTTGGATAAAATTGGATTGATGCACGCTTGTCTCCTCACTCAATTTGATTGGTATAACAAGCGCCTTTCTCTAGAAAAGTGTCAGACATACAAAGAGAAAAGCGCTATGCACTTAACTCTTCGTAATCTGGAATTTACGGCTCCAGGTAGAGACTCCCGCACCCTATCAGCGGGATTATACGAAGCACCGTGAAGACCACGGTACGACTTATCAATCTGGTCACCGATCTTCTAAGCCGCTTAAAAATATAGTTTAGCTAGTTCATTGTGTTTTTCTAGGCATTTTAATTAACTCAGATAATTTTTCTCAAACACACCCGGTGGCATCTGCTTTATCTGGAACTCTATCATGCGGTTAAAAGCCTCAATCAGTGGCCTAAACTCTTTTTCTGGCTCAAGGAGTGACAAAATATGATAGCCAGCCTCAACAGTCGACAAACTGTTGTCACTTGGTGCTTTGCGAATACGGTAGTTGCCTTGTAGGTCATCAGGCAAACGTATCAAAGGAAGAGAATGCAGATTGGTCGATAACTGCCAAATTTTATAGGCTTTTTTCCATGTACCATCGAGTAAGATAATGCGTATCTTAGTACCTTCCGTCAGCTTTTCGGCCACTTCAGTATGCGCTAACGCCCCCTCTCCTGGATAGAGCACAAAGTGATGACACTGAGCTTCATTCAGCAAAGCATTGAGTTCAGCGTGCTGCGAGAAATCTTCCCCTTCAAAGCAGTAACTGTTGGCTAGCGACAATTTTAATATACGTGCAGTACCCATAGGTCTGGTCGTCTCGCTGTGATGCTGTAGAATAACCAGCTCAACATTTGACGTTAGGCTTTGTATCCACTTACATATACAAGCTTTGAGTGACTTTCCACATTGAGAACAATATCGGGACATAGTGTGCGCTTATTTCTTCTGTTAATCGCTATAAGTTTAGTGTGCTTGGGTCTGCAATTCGATCCCTTAGCGTCGCAAGTAAATTGGCATCGCTACTGGATTAATCAAGGCCAGTGGTGGCGAATCCTAACAGGAAATTTCACCCATACCAACTTTGCTCACCTCGCGATGAATCTAGCGGGTCTATGGGTGATTTGTTTCGTTTTTAAACCAACAGCCAAGAGTTTAGCACTCATATTGATTGCGACTAGCCTTTGCATTGGCATTCTCAATTTGTTTACCACTATGAATGGCTATGTCGGACTATCAGGCGCATTACATGGCATCTTCGCCTATTTCGCCACCTTAGAAGCCCTACAAGAGCGTAAAAGCAGTTGGCTATTGGTGGCTGGCGTCATGCTTAAAGTGACGTGGGAGCTCACCATGGGAGCCGCCCAGTCGACCAGCGATCTTATCAACGCACCCGTTGCAGTCGAAGCTCACTTATTCGGTGCGTTGTCTGGCTTGGTACTCGCTCTGATGGTCTATTTCATTAAGAGAAAATCCCAACCTCTGACCACTGCGTAATAATTTGGTTGATGTTCATCGTTAAAGGGCTCAGAATGGCGCCCTTTTTCACGCATAACCAATGTGCGTGAATATTACGCATTTATTATACAGAGTACACACTATGGGTTTTACCTCCTTAGGCCTTTCTGCCCCGATTCTCAAAGCAATTGCGGAACAGGGTTACGACAAACCATCTCCAATTCAGGAGCAAGCTATCCCTGCCGTCCTTAACGGTCAGGATGTCATGGCAGCAGCGCAGACAGGTACAGGTAAAACAGCCGGTTTCACTCTTCCTATCCTTGAACGCCTAGACAACGGTACACGAGTAAGGGGCAATCATGTCCGCGCGTTAATCTTGACGCCGACTCGTGAGCTGGCGGCACAAGTTCAAGAGAATGTATTCAAGTACAGTCGTTATCAGAAACTGACTTCCACCGTTGTTTTCGGTGGTGTAAAAATTAACCCTCAAATGATGAAGCTGCGTAAAGGTAGCGACATTGTTGTGGCTACACCAGGACGTCTACTCGACCTTTACCAGCAAAACGCGATTAAGTTTGACCAGCTTGAAGTTTTGGTTCTTGATGAAGCCGACCGCATGCTTGACATGGGTTTTATCCGCGATATTCGTAAGATCCTAAATTTATTACCAGCAAAGCGTCAGAACTTACTGTTTTCGGCCACCTTTTCACAAGAGATCCGCGAACTGGCAAAGGGATTGGTAAACAATCCAGTTGAAATTTCGGTTAACCCTGAAAACTCGACAGCAGTCACCATTGAGCAAAGCATCTACCCAGCAGACAAGCGCAAAAAAGCACCCATGCTGGTCAAACTGATTAAAGATGGCGACTGGAAACAGGTGCTGGTGTTCTGCCGTACCAAGCATGGTGCGAACCGTTTAGCGCTGTTCCTCAATAACGAGAACATTACAGCAGCCGCAATTCACGGCAACAAAAGCCAAGGCGCACGTACTCGAGCACTGGCTGACTTTAAATCCGGTGATATCCGAGTTTTAGTTGCGACAGATATCGCGGCACGTGGTATCGATATTCCACAGTTGCCACAAGTGGTTAACTTTGAGCTACCTAATGTCTCCGAAGACTACGTTCATCGTATCGGTCGTACAGGTCGTGCTGGTGAAGTAGGCAAAGCGATCTCTTTAGTAGAAGCGGATGAAGCGGGTGATTTATTTGGCATTGAACGTTTGATTCAACAAGTACTGCCGCGTTTTGAGTTGGAAGGCTTTAAACCGGTTAACGAGTTGCCAGAATCAAAACTAGATACACGCCCTATCAAGGCGAAAAAACCTAAGAAGCCGAAGAAGCCTAAGGCTGGCCACCAAGATGGTCAACGCTCGGGAGATAATGCCCGTGGCAATAAGCCAGCAAGCAAAAACAAACGCCATTTCGGTCATAGTAAACCAAATGGAGAAAGCAAACCGGCTAACGCTAAGCATGGCGAAGGAAAAGCGAAAAGTCGTTCTGGCAGCAGTAAGCCATCAAACGGTAAGCCGTCTAACCGACGCCCTAACCGCGCAAAAGCACCTCGCAGCCATTCTGCATCAGGCCAATAGCGTGCTCATCATTTAAGGATAAACGACTCCGTTTAGACCACTTAAGCAAGTCAAAAAATCCCCATTAACTCAGTTGATGGGGATTTTTAATTTTTGCAGACTTATCCGCAAGCAGTCATCGCCGAATATCGTGGTAACCGTTCCTACCCTTATAACGGCTCTCTAGCTAGGCAAAGCGAAAACCAAAACTCACACCTACCTGAAATGGATCGGCATATAATACATTGCCGTGAATGCCGTATTCATAATCATACTTAAGCACTTCAACATTTAGGTACATATCATCCTCATAAACAAATGATGAGCCAACTCCATAGTATGGGAGAATGCTGTTCGCAGAATGCATATGACTGTTCGACAAAACGTCGCCTGTCGAATACATCATGCCAACAGGTAAGAAAGGTTCTACCGTTATGGAATCCGTTATTTTAAACGCCGTTTTTAAGCGGATACCGCCAGTGAAATTAAAGAGATCTGCGCTGTAGTTAATGCCATCCACTTTCTCGTTAGTGCATGTATGATAAAAAGCAGCAACAAAATCTATATTCTTGTGCAGACCGGTACCTCCTTTGAGGTTAAGGCCATTTCCCTGTTCAGTACCTGTGTTGATTCTGACATATCCAAACTCAACAAATGAGTTAGCGTCTCCAGCCATCGCGCTAAAAGAGAGTGAAAAGATTGATACGGCTAAAGCGGATTTTAGTTTAAACATAATTTCTTCTGATAAAGCGTCCCTATGAATGAATCTTGCGAACTCCATACGCCAGACACCCAATAAAACAGTGTTCATTATATTGATATTCGATCACTATAAACAACGACTAATACCGTACGCATGTCATAAAAAAGCACGAAAAAATATGAAGTTAGCGATATTATTAATCAACTCATTACATTGTGTAATGAGTTGATGTACCAACATAAATAATGCCAAGGTAAACGACTTGGAGACAAAGAGGCCTTTACACCAGAGCTAGCATTAAAAAAGCCCTCGTGACTAGCGAGGGCTTAAACTTTCAGGAAGGGGGATCACTTAATCAGTATCTTTTGAGAATCTCAGCAATCGCAGACTCATTTTCCGCTGCAATAATCGCTTCAACATCCTCATCGTTTTGAAACAGTTCAGACAAAGCAACAATAGTTTGTATATGGCTATTTGAATCCAACGCGGCCAAAGTGACTGAGAAGAACACATCACCATTATCTTCAGACTCTAAATCAACACCATGTTTAAACACTGTGATTTGTAATGCTGCTTCCTTCACACCATCTTCTGGTCGCGCATGAGGCATTGCGATTTTAGGAGCCAAAACATAGTACGCACCGATTTCTTTATGCTTAGTTTTAATCGCTTCTAGATAACTTGCTTCTACCTTGCCCTGCTCTAACAACTTTGAGCAAGTAATGTTTAGTGCCGCATCAACCGTTAAGTTCTGTTCATTTGAGATAACGATATTATCGCCAATTAAATTCAAAAGACTCATGATACTAACCAACCTAGAATCAGACCAACTACACCAAAATCAAAGTCAGCAAATGTTGTCGCTTCAAGCCCTAGACCACCCAGTACTGGAAGTAGCAACATAGGCAAGAAGGAAATACATAGACCTTGTGTAAATGAGCCAAGTACTGCACCACGAAGACCGCCCGTTGCGTTACCATAAACGCCAGCTGCACCTCCTACGAAGAAGTGAGGTACGACACCCGCAACGATAATAGTCCAGTCAAACATGCCCTGAATACCCATCGCCACAAGACCGGCAGAAAAAGATGACAGGAAGCCGATAAGCACAGCATTTGGTGCCACTGGGAATACCATCGGACAGTCTAGTGCAGGTTTTGCACCCGGTACCAATTTGTCAGAGATGCCTTTAAATGCCGGAACAATCTCAGCGATAAGCATCTTCACACCTTGCAGGACAATATAAACCCCACCAGCAAATGTCAGTGACTGCATGAAGGTAAAGACGACCCAGTTCTGACCACCAGACACGGTCTCAACAAAATCACCACCAGCGATAATAGATGCGAACATAAAGAACACCGCCATTGTCGTAGCAACGGCTACCGGTGTATCACGCAAGAACATAAGGCTTTTCGGTACATTGATATCTTCTGTTGTCTTCGAAGTATCACCGAACTTACTGCCGATGTAGCCTGAAACTAGGTAAGAAAAGGTAGAGAAGTGGCCCATCGCGAGTTGATCAGTGCCCATGACTTTCTCTGTATATTTCTGCGCAAGCGCTGGCATGATCACCATTAAAGAGCCGACAATCACCGAGCCCATTGCAACTAACATTGCACCCTTAATGCCTGCTGTCGATAGGATGACCGCAACAAGCATCGACATAAACATCGTGTGGTGACCCGTTAGGAAAATATATTTCAATGGCGTAAAACGAGCCAACAAAATATTAACCACGAAGGCAAAGAACATAATGAGTGCCATTTCATAGCCAAATGCTTCTTGTGCTAATGCTACGATAGCTTCATTATTTGGAATCACTCCGCTTACACCAAAAGCTTCTGTGAATACTGTTGAAAAATGATTTAACGCTCCAACAAGAGCACCAGCACCAAAACCCAAAATTAGGAAACCCATTACGGTTTTAATTGTGCCTTTCAAAATAGTAGAAATATCAGATTTTTGCGCTACAAGACCGATAAAAGCGATTAATCCAACCATGATTGCTGGCTCTTTTAATAAGCCAAGCATAAACTCAAAAAAGCTTGCCATAATAGAAGTTCCTTACATGAATTTCTTTAATTGCTCTTCAATAGAAGCTTTATCAAAAATATTAGCTAGGCTGACGATATTGTTTTTTCCTGCCTCTGCTAACTGATTTGCCACGTCTGTTGCCGCAACCCAAATATCCGCATTGCTTGATGCAGCTGATGATAAATCTTCATGATCAACTTCAGCAGTAAAGCCAAGTTTATTAACGACTTCTTTTACAGCCATTTCCATCATTAGTGATGTACCAAGACCATTACCGCACACAACCATAATCTTTTTCATAATATTCATCTCGTAGGGGTTTTAATCGAAAGCTATTTCGCTTTCGTTTCTTTGTTGAAATGAATCATATCCAAATGGCCCAAAAACAGAATAGATCGCCATCACAAAATCAAAATGACCTTGTGACGCAGATCTCGTAAATTAAAGTTTAAACCAGCGAAATTAACACTAAGCAAGCAAAAGGAGCTGTGGCAATTGAGTCTATTTCTAGTTCGTTATTTTCAGAGTGAATGGAAGTGTGATCTGGCAATATGAATGCGGTTAAATAATAGCGTGAATTATTTCCCGTAATCGGTAAGCATTTTCTTTAGAAGGCTATTAACATCTTTGGTCTTTTTATTTCTCTTAGTCAGTGCACTTAAAGAAGTTGGCATTTCTGGCTTAGAAATTTCTGATTCATCTTCTAAACGATCTCGAAGTTTTTGAACAGCAGGAAGTAGCATACGGATTTCTTCACCATATTCATTTTCAAGAACCACTATATTTTCAGACTCTACTTGAATAATGGTTAAGATACCGTGTTTAACCGATTCTACTTTTTCTCCAACCATAGAAGATTGTGGTGGAACGGAGCGATCTGAAACTTGTCCACTACGGAGTTTAGCAGCGGTAATGGATCGAATATTCCCAGTATTTTCAAACGCAACAATAACGGTATGTGTATTGTAGTATTCAATCACAGTTACATAGCCATGTTTTTTTGTTTCAAATCGAGCACCTATCTGCATATCATGTGGTGCTTCTTGTTTTTTTATTAACATCCAGTGTACCTAGGACTTCATGTAAAATCCGACATAGAGTAAGTATATACTCTATAGACAACATTATAAATGGCTACCATTTCGCATAATTCAGTTTAACTTTTAAATGACTTCGCCTTTCTTGCCGCTTTTAACACCTCATATAATACAAACAAAAAAGCGCCATTTGAGATAGGCGCTTTGATTCTGCATGATTAGCAATATTAGATAATTGGGCGCTGGCCACGGTCAATCAACTTCATCAGAACGTTGTCAGCCGCCTCTCCAGCAAGACCTGCAAGCTTTGAGGTGAGCTTCTTCTTCTCTACGTAATGAATGGCTAGTACGGTTTTGTCCTTGCACGCTTCAACGACAATGTCATCGGACGTTTTGATCTCATCAACCAAACCAAGCTTATAGGCTTGAGTCCCAAACCAATGCTCGCCGGTCGCGACTTTATCCAACTCTAATGCTGGACGACGCTCACGGATAAAATCTTTAAAGAGATCATGCGTCTCTTCTAGCTCTTGCTTGAATTTCTCGCGCGCTTTATCTGTGTTTTCGCCAAACATAGTCAGCGTGCGCTTGTATTCACCGGCCGTCAGTTGTTCATATTCAATATCGTACTTTTTCAGCACTTTATTGAAGTTTGGTAACTGGGCAATCACGCCAATAGAACCGACGATGGCAAATGGTGCTGAAACAATCTTATCGGCGATGCAGGCCATCATATAGCCGCCACTTGCCGCGACTTTATCAACAGCAATCGTCAAAGGAAGTTTCGCTGCCTTGATACGATCCAATTGAGACGAAGCAAGACCGTAGCCATGTACCATGCCACCACCAGACTCTAATCGTAGTAACACTTCATCGCCTTCACGAGCTACAGCTAAAATCGCCGTCACTTCCTCACGCAGCGAAGCCACTTCTTTAGCATCAATACTACCTTTAAAATCAAGGACAAACAGATGAGGTTCACGTTTGCTATCCAGCTCGCCCTCTTTTGATGCCTTCTTAATCTCTTTTTCGCGCGCTTTATTCTGTTCTTTCTCTTGCTTCTTCTCAGCCTTATCGCGAGCCTTGATGAAAGCGTCGTCATGTAAGTGATGTTCTAGCTGTTCAACGGTATTTTTATGCTGCTCTGTTAAGTTGGTGATTTCGAGTTCACCCTTAGCAGCGCCACTTTTTCCGCTCACTGCTTTAGCAATAACCAATATCGCAATCACCGCGACTACAACAGTCACAATCTTGGCCAAAAACAGGCCATAGTCCAACAAAAATTCCAATGTGAGATCCCCAAATGTGCGAATTAGTGTATTGTAACCACCAAGTTATGGATTCATAAAGCAGAACATTACAAAAGGATACACATCGTGGAATATGCTGTTTCTTCAGATGCCCTGAAAGGTAAAGTCATTCTGGTGACTGGCGCAGGTGCCGGCATCGGTAAGCAAGCGGCGCTCTCTTATGCAGAGCACGGCGCTACCGTGATTTTACTTGGTCGTACAGTGAAAAAGCTGGAGCAGACTTACGACGAAATCGAAGCGGCTGGTTATCCTCAACCAGCGATTATCCCGCTTGATATGAAAGGCGCGACTAAACAAAACTACCTCGATATGGTTGATACCATTGAGGGTCAGTTTGGTCGTTTAGACGGTGTTTTGCACAATGCCAGCTTACTCGGCGTCATTAGCCCATTTGATCAGATCGGTGAAGACACTTACGACGATATCATGCAGGTTAACGTTAAAGCGCAGTTTCTGATGACTCAAGCTGTGTTGCCACTACTGCATAAATCGCCAGATGCTCGCATCATTTTTACCTCATCAACGGTTGGTCACAGTGGCCGTGCGTTCTGGGGAACTTATGCGATGTCCAAGTTTGCGACTGAGGGGATGATGCAGATCCTTGCTGACGAATTGAGCGAAAGTAACATTCGTGTCAACGCCATCAATCCAGGTGCGACTCGTACAGGCATGCGTGCTAAAGCTTACCCTGCTGAAGATGCAGATTTGCTAAAAACACCTCTCGATATTATGCCGCTCTATCTGTACCTGATGTCAGCAGAAAGCAAGTCAGTGAACGGTGAGTGTATCGACGCACAACCAAAACGATAAACGTAAAAAATTATTTTACATTGTAATCAACGCCTTGTGGTCGGTTTCTAATCGCACAAGGCGTTTTTTTATCCATTTAAATCTCTCTCCTCTTGCCGTTCATACTCAATAAATTATACTGTATGTATATACAGGTAAATTATTATGTATGAATTAATCGAGCATCTGAAGCAAAAACAGTGGCTTTGGTCAGGAATCCAAACACCTGAGCACCACGATTACTACTCAACAGGCTATGAACTTTTGGATCAAAAGCTCGAAGGTGGCTTTCCAAAATATGGCGTCGTCGAGTTACAAAGTGAGACCAGCATTGGTGAATTACGCCTAGTGCTGCCACACCTGAAAAACACCAGCCAAGATCGATTATCTGTCTTCATTCAAGCACCAGGTTACTTGTGTGCTGAGCAGCTTCATCATTTGGGTTTAGATACGAATAAAGTCCTGATGATCTCCCCTCGCAACCCGCACCAAGCACTGTGGGCGGCTGAACAGTGTCTGCGCAGTGGCGCGTGTAGCAATGTGTTACTTTGGCATCCTGAGCTTGAAGTTCACCAAGCCAGACGACTGCAAGTCGCAAGTGAACGTGGCAACTGCCTACACTTTGTCTTTAAAAGCGTAGCAAAAAGTCTCTTTTCTCTACCTGTCAGCTTAAGTATGACATTACTGCCCCACCCGCTTGGTATTGAAGTGACCATCACTAAACGCAAAGGAGGCTGGCCACAGGGCAGTTTCGTCATCGATATGAGTGCAAGTTGGCCAAGTTTGACCCTGCAACCTAAAGCACCCGTGGTTATCCCATTCCCGATCCGTCAGCAAGGCTAACTATGCAAAGTTGGATCTACCTTCATTTCCCAACCTTGCAGCTGGATGCATTATTTGCAGAAAACAGCGCATCACCACTGGCGATTGTTGAATCAAGCCACTTTAAAGTGGTGCAATGTAACCAAGCGGCTCTCGACGAAGGTATTCAGCTAGGTATGGGATTAGGGAGTGCCAGTGCTTTGTGCCAGAAGCTACAAGTACACCCCTACGATCCGAAAATCGAACAGCAAACGTTGCTCAATATTGCCCAATGGCTGTATATGGTCACGTCTGATATTTGCTTATTTCCTCCGCAAGGCGTGTTATTGAAAGTCACGGATATGCTGTCACTCTACGGAGGGCTAAGCGCCTATTGGCAACGGGTCTCACACCATCTTGAAAAGTTACAGCTTAACTATCTGTACTCCATCGGTTTCTCGCCATTCTCGGCCATGCTGCTAGCAAAATCAGGTGTCGCACTACTGACGCTCGATAAAGAGAAAATTATCTCGGCGATGGCTCCTTTTCCGCTCTTCGCCACTGAATTGGAGCACAAGCAAGTTGAAAAACTACAACGAGTTGGAGTGACGACCCTTGAGCAACTTCTCGCTTTACCTATGCAAGAGGTCGCTCGTCGTTTTGATATTGATCTGGTCAACTACGTAGGACGTCTGATGGGGCAATTCAAACATCCTGTCACGTTTTATCACCCTCCTGAACATTTTGAATGCTATCAAGAACTTCTGTTCGACATCGAAAATGTCCAATGGCTAGAAAAACCTTTAACCAAGCTACTCGATAAACTCGAATGCTTCCTGACGCTACGCAATCAAGTGGGCTACGAACTGGCACTGCGATTACATCAACGCGATAAAGAAGAGTGCACAGTAAGCTTTTATTCCGCTAGTGGGGATTATCTCACCACACGGTGGCTGACACTTTGTCGCCTAACAATGGAATCAATCAAACTGGAAGCTCCGGTTCAAGGATTAACCTTGCGTCTCATTCGTGCCGGAGAGCTTGAATCCACCAGCGCCGATCTCTTTAACGGCGTGCAAGGCGAACAGACCGAACTGGAACTGATTGGCCTTCTGCAAGCGAAGCTAGGTAATGAACTCGTGCGTAAAGTCGCTCACAGCCATGATCCTCGTCCTGAAAAGGCGACCTTTCTCTGTGACCCAACTCTACCAATCCCTATACGTCATATCAGTTATCGCTTACGTCCGAGTTTATTGTTATCTAAACCCGAGCCGTTAATGGAAAAGATTGCCATTATTCAAGGTCCTGAACGTCTCGTTACTGGCTGGTGGGATGGCGATGATATGACCCGTGATTACTTCGTTGCTCGCAGTCACGCAGGACGTTGGCTATGGGTATTTCGTAATCACGATCACCAGTGGTTCGTCCACGGCATGTTTAGCTAACGAGTGTTGATATGGCTTACGCTGAACTGTTTTGTCAAAGTAACTTCTCTTTTCTTAGCGGCGCTTCGCATGCTGAAGAGTTGATCTTACAAGCGGACTTTCTTCGCTATCACTCGCTGGCTATCACTGACGAATGCTCTGTTGCGGGAGTCGTCCGAGCTTATAGCGCCAGCCAACAGCATAATCTTAATATTAAGCTGATTATAGGCAGCATGTTTTGGCTCAATGACGACTGTCAGGTCGTTCTGTTATGCCCCAACAGAGAGGCCTATGCTGAACTTTGTCGAATTATCACCAATGCCAGAAGACGTTCTGAAAAAGGCAGCTATCAGCTATCAGAATGGGATTTGATGTCGGCTAAGCGTTGCTTACTCATCTGGCTTCCTTGTCATAAAACCACTGACAATAAGTGGGGACAATGGCTCACTCAGCATCACCGCCATCGACTTTGGGTCGGCGTACAGCGTCATCTTAAATCCGATGACAAACAATACCTAGAACACTGTCAGCAACTCGCCACTCACCACCAATTACCCATTACCGCTTGTGGCGGCGTATTAATGCATACCGCGACTCGTTTACCACTGCAACACACTCTGACTGCGATAAAGTACGGTTGTAGCGTGAGTGAATTAGGTGAACAACGATTAACAAACACCGAACGAACGCTACGCAGTCAGGAAAAGCTCACTAAGTTGTTTAAAGCCGAATGGTTGCAAGAAAGTATAGCGGTTGCCAAACGCTGTACCTTCAGTCTAGGAGAGCTTCAATACGAATATCCAAGCGAACTGGTTCCTGATGGACACACGCCGATGAGTTACCTAACCAAGTTAGTTGAGCATGGCAAAAAACTGCGCTTTCCAGATGGCGTTCCAAGTGATATCGAAACGACGATTAATAAAGAACTCGCACTGATCGACGAACTCAATTATCCATTCTATTTTTTGACCATTCATGACATCGTCATGTTCGCCAAAAACAACCATATCCTCTATCAGGGGCGGGGTTCAGCCGCCAACTCAGTCGTCTGTTACTGCTTAGAGATTACCTCTGTGGATCCCAGACAAATCTCCGTCCTGTTTGAACGGTTCATTAGCCGTGAACGCGATGAGCCGCCGGATATTGATGTTGATTTTGAGCATGAACGACGCGAAGAAGTCATCCAGTATATTTATCAAAAATATGGTCGCGAACGAGCCGCACTCGCCGCCACGGTCATTTCGTACCGTTTCAAAAGTGCCGTGCGGGATGTGGGTAAAGCGTTGGGAATCGAAGAGAGTCAATTGGATTACTTTATCAAAAATATCAATCGCCGCGACCGAGATCAGGGATGGCAAGCTCAGATAGTGGAGCTTGGTCTTCAACCAGACTCGCTAAAGGGAGAACAGTTCATCTCGTTGGTGAATGATATTCTTGGTTTTCCGCGTCATCTCTCACAGCATGTGGGCGGTTTTATTATTGCCGCAGGGCCGCTATATGAGCTCGTCCCAGTAGAAAACGCATCGATGGCAGACAGAACCGTTATTCAATGGGATAAGGATGATCTAGAGTCACTGAAACTGTTGAAAGTAGACGTATTAGCGTTGGGAATGCTGACTGCGATTCGTAAATGCTTTGACCTCATTGAACGTCTCCACCACCGCACACTCACCATTGCGGAAATCACCCGACGTCAGGATGATAGCAAGGTCTACCGCATGATTCAGAAAGCCGATACTGTCGGTGTGTTTCAAATCGAATCTCGGGCACAAATGAGTATGCTGCCACGCTTAAAACCCGCCTGCTATTACGATCTCGTCATTCAGATTGCCATTGTTCGTCCAGGCCCGATTCAAGGTGACATGGTTCATCCCTACCTAAAACGCAGAAATGGAGAAGAAAGTGTCGAGTACCCATCACAAGAGGTGCGCAGCGTACTTGAGAGAACTCTCGGTGTGCCTATTTTTCAGGAACAAGTGATTAAAATTGCGATGGTTGCTGCGGGCTTCAGTGGTGGTGAAGCGGATCAACTTCGCCGTGCTATGGCAGCGTGGAAAAAGAGTGGTGACTTAGTCAAATTCAAAACCAAGCTGGTAGAAGGTATGCTCGCCAGAGGCTATGAGATTGAGTTTGCTGAACGCATCTTCGCCCAGATACTTGGATTTGGTGAATATGGCTTTCCAGAAAGTCACTCCGCCTCTTTCGCAGTACTGGCTTATTGCTCGGCATGGCTCAAGCATTACTACCCTGAGGCTTTTTATACATCGCTTCTCAATAGCCTGCCGATGGGATTTTATAGTGCCTCACAACTCGTACAAGACGCTCGTCGCCATGGTGTTCATATTTTGCCAGTCTGTGTGAATGCCTCGCAATATGATCACCACGTCGTTTGTGAACAGGGTAAGTGGGCGATTCGACTTGGACTCAGACAAATCAAAGGCTTCAGCGCTCAAAGTGCTAAACAATTGCTTCATGCCAGAGCCGAAACGGGATTTACTCATATCAATCAACTTAAACATATTGGTCTCAGCCAACGTGATCTTGAGTTGCTAGCGTCCGCTAACGCCATGCATAGCCTATGTAATAATCGCTATCAGACCCGTTGGGCAATGATGGATTCACTCTCTGAGCTCCCTCTATTTCAGCATATGCAAGAAGCCGAACTCCCCACTGTGAATGTACCTTCCGAAAGTCAAACTATCCTTGAAGATTATGCCGCAACTGGTCTATCTCTTGCCAAGCACCCTATCACTCTATTGGATGAAAACGGTGCTCTCGGTCGCTTTACTCGTATGCGTGATTTGGCACAGAAAGCGCATCAGTCTTTAGTCACGGTGACCGGTGTCGTAACGGGGAAACAGTCACCAGGAACCGCCGCAGGAGTGACGTTTTTCACGCTAGAAGATGATACAGGCAACATCAATGTCGTGGTTTGGAAAGCAACCTCACGGGCCCAAAAAGCCGCCTATTTGACCGCAAAGATCTTGCAGGTGAAAGGGATTTTAGAGAAAGAAGGGGATGTTCATCATGTTATTGCCGGCCGTTTGATCGATATGACCGATAAGCTGCAAGATTTACGCAGTAAATCGCGGGACTTTCACTAAGGTCAACGATATAAACCCATTATAAATCAAAGAAAAAGGGAGCAATGCTCCCTTTAATCAATACAGATATCGATCATTTCTATTTATTCAATACATCGCGAAGACGATCTTGCGCCACTTGAACCAATAAGTCCGGCTGGAACTTAGAAATAAAACGATCACAGCCTACCTTTTTCACCATAGCATCATTAAAACTGCCACTGAGAGAAGTATTGAGTGTGACAAAAAGGTCTTTCATTCGGGGATCACTACGAACTTCATGAGTCAGCTTGTAGCCATCCATTTCTGGCATTTCGGCATCGGTGATCATCAACAACAGGTCTTCAACGACGTTCTTACCTTCGTCGCACCACGACTTAAGTAAATTGAGCGCTTCTAAGCCATCACGACATTCAATAATATTCAAACCAAGCTGTGACAAAGTACCACGCACTTGAGCTCGTGCTGTCGAAGAATCATCAACAATCAGAACGTTACGGCCAACCATCTCGGTCACCAAATCGTGATCGAGTACCCCTTCCGAGATAGAGATGTCATAGTCAATAATCTCAGCCAGCACCTTCTCTACATCGATGATTTCAACGATATCGAGATTGTCACCACCTTTAACATGCGTGATCGCCGTTAAGTAGTTTGCACGACCTGCGGTTTTTGGCGGAGGCTGAATTTCCGTCCATGCGGTATTAACGATATTGCGCACCTGACCAACCAGAAACCCTTGTATGGTTCGGTTATATTCCGTGATGATAAGGTTTTCTTCTTGATTCTCTAGACGAGATGGAGGAAAACCAATTGCTGCACGCAAATCAATAACAGGGACGGATACACCACGAAGAGAAGCAACGCCGGTGATATGGTGGTGCGAACCGGGCATTTTGGTCAACGGTGGAACCTTGATCACTTCACGTACTTTGAATACGTTGATGGCGAAAACCTGCCTGCTATTCAAGCTAAACAACAGCAGCTCTAGGCGGTTTTCACCCACTAGATTAGTTCGCTGATCAACGGTATTTAAAACTCCAGACATACTACTTCTCGACCGATGTGTATATAACAAAAGTAGTCTATAGCAAGACTAACATAAAAATAAACCCATATATCATTCAAGATTATATGGGTTTACTAGAAAGATAAAGGAGCTACAGCTCAGAAACTACTATCCTTCGATAACCTTCATCAACAATAGACCATCATAAAGAGCTTGCTTGATTAATGCTGCTCCTGGCATCGTTGCCTGCTTATAGAAACGTGACTCTACGAGCTCTAAGTCTTGGTGATAAACGGGTAAGCTTTGCTCTTCAATACAAGTTTGAATCGCTGGGTAAAGTACTTCTTTCGCTTGGTTAATCACACCACCAATCAACACTTTTTCAGGGTTGAAGAGGTTAATCACAATGGCAATCGCAGAGCCAAGGTAACGACCAAGTTTTTCAATCACATCAACAGCGAGCGGGTCGCCATTTTCAGCCGCTTCACAGATATCTTCTACGGTGATCTCTTCTATTTCCGATAGAGAAGAAGCTTCGCCCTGAGCGATACGCTGAGTCACCTCCCCCCTAATTGCCTGAGAACTGGCAACCGTTTCTAGACACCCACGGTTTCCACAATGACATAACTTGCCATTGGGATCGATTTGGATATGACCGAGTTCACCAATATTGCCATGACGCCCTTGCAGTACACGTCCATCCAGCACAATCCCTGCACCTAAGCCGTGGTGAATAGAGATCAGAACCGAATTCTCATTATCTTGAGAATGACCAAACAGCTTCTCAGCTAAAGCCCAAGCGCGCGTATCGTTGGCAATAAATACTGGCAACCCCGTCGCCTTGTATATTTCTGGCCCTAACGGCAAATTCTCAACATTGTAGTGCGGCATCTGCAGCACTATCCCCTGCTCAGAGTTAACGAGACCTGGCAAAGTAATTGCGATACTGGTTACGCGATCTAACTGCTCTGAGTAGGTTTGAAAAAACTCATCAATTTCATGAAGTAAGCGAGCGAGAACATCATCTTGGTCCACTTCATGGATATCGATTTTGGTGTCGATTAGAACGTCCCCACCCAACTCATGCAAAGCGATCGTTAAGTAGCCGCGTCCAAGACGCATAGATAGAAACTGCCAACCTTCATTGTTGACTTGCAAACCAACAGCAGGGCGCCCACGACTGGTCGCTTCTTGAACTGTGGTTTCATGAATAAGATGCGCTTCGATGAGCTCTCGGGTGATTTTGGTAATGCTAGCAGGCGCCAGCTCACTCTGTTTGGAGAGGTCAATCCGCGAAATAGGTCCTTTTTGATCAATAAGTTTATATACGCGGCCAGCATTGACCTGCTTGATATGATCAATATGGCCGGGTTGAGCCATGTACATAGAGTGCTCCAAATATCAACAACTCGACAATTTTTTTACTTTGCGAAGTAATTGTGAAGAGCTTTGATAGATTGCCGTGACAAGTGTCACGTATAAACATGATTCTTTGTGTTCCTAATCAAATAGCGAAGGATTTATCACAAATCGATTCGCATTTTTTTGCGTTAATAAATATCTCTTCCATCACCTTTTCACAGACCGACATCGAATTGTAATGTGATTTATCAGCACAGATTTTACTCAGGTATATACTTATAGCTAACCTGACGTAAGGACGGAAAAAGCACAGGTGCCGCACGTTAATCAGTACGCGGCAAAGTCAAACCAAGGAGATCCGAATGACTGCAATCCAAAGAAGAACAAAAATTGTCTCTACTCTAGGACCTTCTACCGATCAACCCGGCATGCTTGAAGCAATTATCGAAGCTGGGGTTAATGTAGTACGGATGAACTTCTCGCACGGAACCGCAGACGATCATCGAGAGCGAGCGACTCGAGTTCGTAACATCGCAGCAAAACTGGGCACTCATGTTGCTATTCTAGGGGACCTTCAAGGACCCAAAATTCGTGTGTCCACATTTAAAGAAGGCAAAATCACCCTCTCTATCGGCGATATTTTCACTCTGGACAGCGCCTTACCTCCAGGTGAAGGCAATAAGGACGCAGTCGGCCTTGACTATAAAGAACTACCAAATGACGTCTCGACAGGCGACATTCTACTGCTTGACGATGGCCGTGTTCAGCTACAGGTCATTGCCGTTAGCGGTACAGAAGTTCGTACCAAAGTCATTATTGGTGGTCCGCTATCAAACAACAAAGGGATAAACAAAAAAGGCGGTGGTCTCTCTGCTGAAGCGCTCACAGAGAAGGACAAGAGAGATATCAAGCTCGCGGCCGAAATTAACGTTGACTACCTTGCGGTCTCATTTCCTCGCAACGGGGAAGATATGAAGTATGCCCGCAGACTGGCGACCGATGCGGGGCTACAGACTCGTCTCGTCGCCAAAGTGGAACGTGCCGAAACGGTAGAGAGTGAAGCGAACATTGACGACATCATCATTGCTTCGGATGCGGTGATGGTTGCGCGTGGTGATTTAGGGGTCGAAATTGGTGACCCAGAGCTTGTGGGTGTTCAAAAACAACTTATCCGCAGAGCTCGAGCACTCAACCGCACCGTTATCACGGCGACGCAGATGATGGAGTCAATGATGGAAAACCCAATGCCGACTCGTGCCGAAGTAATGGACGTAGCCAATGCGGTCTTAGACGGCACCGATGCCGTCATGTTGTCAGGTGAAACCGCTGCGGGCAAATACCCACTGGAAACCGTTCGCTCGATGGCAGAAGTCTGTTTAGGGGCAGAGAAAATGTCCGCTGTAAACCGTTCTAGCTACCGAATGGAGTCCGTATTTGAGACAGGCGAAGAGACGATTGCGATGTCAACAATGTTTGCAGCAAACCACATGCGTGGCATCAAGGGCATTGTGACACTGACTGAATCAGGTCGTACCGCGCTTATGATGTCTCGCTTGAGCTCGGGGCTACCAATCTTCGCTCTCTCACGCAATGAAAGTACTCTCAATTTATCGGCGCTTTATCGCGGCGTATTCCCTGTCTTCTTTGATGATAAATCAGCAACAGGGCTCGCCACAGCCGAAGCCGCTGTCGCCACCTTGAAACAACGTGGATTATTAGACGATGGCGACCTAGTGATTATTACTCAGGGGGATGTGATGGACGTCGTTGGTTCAACCAACTGTATGCGTATCTTAGCTGCATAACAAACCAACACTCTGAAAACCGTTAAGGGAGCGTATCAGCTCCCTTATTTACATACGAAGGCAATCTTGTCAGTACACTGAGAAAACGCCTCTACAAAACGAAATCCAGCGTCTAAGCCCGTCTGGTAGTCATGCAGCAGATCTTCTCGCTCACTCATTAATGAACTCGACTTCAGCGGTTGTTCGGGTCTAATTTGGATAACAAAACAGTCATCAGGTGGCGAGTGCAAAAACTCTTGGGTCAACGAATAGGTTTGGTAGTGCACCATCAGCATATCCGCTAGGCCTGAATCAAACTTGTCTCCCAACAAATGACTAAGTCGATAAACATCATCCGCCCCAAATAGCCAACGTCCCCCATTTAGTGATTCAAGATGTTTATGCTCTATTTTTTCGCGCTTAGCACGCTCAACCTGCTCGGCGAAAAACAGTTGCCAATCGTGTTTCCAGCGTCCAAGCCTTTCCTGGAAATGCCCATGGATGAGATTAAACGAATCACGTAGCCACATATTTTCCAGTTGCTGAGTCTCAACAGGAGGCTTATCTAATAGATCATCACCTTCCGTCCGAATGACAACGATGCAACGCGCCTCTCTGCGCCACGCCTCTTGGACGGGTATCGAAGCGGAAACACCCCCATCAACATACTCGCCGTGAGGAAACTGTACTGGTTGATGATATAAACGAGGAATCGCACACGTGGCTATGAGCACCTTTTTCCAATCTTCTTGCAACATTGGTAGGTAGTGGTCAAACAAACGCTCAGTATCGGTTACAGCGGCATAGGCATGCCGATTTGCCAGCACCCTTCGACCTAAATCTATATCTAGCCGGTACGGATAGTCACTAATCTTATCCAAAGCCCAATCTAAACCAAGATACTGCTTACGGCGAATGTAACGAAATAGGTGAAAAAACTCAGAGTCAGTCGTCAGGTCGAGAATAAACGAGCGGCCAATACCTCTTTGACGGCATAGGAAAGCACACAAGTTCAATGCACCAGCCGATGTGCCATAAAAGGAGTGGAAGGGATCAAAATTGGAAAGGAGAAATGCATCAAGAACACCAGAGGTAAAAATCCCCCTTTGGCCGCCTCCCTGAGCAACCAAAGCATTCTTACCGCCAGTGTACTTTTTGAGCCTTTCAGTATCGAGTTGTACAGCAGCGTTGGTGATAACACCGCAGTTTTTCATCGAATGGCTACGCCGTCATAACAGCAGTAACAGCAAATCCGAGAATAACAGCAAATACTGTCACTGTAATGATTAGGGCAAACTTCAGATCGTGTTGCATAGACACCTCCTTTATTGTGTAACAAAGTAATAACATCAATGTGAGCCATCTTCAATTAATACGTATTTTTTGTGCGGTATTATGATGTTAGCGTCACAATTAGCTCATTACTGATGGGGAAAGAGGCGATAAATGAAACTCAAACATACCATGCCAATACTGTTACTTGTAACCAGTCCCATGACCTTTGCTGAGATACATATTTCACCTTGGATTGGCTACACCGCGGGAGGAAGTGTTGAAGACCAAGCTCAAAACAAGCTCGACTTAACCAGCTCACCAAGCTTTGCCCTGTCAATTGAAAGTGATATTGACAACGGTCGCATTGGACTATTCTACAGCCAACAAAACAGTGAAGTGGAAAACATCAACCTCGACTCATCGATCCACTACTTGCATCTACAAAGCAGCGTCTACTATCCGGTCGAGGACAAGATCTCGGCTTACTTGGGTATCGGGCTTGGAGCATCTTATATCGATGCGGATTGGGTTAAAGACGAAGTAGGTTTTTCAGCGAGTATATTTACGGGGATTGAATACCGAGTATCAGACTCACTTGCGCTTAACACTCACATTCGTTGGCTGGGAACGGTCGTGGATAACGAAACCACTGGAATATGCCAATTCAACAACAGTAGCAATGACTCCTGCGTGATTAAATTCAAAACAGATTGGATGAACCAATTCTCCGCAAATCTTGGGATTAGCTGGCGCTTTTAGTCGTACACCAAAAGCGGGTAACTCGGTATCCATCACCTCTTACCCGCAATTATCAAGGTTTGTTTCTAGAAGGTATATTTAATACCTATTGCACCACCGATTTGAAGTTCTGGGCCTGTGTACAAATTCAATTCTGGCTGAATTTGTCCGTACATGTTCCAGCCTTGGCTTAGATTCCAATTCAAACCAATTGGTACTCTTGCGCCAAACTCTTTATGATCCCACTCACTCCAACCACCGACACCAACGTACCATGTTACTGGAGTGTTAGCGTCAAACTGGCCACGTTTTAAAATATAGTCAAACGCCCCGCCCTCATTACCAATCGTGAATCGGTACTGGTTGTCTAACTCAACCACTACACTCAAGTCTTGATCCCAAGCCATGCCAAGAGACAGATCATTTGACGGAGTGTCTTCGGCAAATGCTGCCACGCTTAAGCTAGCGGCAAGCACACCTGTCGCGACAGGATAAAGGAACTTTTTCATACTGGGTATTCCTATCAACACAAATAAAACAGCGTACAATTATCCATATATGTAGGATTTGGATGTCAGAGTAAAGTGAAGTAAAAGACAAGGGGCAGCAAGGTAGCTTACGCAGAATATGACTAGGAATATCAGTGCTTGTAGAGCGATGACCTATGGATACATCTTCAGGCATGAAAATAAAAAAAGGAGGCTAATGCCTCCTTTTTATCAGTATGGGGATGGATTAACCGTGGTTACGAATCCACTCATCCATTTCTGTTTTCAGGTTGTCAGACTTAGTACCGAAGATAGCCTGAACACCACCTGCTACAACTACAACACCTGCAGCGCCTAGTTGTTTTAGTTTGTCTTGGTCAACAGCTGCTGTGTCTGCAACGGCAACACGTAGACGAGTGATACATGCATCAAGACCAGTGATGTTAGCTTTACCGCCGAATGCAGCAACAAGTTCACCAGCTAGGTCAGAACCAGTAGCAACTGAAGTCTCTTCTGTTTCATCTTCACGACCAGGAGTCTTAAGATCCATCGCTTTGATAACTGCGCGGAATACCACGTAGTAGATTGCAGCGTAAACTAGACCTACAGCAACCATCAGACCCATCTTCTGAGAGTTACCAGAAAGAACTAGGAAGTCGATTAGACCGTGTGAGAATGAAGTACCGTGTACAAAACCTAGAGTGTTAGCAACAACGTACGCAGAACCAGCTAGTAGAGCGTGAATTCCGTAAAGTACAGGAGCAACGAATAGGAACGAGAACTCGATTGGCTCAGTGATACCTGTTAGGAATGAAGTCAGTGCAGCAGAAGCCATGATACCCATTACTTTCGCACGGTTCTCTGGCTTAGCAGAGTGAGCGATAGCAATAGCAGCAGCTGGTAGACCGAACATCTTGAACATGTAACCACCTGCTAGCTGACCGAAGCCATTGCCCGCAGCACGAGAAGCTTCATCAGCCACTAGGTAACAAGTAAGTACGCCGTTTTGAGTTTCGCCAGCAGCGTTAACACAAGTACCTGCTTCGAAGAAGAATGGTACGTTCCATACGTGGTGAAGACCGAATGGGATTAGTGAACGCTCAACGATACCGTAGATACCGAATGCAACTTGTGGGTTTTGGTGAGCAGCCCAGTCAGAGAATGATGCGATAGCACCACCGATTGGAGGCCAAACAACTGAAAGAACGATACCAAGACCAATCGCAGTAAAACCAGTGATGATTGGCACAGCACGTTTACCAGCGAAGAAGCCCAAGTATTCTGGAAGTTGGATCTTGAAGAAACGGTTGAATGCCCATGCAGCAACACCACCTACTAGGATACCACCAAGAACACCAGTATCGATTTTCTCAACACCCATAACACCAGCCATTACGCCTAGTGTTGCAGTCATGATGCCGTAACCAACGATTGCAGCAAGACCCGCTACACCGTCGTTGTTAGTAAAGCCAAGTGCTACACCTACTGCGAACAGTAGTGCCATTTGACCAAATACTGAACCGCCCGCTTGTTCCATCAAATTCGATACGATATCTGGAATAAAGCCTAGGTCGGCAGCGCCTACACCTAATAAAATACCTGCAACTGGTAACACCGATACTGGTAGCATCAGAGCTTTACCAACTTTTTGCAGGTTAGCAAAAAGGTTCTTAAACATGTTTATGCTCCTGAAAAATTATAAGAATTATTGGGCTCTAACGGCACACCCCCGTAGCCTTAAATGTTAGCACCCAAAGAAAATGTAACCACATATGACAGTATATTTTCTGCCTCTAAATATATATTGTTGGTAATCAAACTTTCTAGCGAGTTACGAAATTTAGTTTCAAACTAATATATAGATCACAATCCAAAACCCCATTTGAAATGGATTTCACTTTAGTAACATCTTGTTTTTATTGATAAAATTAATGACACCTATTAATTTCGATAGGTAAATAAAATAGACACGGTTGTTATTTCATGTAACAAAATTACAACCCGTACATTTTTAGTTCTCATCTTCAACATATTTAGTAAACAAGGCTAAAAATTCGGTCACACGTGATCTTGGACACAAAAAAAAGGAGCCTACGCTCCTTTTTCGTACAAATCTCATTTTCTATCTCAAAAAAAGATTTCTGAAGTTTTCGCTGGTTTTTTGCCCAACTTCACCGAGTGAACACCCTTTAAGCTGTGCAATGTAGGAAGCCACCTCCACTACATACGCTGGTTGGTTCTGTTTACCTCGATGAGGAACGGGAGCTAAATAAGGTGAGTCGGTCTCAATAAGCAGCCTCTCAAGTGGTAAAGCTTTCACAACTTCTTTCAGCTCGGTGGCTTGGCGAAAAGTCACGATCCCAGAAATTGATATATAAAAACCCATTTCCATTGCAGCTTGAGCGAAAGGAAGATCCTCAGTGAAACAATGAATAACTCCACCACATTTTTCCGCATGGCCATTCGCCAAAATATCCAATGTATCTTGACGTGCATTGCGAGTATGAATAATGAGTGGCTTGTTCAGCTTTACCGCCAACTCAACTTGCTGCTCAAAACGCAACTTTTGAAGTTCTGCGGTCTCAGGTTGGTAGTGGTAATCAAGACCCGTTTCACCAATAGCCACAACTTTGGGATGAGAGGCATATTCATGAAGCTGATCGAGTGCGAAATCGCTCTCAACATCGAGAGGATGAACACCACAAGATGCATAGACATTATCGTATGGTTCAATCAACTCGATCATATTAGGAAAAGAGTCAAGCGTAACACCAACAGAAAGTAGATCAGTCACATTGGCCGCTTTCGCTTTAGCAACCACATCCTCTATACCATTGTGTAGATCTTGATAATCTAATTTGTCTAAGTGACAGTGAGAATCTACGAACATATGTCCCCATTAAATTTGAACAGCCAATCAAGAATAAGCAACTCAGCATTTAAACCAGAGTGTAGTCTAAGCTGCTCTATGAGTTTGATTAATTCCTGAGTCTGTGTATACAACTTCTGATAGTCCACTAGCTGTGCTACTTGAGAAGCTCCAGGTGTAAAAGACGAGGAGTGCAAACCGTAGTGAACCTTTTGTGCATCTGCAAGCAGATACCATATCCAATTAAGTGATTCGCTAGGCTCTTGAGCAAGATCTTTAGCCAATTTGACAACGTCCCCTTGCTGTCGGCATAGGGCAAGAAATTGCGATTCAAGTTCAAGATAGTGACTCACTTTTCCCTGCTGAACAAACGTCAATGTCGCGAGAGGCGCATTGCCATTAATATGGGCAGCGTAAGCAGGCACTTCACCAATCGACTGTTCACTTAACCATTTGGCTACCGATTGAGATTCAGGAGCGGCCAAGTGCCACTGCTGACAACGGCTAGTAATTGTTGGCAATAGTGAATGTGAACGATGCGTTACCAACAAGAACAAACAGCTCGAAGAAGGCTCTTCTAACGTTTTAAGCAGGGCGTTCGCCGCCGATTCATTCATCGCTTCGACAGGATGAATAACAAACAGCCTTGCCCCAGATAGCTGTGACGATTCCTGCGCGAGTCGATTACATTGGCGAATCTGTTCGACAGTGATCGTCTTGCCCTCTTTTTCAGGCTGGATGATGTGATAGTCAGGATGGCTGTTCGACTCCATCAGCTGACATGAGTGACAAAACCCACAAGCCTCAGCAGGATAGTTTTGACACATCACAGCTCGACTAAACTGCTCAATTAGCTGCTCGATGCCCATCCCTTGTTGCGCGACGACAAGAGACGCGTTAGAAAAACGGTCAGTTTGTAGATTTGCCTGCCACTCCTGCCATAAGTCAGTCAGCCAAGGATAAAGTTGGTTCATAGGCTACGCGTTCACCCAATCACTTAACACGGCAGAGATATCCGCAGCAACCTTTGCAATCGCTTGCTCTGCATTGATAACCACAACCGAATCATCTTGTTCAGCAATTTCCAAATAGCGTTCGCGTGTTCTGTCAAAAAAGCTCATGTCCATTTTTTCGATGCGGTCAAGCTCGCCACGTCCTCGAGCACGCTCTAAGCCGACACGAGGATCGAGATCTAGATAAATCGTTAAGTCGGGCTTGAAATCTCCCAAGGTCGTTTTCTTGAGCGCCTGCATGGTTTCACGAGGAATCTGACGACCACCACCCTGATAAGCTTGAGAAGACATATCATGACGGTCACCAACCACCCAGATACCATCAGCAAGAGCTGGTTTTATGACATTCTCAACCAATTGAACTCTGGCAGCATACATCAATAGCAGTTCCGTCATGTCCTGCAATTCTTCGCCTTGGTGCTCTTGCTTCACAAGGGTACGAAGTTTTTCCGCCAATGCGGTACCACCAGGTTCACGTGTATGCTGAATACGCTCAATACCCGCCTGTTTGAGAGTTTCTAGAACAGCTTGAATCGCCGTGCTTTTACCAGCCCCTTCTAGGCCTTCGATAACGATGAATTTCGCGTTTTTCATTTGTTACTTCTTAATTGTTTTAGATACGCTTGAACAGCGCGGTTATGTTCAACCAATGTTTTAGAGAAAACGTGACCACCCTTGCCACTTGCGACAAAATAAAGATAGTTACTATCTTCAGGATTCAACGCTGCGGCGATAGATGCCTCTCCAGGCATAGCGATCGGTGTTGGCGGCAATCCAAAAATGGTATAGGTGTTATAAGGGGTCGGAGTACGCAGATCTTTTTTGCGAATATTGCCGTCGTACTTGTCTCCCATGCCATAGATAACCGTAGGATCCGTTTGTAGTCGCATACGTTTGTTGAGGCGATTTACAAACACCGCGGCAACACGCTCACGCTCCGATTCAACAGCCGTCTCTTTCTCTATAATAGAGGCAAGAATTAGGGCTTCGTACGATGTTTTAAGGGGTAAATTAGCCTGACGTTTTTCCCAGTGCTCATCAAGCACTGCCTGAAGCTTAGCCGCAGCTCGCTTGATAATATCCAGATCGGACGCACCAAATGTATAGTGATAGGTTTCTGCGAGGAGCAAACCCTCAAGCTTCTGATATGGCAAACCCACTAAATCCGCGATTTCGGCCTCACTGAGCCCCATTAGCTCGTGTTCTAAGTACGGCGATGTTTCTAAAATTTCTCGCCACTCTTTGAATGTAGAACCTTCGACAAAAGTGATCGCAAACTGATGTTCTTTACCTTGCTTAAATTGCATCAAGGCTTGCTTAAGATCAAGACCCGGCTCAAGGAGGTAGGTTCCTGCCCTAAGTTGGGTAAGTTCAGGATGAAAACGGCGTACGAACTGAACCATATCGCTCGTTTCTATCCAACCAGCTTTGGTTAGATTAGACAAAACACGATTAAAACTCGTTCCTGATTCAATAGTGAAAATTTCGGCTTGTTCGATCTTTATAGGTTGATCCACATAGTGTTGAACCTGCTTGGCAACATAGAAGTAGCCAGCCGCTGCGAGTGCGACTACCAATAGCAGAAAAAGAGTGATTTTTTTAATCACGAGTTAACCATCTCCTGAATTCGTTTAGTTATTGTTCCTATTGCAAACGTCTTTTCACCTATCTGGTTTACCGGTGCAACGCCAAGAATTGAATTGGTGATAAACACTTCGTCAGCGTCTAGCACATCTGTCAAAGCGAAGTTGCTGACTTCGATTGCGATGCCATTCGCCTTGGCCCACTCCAAGATGACCCGTCTCATCACGCCCGAAACCCCCGACTTAGAGAGATCAGGAGTACATAACTGGTTACCGTGAAACCAAAACACGTTTGCCATAGTAGTTTCTATGACATGATCATCGATATCGAGTGCAATGCCATCAGGCAAATGAGCGCCATCCATTTCAGCTTTCAGTAGCACCTGTTCAAGACGATTGTTATGCTTATGCCCAGCCAATAGTGGGTTGTACCCAAGCCGCGTGGTGCATATTCCGAGCGACAATCCTTGCTCTAGCCATTGTTCATAGTGAGGCGGATAAATAAAGTCGCTAATAGTAACATTTGGTGAGTCCACTTGAGTAGGGCTATATCCCCTACCCCCTTCGCCACGACTAATATGGAGCTTGATACCAGCCCTGTTATCTGATCTCGCCACTCTGTCCAACCACTGCTCTACCTGTTGCCAATCAGGATGAGGAATTTGTAACAAGTCCAAGCAAGCGTTCATGCGATCTATATGATATGACCAGTATTGAATGGTGCCATTTTTTGTCAGCATGGTGGTGAAACAGCCATCACCGTATTGGAATGATCGATCGGTTAAAGAGATAAAATCAGAGGGACTGCCGTTAACCAAAAACATGTCACTTCCTTATTTGTCTGGCATCGAAGCGAGTGAAAATCTTGGCTTATTAAATAACAAAACGGCTTAATGCCAAAGCATTAAGCCGTTTTAAACCAGAAAAAGTCTAATTAGATCTTTTTAAAGACTAACGAACCGTTAGTACCGCCAAAGCCGAACGAGTTACAGATTGCATACTCCATCGATACTTCTTTAGCTGTATGAGGAACAAGATCGATATCTAGGCCTTCCTCTGGATTATCTAGGTTGATTGTTGGTGGAACAATCTGGTCAACAAGCGACATTACAGTAATGATAGCTTCAACCGAACCCGCAGCACCAAGTAGGTGACCAGTCATCGATTTCGTTGAAGAAACCTTGACTTGTTTAGCACCCTCTTCACCTAGAGCGCGCTTAACGCCTTTGATTTCTGCCACATCACCTGCTGGAGTTGATGTACCATGAGCGTTAACGTAGCCTACCTGAGTACCAGTAATACCAGCATCACGCATCGCGGCTTCCATTGCTAACGCACCACCTGAACCGTCTTCACTAGGTGAAGTCATGTGGTAAGCGTCACCAGACATACCAAAGCCAACAAGCTCAGCATAAATCTTCGCACCACGCGCTTTAGCGTGTTCATACTCTTCAAGCACCATCATGCCTGCACCGTCACCGAGAACGAAACCATCGCGGTCTTTATCCCAAGGACGAGAAGCTTTTTGTGGCTCATCGTTACGAGTTGATAGTGCTTTCGCTGCACCAAAGCCTGCCATGCCAAGTGGCGTAGACGCTTTTTCAGCACCGCCAGCAACCATTGCATCAGCATCACCGTATGCAATCATACGAGCTGCATGACCAATGTTGTGAAGGCCAGTAGTACACGCCGTCGAGATCGCGATGTTAGGACCGCGAAGACCACGCATAATAGATAAGTTACCTGCAACCATGTTAACGATGGTTGATGGAACGAAGAATGGGCTAACTTTACGTGGGCCTTTTTCAACAAGAGCAGTATGGCCTGCTTCGATGAGATCTAGACCACCGATGCCTGAACCAATCGCTACGCCTACACGAGGTGCATTTTCTTCGTTAATTTGTAAACCAGAGTCATCTAAAGCTTGGATACCAGCTGCAATGCCGTACTGGATGAATAAATCCATTTTACGCGCATCTTTCTTAGACATGTATTCAGTACAGTCAAAGTCTTTCACCAGGCCCGCAAAGCGAGTTGAGAAATTTTCGGTATCAAAGTGTTCAATATTTACAATACCACTTTGACCAGCTAGCAAGGCTTTCCAAGATGATTCTACGGTGTTGCCTACCGGTGACAACATACCCATGCCAGTGACAACAACACGACGCTTGGACACGATTTTATTCTCCGGAATTGAAATGATTCTATGGAAGGATAGAAGTGTTAAAAAGAACACAGGCGGCCAGAAGGCCGCCTGGGAGAGATATTACTGAGCGCTGTTTACGTAGTCGATTGCAGCTTGAACAGTAGTGATTTTCTCAGCTTCTTCGTCTGGAATCTCAGTGTCGAATTCTTCTTCTAGAGCCATTACTAGTTCAACAGTGTCTAGAGAATCAGCACCTAGATCGTCAACGAATGAAGCTTCGTTTTTAACTTCAGCTTCGTCTACACCTAGCTGCTCAACAATGATTTTCTTTACGCGTTCTTCGATGTTGCTCATTTTTTCTTTTCCTTTACAGATTTCGCCTAATGCGATGATTCCGTAGTTTATTCGAACTACTGAAAGTTGCAAGAGGGACCTTGCTGGTCAAACCACAATTTTAGCGATTTTAACCGAAATTCAATACATTTTTGACTTAAATCATGCACAAATCTTGCGCATGTTCTCGTCATCAACCACAAACTATAGGCTATTTTTATGACAATAAGTAGCCTAGTTGACGACAATTCGTGCAAATTCACTTAGCTGGCAGAAATTTGAGTGAAAATTAATGAAAAAGTTCACCTTTTCTGCCAGGAAAGCGTTTTACACCATGTACATGCCGCCATTTACATGCAAAGTTTCGCCAGTAATGTAAGCTGCTTCTGGAGAAGCAAGGAATACTACTGCTGAAGCAATCTCACGTGGATCACCTAGACGACCAGCTGGAACGTTCGCCAGTGTGGTAGCGCGCTGATCATCGTTTAGCGCTTTCGTCATATCAGTTTCAATGAAACCTGGAGCAACAGTATTCACCGTTACGCCGCGCGAAGCCACTTCACGAGCCATCGATTTAGTGAAACCAATAACACCCGCTTTTGCCGCTGCGTAGTTTGCTTGACCTGCATTACCCATAGTGCCAACAACTGAGCCTACGTTGATAATACGACCTGAACGCTTCTTCATCATACCGCGTAGTACCGCTTTAGACATACGGAAAATTGGCGTTAGGTTAGTGTCGATGATGTCATCCCACTCAGAGTCTTTCATTCGCATTAGTAGGTTATCGCGAGTGATACCAGCGTTATTCACTAGAATGTCGATTGCACCGAACTCGTCGTTAATAGTCTTAAGCGTTGCTTCAATAGACTCAACGTCAGTTACGTTTAGTGCTAGACCTTTACCATTTTCACCAAGGTACTCGCTGATCGCTGCAGCACCACTTTCAGACGTTGCTGTACCAATAACTGTTGCACCGCGCTCAACAAGCAGTTCAGCGATAGCGCGACCAATACCACGACTAGCACCAGTTACTAGAGCAATCTTGCCTTCTAGGTTCATCATGTTCGTTATTCCTTAAATTCTTTATTACTTAGCAGCTTCTAGAGATGCAACATCATTCACGGCTGCGCCGCCTAGTGTCTTAACAATGCGTTTTGTTAGGCCAGTTAGAACTTTACCAGGACCAAATTCCAATAACGTCTCAACTCCTTGCTCACTCATCAGTTGCACGCTTTCAGTCCAGCGAACTGGGCTGTATAGCTGGCGTACCAGTGCGTCTTTGATTTTCGCTGGGTCAGTTTCTGCTGAGACATCAACGTTGTTAATGACTGGGAACTGAGGTGCGTTAAATTCGATCTCTTCAAGAGCAACCGCTAGCTTATCTGCCGCAGGTTTCATTAGTGCACAGTGTGAAGGTACTGATACAGGTAGAGGAAGTGCACGCTTAGCGCCCGCTTCTTTACAAAGTGCACCTGCACGTTCTACCGCATCTTTACTACCAGCGATTACGACCTGACCTGGAGAGTTAAAGTTCACTGGTGATACAACGTCACCTTGTGCTGCTTCTTCACACGCTTTCGCAATCGCATCATCGTCTAAACCGATGATTGCGTACATTGCGCCTGTGCCCGCTGGCACCGCTTCTTGCATTAGCTGACCACGAAGCTGAACAAGCTTAATCGCTTGTTTAAAGTCAATAACACCCGCACAAACTAGCGCAGAGTATTCACCTAGGCTGTGACCTGCTAGGTTAGCTGGTTGCTCAAGGCCAAGCTCTTGCCACACACGCCAGATAGCAACAGAAGAAGCTAGCAATGCTGGCTGAGTACGGTGCGTTTGATTGAGATCTTCAGCAGGACCATTTTGAACCAACGCCCATAGGTCGTAGCCAAGAGCGTCAGACGCTTCAGCAAATGTTTGTTTAACTACGTCATACTGTTCGCCAAGTTCAGCAAGCATACCTACAGCTTGAGAACCCTGACCTGGAAATACGATAGCAAACTTGCTCATTTTCTTTTCCTTAAAACTAAGTAAGAAAGATGCGATTAAGCACCTTAATCATAAATTTCGTTTGGCTTAGAATTTGACTAAAGCCGAGCCCCATGTGAAGCCGCCACCGAATGCTTCAAGCAACAGTGTCTGGCCACGCTTGATACGCCCATCACGTACAGCTTCATCTAGCGCGGTTGGTACCGTCGCCGCCGACGTGTTGCCGTGCCTATCTAGGGTAATGACCACTTGGTCAAGTGACATTGATAACTTTTTGGCCGTAGCAGAAATAATGCGATAGTTCGCCTGATGCGGAACTAGCCAGTCTAATTCAGACTTGTGCATGTCGTTCGCGGCAAGCGTATCTTTAACCAACTTAGAAAGCTGAGTTACCGCAACCTTAAACACTTCATTACCTGCCATGTGTAACCACTTGTCAGCATCTTTACCACGTTCAGGTACTTCAAGGCTGAGTAGTTCACCAAAGCGACCATCTGAATAAATGTGAGTCGAAAGAATGCCTGGCTCTTCGCTCTGCCCTACTACTACTGCACCCGCACCGTCACCAAACAAAATAATGGTCGAACGGTCTGTTGGGTCACAAGTTTTAGAAAGTGCGTCAGAACCAATCACCAGCACATTTTTGCACATGCCCGATTTGATATGTTGATCCGCAACAGACAGAGCATATACAAAACCTGAACATGCCGCTGCTAAGTCAAATGCTGGACAACCTTTTATCTCAAGCTTGGCTTGAACCTGACATGCAGACGATGGGAAGGTATGGCTGCCACTCGTTGTGGCGACAATAATAAGGTCAATATCGTTTTTATCGATACCTGCCATTTCAATCGCATTTTTCGCAGCGATATAACCCATGTCGGCAACTGTCTCGTTCTCAGCAGCAATGCGACGTTCTTTAATACCCGTGCGAGTAACAATCCACTCATCACTAGTATCTACCATTTTCTCTAGGTCTGCGTTAGTACGCACCTGAGATGGCAGGTAGCTGCCAGTACCTAAAATTTTGCTATACATGAAGACTAATAATGCCTCTCGAGTAAAACCGCTTCCAAACGATCGCTAATACGGCTGGGTACTTGTCGTTTGACCTCATGCAGTGCTTCACCAATCGCGTTGATGACTGCGTCTACGTCAGCACTTCCGTGGCTTTTTATGACAATGCCGCGCAATCCTAGCAAACTTGCGCCGTTATACTGGTCGGGGTTCAATGTTTTTAGCTCATTAAATAAGCCAGAAAATAATTTTCTTGCAATCCAACCCTTTAGAGATGAGGTCATCATGCTCGATTTTAACTTATCAATAAATAGCTGAGCTGTGCCTTCACAGGCTTTAAGACAAACATTGCCCACGAAACCATCGCAAACAACAACATCTGCGGCATCGTGTAATAGCTGGTTACCTTCAATGTAACCAACAAAATTAACCGAATGAGTTTGAGCGAGCATCTCCGCGCAACGCTTTACAAGGTCATTACCTTTAATTTCCTCAGCGCCGATATTGAGAATCGCGACACGAGGCGCTCGCTGCAAATATTGCTCGGCCAGAGCGCTACCCATGACAGCGAATTGAAACAGTGAATCGGCATCACTTGATACATTCGCTCCTAAATCGAGCATCCAGGTTCGTCCCCCGGAGGCGGTAGGTAACGCAGAGATAAGAGCAGGTCTTTCGATTCCAGGTAACAATTTCAACTTGAAACGAGACAGTGCCATCAAGGCGCCTGTGTTACCACAACTTACGCAAGCGTCCGCTTGATTTTCAGCGACCAATTCAATTGCAGTGGCCATCGACGTGCCGTGGCTATTTCTAAGTGCAAGAGAAGGTTTTTCTGAGTTGGAGATCACTCGGTCAGTATGCTGGATACTCAAACGCGTATCCTGTTTATAACCAAGAGAAGATAATTGAGACGTGATCGCGGTTTGATCACCAATAAGGATCACTTTTAGCTCTGGGAAATGCGACAGTGCCTGCACGGCGGCAGGCACTGTGACGCGAGGACCGAAATCCCCGCCCATTGCATCAAGTGCAACGGTTATATTTTGCAAAGGTCAACCTTACTTGTTGATAACCTTTTTGCCACGGTAGTAACCTTCAGCAGTTACGTTGTGGCGTAGGTGAGTTTCACCTGAAGTTGCGTCTACAGAAAGTGCTGCTGTAGTTAGTGCATCGTGTGAACGACGCATGCCACGCATTGAACGTGATTTCTTGCTCTTTTGTACGGCCATTGACCCTACTCCTATGTAAGTTCTTAAAGAATTACTTCTTTAAGCTTTTTAAAACGTCAAATGGATTCGGTTTCTTTTCTTCCACAATTTCTTCTGGAAGTTTACCAAACACCATATTATCTGAATCAACGCTACAGTCCGCTTCATCGTGCATTGCTATTTGAGGCAAGTTTAGAATGAACTCGTCTTCAACTAACTGTATTAGGTCTATTTCACCGTACTCGTTCAGATCTACCAAATCGTACTCTTCCGGTGCTTCCTCTTCAGTCTTTTCACCGTAATACGGTGTATAAGTGAATTGGACGTCGCACTCATGTGCGAAAACCTCATTACAGCGTTGACACTCTAAGTCGACCACGATGTTAGCTTTACCAGAGATAACAACGAGTCGCTGCTCATCTAAGTCAAATGACATTGACACTTGGGCGTCGCGTTTAACGCCTTCAACTGATTCCTCTAAGCGCTTAAAGAGACTAACTTGAATAATACCTTCAACATCTAGTCGCTTTTGAGCAGCGCGTGACGGATCAATCGTACGCGGTATTTTTACCTTTTGCATAGGGCGCGAATTTTATCTTCCAAATCGTTTAGAGTCAAAGAAAAAGGGCAAAAAGTTGTACTTTTTTTCCTTCTCCTCAAGAGAGCTAGTATCACAACCATAATATAGATTAAGCTCACACTAACCCGCTGTTAGATTGTAAATTAAAATGCAGAATTACCAACTAGTTTTAGCTTCAACATCACCATACCGCCAACAACTGCTCAATAAATTGGCAGTTTCATTTATTACTGCCTCTCCACAATTTGATGAAACACCCTTAGAGCACGAAACACCTATCGAGCTAGTTTCACGCTTAGCCAAAGGCAAAGCAGAGTCATGTCAGGTTGAAGAACCTGCTTTGATCATTGGCAGCGACCAAGTGTGTGTGATTGACGGTCGAATCATTGGTAAGCCACTTACCGAGCAAAAAGCGATTGAGCAATTGACACAACAAAGTGGTCAATCGATTCAGTTTTTCACTGGTCTGGCTGTGCACAACAACCTCACCAAACAGACTGAGGTTAAAGTCGACACCTTTACAGTTCACTTTCGCTCACTAAGCCAACAGCAAATAGAAAGCTACGTGGCTAAAGAGCAACCACTATACTGCGCTGGCAGCTTCAAAAGTGAAGGCTTGGGTATCGCACTATTCGAACGACTCGAAGGTAAAGATCCAAACACCTTGGTCGGCTTACCATTGATCGACTTGATTGATATGTTGCACAACCAAGGCTTTGAAGTGCTCTAACGAGCAGTATTTGCTCTTAGCCCTGCTAGAGTCTTTTCTAACTTCGGTTCCATCGGCGCATTAATTTCCATCCATTCATCATTCGAAGGATGTTGAAACTTAATATTAGCCGCATGAAGGAAAAGACGATCTAGCCCTACTTTCGCCGTGTATGCGTCAAAACGTCGGTCACCATATCTGTCGTCCCAAGCTATCGGATGACCCGTGTACTGAGTATGCACGCGAATTTGATGGGTACGGCCCGTAATAGGGCTTGCTTGTATCAGTGTCGCATCGGCAAACTTCTCGATAATCTTAAATCGAGTTTCTGATGGTTTACCGTTAGGGTTCACTCGCACAATGCTGTTAACTTCATTTTTAAGCAAAGGGGCGTTGACAACCTTACAACTACTTTTCCACTCACCCATGACTAAAGCGAAGTAATACTTCTGAACGGTCTTTTCACGAAATTGCGCTTGCAAGTGACGTAGAGCCGAACGTTTTTTCGCCACCAACAAGATTCCTGACGTATCTCGGTCAATGCGATGCACCAGTTCAAGGAAACGTGCATCTGGACGTAACGCCCTTAACGCTTCAATGGCTCCAAACTTTAGCCCACTTCCGCCATGCACTGCTGTACCTGAAGGTTTATTTAAGACCAACATATGATCATCTTCATAGATAATCATGTGCTCGAGTTCAGCCACCTTATTTAACTTTGTACTAGGGGCGACTTCATCGGCTTTTTCTTCAACGGTGACGGGTGGAATTCGGATTAGATCCCCAGCTTTCAGCTTATATTCCGCTTTGACACGTTTTTTGTTTACTCGCACCTCTCCCTTACGCAAGATTCGATAAACCATGCTTTTAGGGATACTTTTCAACTGGTTGCGTAAGAAGTTATCAATACGCTGACCCGCCATGTCTTCGTCTATGTCGACAAACTGGACTTTTGTTCTTATTTCACTCATCTGATTATTCTATCATTCAAAGTTGCGCAAAATCACATTTTCTTCGCAACATATTGGAAAATTGCTCAACTAATAATGGATGCAAGATCCGCTACGAATAAAAATCCATCGACTTTATTACAATTTCATAAATCAGGCTCAATAAAACCTATAAAACAGATACTTACGGAAAATAAAATCGGCTTTTTTAGCGAATTATTATAAAGCAGATTGCTGACTTTAATGGGTACTGCTATAGTTCACCCCTGCAATAAGTGATTTGGTTGCCTTTTAAACAAACCAACTCATTTTTGAGCAATAATTTGAGTAGCCCGTTAATTTACCAAAATGCAGCACACGGCGTAAGACATTTTTGAAATTAACAATCTTGTCACCCTACTCGTCGCCGATCATGTTGAGTGTTTACCGCCAATAATGCGGCTCACAAGCTAAACGAGAAAGCTTGTGAGACTGAAGTGCCCGAGCGCATCCCTCCAGCCGGGAGGCTGCAACGATTAAGCCATGGGATCTGGCACCATGAAAGCGATAGCAATGACAAGTCATAAAACAAAGAATGACAACGAGATTTATCAATGAAAAGAATGTTAATTAACGCAACTCAAAAAGAAGAGTTGCGTGTTGCTTTGGTTGATGGTCAGCGCCTGTACGATTTGGATATCGAAAGCCCTGGACATGAATCAAAAAAAGCAAATATCTACAAAGGACGTATCACTCGCATCGAACCTAGCCTTGAAGCGGCTTTCGTTGACTATGGTGCAGAAAGACACGGCTTCCTCCCTCTTAAAGAAATTGCCCGCGAATATTTCCCTGAAGGTTACACCTACCAAGGTCGTCCAAGCATTAAAGAAGTGCTTACTGAAGGCCAAGAAGTAATCGTACAAGTTGAAAAAGAAGAACGCGGTAGCAAGGGCGCAGCTCTTACTACGTTCATCTCGCTTGCGGGTAGCTACCTAGTTCTTATGCCAAATAACCCTCGTGCCGGTGGTATTTCTCGCCGTATCGAAGGTGATGAGCGTACTCAACTAAAATCAGCACTTAGCACATTAGAACTGCCGCAAGGTATGGGTCTAATCGTTCGTACTGCGGGTGTTGGTAAGAGTGCAGAAGAACTTGAGTGGGATTTAAACGTGCTTTTGAACCACTGGGGCGCGATTAAGCAAGCTTCAGATGCAAACGCGGCACCTTTCCTAATCCACCAGGAAAGTAACGTTATTGTTCGAGCGATTCGTGATTACCTACGTCGTGACATTGGCGAAATTCTTATCGATAGCAACACCATTTACGAACGTGCTCTTGAGCACATCCGTTTGGTTCGTCCAGACTTCGTAAATCGTGTTAAGAAATACGATGGTGAAGTTCCGCTGTTTAGTCACTACCAAATTGAGAGCCAAATTGAGTCGGCCTTCCAACGCGAAGTTCGTCTTCCATCGGGTGGTTCAATCGTTATTGACCCAACAGAAGCTCTTACATCTATCGACATTAACTCTGCTCGCGCAACAAAGGGCGGAGATATCGAAGAGACAGCATTAAACACTAACTTAGAGGCAGCGGAAGAAATTGCACGTCAACTTCGTCTACGCGATCTCGGTGGTCTAGTGGTTATCGACTTTATCGATATGACTCCAGTTCGACACCAGCGTGAAGTAGAGAATCGACTACGCGATTCTGTTCGCATGGATCGTGCACGTGTACAAATAGGCCGAATTTCTCGCTTCGGTTTGTTAGAAATGTCTCGTCAACGTCTTAGCCCTTCGCTAGCAGAAGCAAGTCACCATATTTGCCCTCGCTGTACAGGTACTGGCGTCGTTCGCGACAACGAATCTCTTGCATTGTCTGTTCTTCGTCTGATTGAAGAAGAGGCATTGAAAGACAATACAGCTCAGGTTCTTGCAGTTGTACCTGTGCCTATCGCTTCTTACCTATTAAATGAGAAGCGCCGCTCAGTTAACCACATTGAGCGCATTCAAGACGTTAAAATTACTGTTGTACCAAACTCTGATATGGAAACACCGCACTTTGACGTGATCCGTATCCGCGAAGGCGAAGAGTTTGATCTGCTCTCTTACCTATTGCCTCAGAAAATCGAAGCAATGAAAGAGGCTGAAGGTAAGGAACCTGCAGAAGTTGATATTAAGCCTAAGAAAATTGAAGAGCCAGCTCTGAAAGGTTTCGCGGCACCAACACAATCAGCACCTGCTCCTAGCCCAGTAAAAGCGCCTGAGAAGAAAGCAGACAGCGCGGAACAGCAAGAGTCACAACCTGGTCTTGTAAGCCGCTTCTTTAAAGCTTTAGGTAGCTTCCTTTTCGGCTCTTCACAAAAAGAGCAAGATCAAGAGAAGCAACAGCAGAACGAGCGTAAAGACGGTAACCGTAATAACCGTAACCGCCGTAATCGCAATGATAACCGTCGTCGCAGCAACCGCGATAACCGCAACGAAAGTCGTAACGAAAACCGTGAAGACAAACGCGATAACAAGCGTAAGAACACGCGTGACGAAGCGAAGAGCGAAGTAAAAGCGAACGAACGTAGTAAGCAGCAACAAAACCGTAAGCCTAAACAGGAACCACGTCGTAACAAGCGTGACGATGTTAAGGCAAGCAAAGTTGCTGAAGAAGGTCTGAAACTGGCGGCTGATGCGCAACTCAATGAGAAGCCAGAAGCGGCTAAAGAACGCTCTGAAGAGAAAGCGGCAAAAGTGAAAGAGCGCCGCCAGCGTCGCAAACTTTCTAAGCAAGTTCGTGTTAAAGATCAAGAAGCACAAGCTAAAGCTGACGAAGAAGCGAAACTAATTGCTAGCGATGCTAAAGCAGAGATGTTCGAAGAGGCCGTAGTGGAAGCCGAAGCAGAAGAGTCTGCAGAGCAACCAAAACAACGTCGTAACCGTCGTTCACCTCGTCACTTACGTGCTAGCGGACAACGTCGCCGTCGCGGTCGTGACCGTCGTCCTAATCCATTCCGCTTACGTAAGGGGGGTGTAGCCTCTCCTGAGATGGCGATGGGTAAAGTGATGCCAAGCTACGGCATTATCAAGCCAGCACCTAAACACGCTAAGGCTGATAAGGTTGAGGCTCCTGTCGTTGAAGCGGTTGCCGTTGAAACAACAACGAGTACTTTAGGTGGTTTTGCTTGCCCAGAAATGGCAATGGGTAAAGTCATCATTCGCCGCGAAGAACCTGTGATTGTTGAAGCGCAACAAGCTGTGGTTACCGAAGTGGCTGAAGTGGCTCCTGTGATTGAAAACGAAATCGTTGAAGTCGTTGAAGCGGTTGAAACTGCTCCAGTAGTAGAGGTTGTTGAGCAATCTGAACCTGCCGTTATTCAAGCGGAGCCAGTTATCGAAGTCACAACTTCTGAAATCTTGGTACCTCAAGGCTTTAAAGGTCACGCAAGTGCTCCTATGGCAAAAGCTCCAGGCAATACAGAGATGAAAGAGATCACTGTAGTCGCAGCACCACTTAAAGAAGACCGTTACCAGTCTCGTGGCGCAGGCAGCCAAGTTGCTACAAATCAAGCTGGCGCAGTAATGACCAAACCTCAGTTTTAGTCATCACTGATCTGTTGATAAACAGCCTCTAATTAGAGGCTGTTTTTTTATATCTTGCAAACTTCAATGTAAGCAAACGCCTACAATGAAACTGATTAAGCGATTTGCATCTATTGATCACAAATATGGTTCAATATGGGCTCCAATCTTGAACTTAATCACACTTTTCGGTAGCATTCGCCGACTCGACCTGAATCTATACTCTACGTAGTTAACCACCGAGAGTATTTCATTTAGTCACTCTGCTCTTTTACATTGCACTTTGCCCAGTGGCGACTAAATACAATTCAGACTACTTATAACCACTTAGCCAAACTGAGCAAACATGTTTGAATTTCCACAATTTTCAAAACACTCTGTAAAAAATGATGTTTTATCAGGTTTAACCGTCGCACTTGCCTTGGTTCCTGAAGCCGTCGCATTCGCATTTGTTGCGGGTGTTGACCCAATGGTCGGCTTATATGCCGCTTTCATCGTTGGCCTAATCACCTCAATTTTTGGCGGTCGTCCAGGTATGATCTCTGGTGCAACAGGCGCGATGGCCGTTGTGATGGTCTCTCTGGTTGCGTCACACGGCGTACAATACCTCTTTGCCGCTATCTTACTCGCAGGTATCCTACAGATTGCTGCAGGTCTATTTAAACTCGGCAAATTCATTCGTATCGTGCCACATCCTGTTATGATCGGTTTCGTTAATGGTTTGGCGATTGTGATCTTCTTAGCTCAGCTTGGTCAATTTAAAGCGCCGGATCTCAATGGTATGCTGACTTGGTTACCACAAGACCAGATGATGTTGATGCTCGGTCTCGTTGCGCTTACGATGGCTATCATTCATTTCCTACCTAAGTTCACAACTGCAGTCCCTTCATCACTGGTGGCTATCGTCACGGTAAGTGCTCTAGTTATTGGCTTAGATCTGGAAACACGTACCGTTGTTGACTTCTTACGCACTATGTCCGGGGACGAAGCCGCAACGCTAGCAGGTTCATTACCGACGTTCTCGCTCCCAGCAGTACCGTTCACATTTGAGACACTGCAAATCATCTTGCCATACGCCATCATTCTTGCGGCTATCGGCCTGATTGAATCTCTGCTTACACTGACAGTGCTTGATGAGATGACGAACACTCGTGGCCAGTCTAACCGTGAATGTATCGGTCAAGGTATGGCAAACATGACCTGTTCCGTATTTGGGGCAATGGGCGGTTGTGCGATGATTGGTCAATCAATGATCAACGTAAACTCTGGTGGTCGTGGTCGTCTGTCGGGTATCGTCGCGGCAGTTGCACTACTGATGTTCATTCTGTTTGCTTCCGCGCTGATCGAAATGATTCCACTCGCGGCACTGGTTGGTGTGATGTTCATGGTTGTCATCGGCACATTTGAATGGGCAACCTTTAAACTCGCTCGTCGTGTACCGAAGCAAGATTTCTTTGTTATTGTATTGGTAACCGTAGTTACAGTACTCACTGACCTCGCTATCGCTGTCTTTGTCGGTGTGATTGCGTCCGCTCTGATGTTTGCTTGGCAGCACGCTAAACACATTTACGCGGATACCTGCATTAACGAGGAAGGCTCAAAAGAGTACAAGATCCACGGTCCAGTATTCTTTGGCTCAGTGGCTAATTTCCTAGAAATTTTCGATGCAATCAAAGACCCTAGCGATGTTATTGTCGATTTCGCAGATTCACGCGTCACTGACCATTCTGCTATCGAAGCGATTGAAACCCTTGCAGAACGCTACTCTGCTCAAGGTAAGACATTACATCTGCGCCATTTAAGCCCTGACTGCCGTAAACTGCTTCACAAAGCGGGTAGTCTGGTCGAAATTAACGTCAAAGAAGACCCAAGCTACAAGGTTGCGACTGACGTGCTTGCGGGCTAATCCGCTCAGATATGCAAAGGGCTTCCAAATGGAAGCCCTTTTGTTTGATATATCGCTAGCCTTATCAGGGCTGTTTACAGAAGCTTATTCAGTTTTTCGCCAAACAGTTCCAAACGCCAACCTTGCATCACATCAGGAAGCGAAGAAGGGTCACGGTCTTTTTTCCACACCCAACTAATAAGCTGATTTAATTGCTTTTTCGATGCTAAGAATTCCGTGGCTAATCCACTCGCCTGAGAGGCGCGTTTAACCTCATCTTTAAGCACTTTAAACTTCTGCTTATAGCCAGGCATATCCATTAGACGCTCAATTTTTTGTGGATACTCCTCTTGCGGAGTCATCAGCGCTGATTTGACGATGGAAATGATGCGAGCACTGTGACGCTGAACAGAACGCAAGTCCATCCCCTCCTGTTCCATTCGTTTGCGGCTCTCAATACCCAAACGAGCGACATTCAGAAGGTCATTTTCTTTGAAGATAAAGTTCAGCGCTAAGTCACGCTTCAACGCCTCTTTTAGTCGCCATGTAGCTAGAGGTTTCAATACGGCTAGTTCACTAGGTTTTAATTGCCACGCCCCTTTCACATCAAGGTATGCGCGCTCAGGTTGAATTGTTTTAATTCGTTTCGATGCAAGCAAATCACTTTCTTGCTGAGCGGCCTGCCACCAGCCGGCCTGAGTAGTTTTCTCAAATAGCTGTTCATAAAGGGGAAGCAAGTAATATACATCGGCCGCGGCATACTCTAGCTGTTTCTCGGTCAATGGTCGCGCCAACCAGTCTGTACGTGACTCGCTTTTGTCCAACTCTACGTCTAGGTAATCCGCTACCAGTGCAGCAAAACCTGTCGATAAGCCGTGGCCGAGGAAGGCAGCCATTAGCTGCGTATCGACCATAGGGTAAGGTAAGCAGTCAAAGCTATTGTGAAATACTTCCAAATCTTCACCACAAGCGTGCAGGACTTTTAGGACTGACGTATCTTGCAGTAGCTGGACAAACGCCGTCATGTCCTCGATGACCGTTGGGTCAATGAGCGACAGGTTTTCTCCATCAAAAAGTTGAATCAAACCTAGCTGCGGATAATAGGTGCGAGTACGCACAAATTCGGTATCCAACATCACAACGTCCGCTTCCCTAGCGCTGTTACACACTGTTTCTAGCTGTGATGACTGAGTAATAATCTGATATTTCACTAACTTCTCACTATGAGCGATTTCCATCGACATAAAAAATGCCGACTATGTATAGTCGGCATTCTATCACCAATCATTGCGGCTTGCTGAGTTAACTCACTTAGCCTTGTTGCGATTCTGCTAGCTTGGCATCGTTTTCTTCACGAAGTACACGGCGTAGAATCTTACCTACGTTGGTTTTCGGCAGATCTTCCTTAAACTCAACAAGTTTAGGAATCTTGTAGCCCGTTAGGTGCTGACGACAGTGAGCGATAATCTCATCTTTAGTCAAACTAGGATCACGTTTAACAACATAGATTTTAACCAGTTCACCAGACACTTCATGTGGCTGACCAATCGCAGCAACCTCAAGAACTTTACCGTGCAAAGCTACGACATCTTCAATTTCGTTTGGATACACGTTAAAGCCAGATACCAAGATCATATCTTTCTTACGATCAACAATGTGGATTAGCCCCTCATCATCAAACTTCACGATGTCACCAGTCGATAACCACCCTTCAGCATTGATCACCTCTTTGGTGGCTTCAGGGCGTTGCCAGTAGCCTTGCATGACCTGTGGACCACGAACCTGAAGTTCACCGACTTCGGTATTCGGGAGAGGATTACCTTCATCATCAACGATACGGACTTCCGTTGATGGTACCGGTAAACCAATCGCCCCTGTGTAATCAGTCAGGTCATACGGGTTACCCGTTACTAGTGGTGAACATTCTGTCAGGCCATAGCCTTCAAGTAGATGAATACCCGTGGTTTTCTTCCATTGGTCTGCGACTGCGCGTTGAACCGCCATGCCACCACCCACTGCCAGCTTAAGATTACTGAAGTTCAGTTCATGGAAGTCTTCGTTGTTAACCAATGCATTGAACAGGGTATTAACACCGGTAATCGCAGTAAATGGATATTTTTGTAGCTCTTTGACGAAACCTGGAATATCACGTGGGTTGGTAATCAATAGGTTCTGACCACCCATTTCGATAAACAGCAGACAGTTCACCGTCAAGGCAAATACGTGGTAGAGCGGTAATGCGGTTACGACTAACTCACGACCTTCTGACAGAACCGGACCATACGCGCCTTTCGCCTGCAGTACGTTGGCAATCATGTTACGGTGAGTAAGAATCGCCCCTTTAGCTACTCCGGTTGTACCACCGGTGTACTGTAAGAAGGCAATATCGTCACCCGACATAAATGGCTTCACGTATTGAAGGCGACGACCTTTGTGTAACGCCTGACGCATGGAAATTGCGCCCGGTAGGTCATATTTAGGAACCATCCCTTTGACATACTTAACTACGAAGTCGACCAATGTGCCTTTTGCACGCGGCAGCATTTGCCCGAGACTGGTCAGAACAACGTGCTTCACTGATGTGTTTTCAACGATTTGCTCAAGCGTGTTGGCAAAGTTAGAAACAATCACAATCGCTTTCGCACCAGAGTCGTTCAGTTGGTGCTCAAGCTCACGAGGTGTGTAAAGTGGGTTGACATTGACAGCAATCATGCCTGCTCGTAAAACGCCAAACAGCGCCACTGGATATTGCAGCAGGTTAGGCATCATCAAAGCGACACGGTCGCCTTTTTTCAACTTCAGCTCATTCTGCAAGTAAGCCGCAAATGCACGGCTACGCTCTTCCAGCTTGCGAAAAGTCATTACCGAGCCCATGTTCATAAATGCAGGCTGGTCAGCGTACTTTTGTACTGACTGTTCAAACATCTCCACTAAGGATGGATATTGATCTGGGTTGATGTGCTCTGGCACATCACTTGGATAACGTGATAACCAAGGTTTATCCACGGTAAAACTCCTCGAAATTAGCTGGCTGTCTACTATGTGAAACGCTCTATTTGCAATGTCGTCTATTACAGCACAGGCGGGCTGCTTGAGCACGAAAGACTCAAACACTTGTTTAAATTTTGTTAACTAAGCCAAAAATTAGGCTAGCTACTCTAAAAGGGGATTGCAGATGACAGTGATGACCACCTTCGATCATCTCTACATGAGTGGAATCGGGAGTATCATTCTGAAAAGACTGCAAATAAGAGAAACCTTGCTCACCAAGAATAACCCATTGAGGTAGGGTGAGCTGCTGGCGATATACTGCCGCTTGTTCCAGCGACATTCGATACAGTGATTGGCTCTGTAGCTTAACGTCATGTCGCCACTGCCAACCATTTTCTATCTCGATTAGGCCGCGCTTTACGACAGGAGCAATCAACTCTGCGTCAAGTTCGTTCACTTTTGCTCGACGCTCTATCGCTTCTTGGACTGACTGCATGGCACGCATCGGTTTTCTACGGATTCTTTGCCGACTCAATACCCCTTCTCGTAGTCGAGAAACGGCATTTTGTGATGATTCAGCCAAAGATCCATACCCTTCTATCTGAACTAATCCACCGATTTGCTCAGGAAAGGCGGCACTATAGCAACTTGCAATCAAAGCACCAAGCGAATGACCCACTAGTACCAGTCTGTTTGGCGATAAGTTAGCCAAAAACTGGTAAACGTCCTCTATATAGTCGTGAAATGGGTAGAAATTGCCGCCATTTTTATGGCTAGAAAGGCCATGACCAGGTAAATCGATTGCGCAAAGGTGGAGTTGAGGACTGATTGCGTGTAACTCGCTCATCACGCTTTCGAAACTGGCCGCGTTGTCCAACCAACCATGTAAAAAAACGACGGATAGTTCAGCCGTTTCTTTGCAGCCGTATTCGATGGCTGCAATATGGCCATCGGCAATATTCCATCTACGTTCAACGCGCATTATTTGACTTCTTGAATGACTTTGCCTTGCTTAGGCCCGTAGCGAGATTCGCGACAATACAGCCCATGACATGGAGAGAGGTAGCTGTCGAAGTCATGAATGATGACACGTTCTTCAATCCTCCATAGGTGATAACCTTTGACCTTCATTACAGGAAAGTCATAGCTATACTCACCTACCTTTCCTTGTTCTCTAGGTTGAGTGTCACCAAGTAGTGAGATCAGTCGTCCTGTTGATAGGGTCACAGGATCCGCGAATCCCTGAATGTAACCAACAAAACGCCCTTGAGGCTCTTGAGTAATATCCGGTTTGCCCGATGCGCTAATTGGCAGATTGACCACTTCTACACGAGTGGTGTCTTTAAGGTTGGTCACGCTGGCAACCAAACCACCGAGACGCACTTCATCGCCGCTATTAGGTGTAGACTGCCAAACCGTGTAATCGGTGATTAGCTGTGGATTATCGGACTTCAAGGTTTCTGGCAACGAACTACAGGCCGACAGCAATGCTGCACCGACCAAGATGAACAATGGTTGTAATAGACGAAGAGACATAAGGTTAGACAAGCCCATAGCGTTAGATGTAAATATCGACACCAAGCATTTGCGATAGTTCATCACGCTTGGCTTGCGTCATCACGTTCATATACTCCTCCATCGCCTTACGTCCTCGTCCTTCCGGAAGGTCGTACTGAACTTGTGCTTTATGGAGTTCAGATTCGCTGACATGGCGGATAGAATGTGCCACCGCATTCGCCACCTTACTCGGTTGACTAACGGGTGTTTTATCACTTGATTTTTTGACCTCATTCTTCTTATTGGTCTTATTTGCCCTATTAGGGCCAGGGACCGAAGGAGGTAAACCGTTAATTGATACCATACTATCCGCTTATGCCGTTTATCTGATGAACGTCGTTATTCTCTGCCCGGAAGTTTCTTCCAAGCAACCGTATCGCGAAGGTAGACTGGGCTCGCTTCTTCGACATCCACTGCGTTACCTTTAGCCAGTTCAAATTTTGCTAGTTGAACAATATCTTCTGCATCAGGGAACAATACATCACTCTTCTGCGTGTTGAACTGTAGACCATTTAGTTGTTCTGGGTAAGCATCCCAACCCGTCCCTGCCGTAAACCATACCTGTTGATCGGCTTGACTATTATCGGCGACTCGTTGAGGTGGCGTCACACACTCACTATCCACTGTTAGCCAAGTGCCATCTTCTTGACGAGTGAAACGTCCCCAATAAACCTCATTCATACGCGCATCAATCGCAGTCGCGACATGGCTTTGAGCGTGTTTACGGTAGACTCCCTGAGCCATCGCTTCTAGTGTCGACACACCGATCATAGGTAAATTCGCGCCGAACGCTAAACCTTGTGCAATACCAATGCCAATTCGCACACCAGTAAAGCTACCCGGGCCACGCCCATATGCGAGTGCATCCAGTTCCGCTAAGGTTAACCCCGCTTCTTTCAGTACTTCATCTACCATAGGCAGTATTTTCTTGGTGTGATCACGTGGTGCAACTTCACTGCGTACGTACACTTTATCATCTACTAAAAGAGCAACTGAGCAGTTCTCAGTCGCCGTATCTAGAGCAAGGATCTTTACACTCATTGATATCTCTGATTGTTTGTTTAATTTTGACATGACTTATGTTCAAGAAAGTCCTGTACCACCGCTAGGTCACGTGTGCGGGGTATCGGAGGCAAACTGGCAAGGAAGACCCCACCGTAATCTCGGGTTACTAAGCGATTATCACAGATAATCAGAGCTCCCCTATCTTTCTTGTCGCGAATTAGGCGCCCAACACCCTGTTTGAGGGTGATTACTGCATCCGGTATTTGAACCTGAGCAAAGGGGTCTCCCCCTTTTAGCTGGCAATCTTCAATGCGAGCCTTCAATAGTGGGTCATCTGGTGCGGTAAAAGGCAATTTGTCGATAATAACACAGCTAAGCGCATCACCTCTAACATCAATCCCCTCCCAAAATGCCCCCGTCGCCACCAGCAGCGCATTACCCAGCTCCATAAATTCCGCGAGTGTTTTTTGTTTGCTCGTTTCACCTTGCATCAATACAGGTATAGTCAGATGCTGGCGAAAGCGCTCACACAGCTCTTTCATCATGCTATGCGATGTGCATAGAAAGAAACAGCGCCCTTGGTTTTGCTCGATGACAGGGCTTAGCATCGTGACTAACTTGTCGGCCATTCCCGGACTATTCGGCTCTGGCAGATAACGGGGAACGCACAACCTCGCCTGACTTTGATAGTCAAACGGACTTGGTAAAGACATTTGAACTTGGGGTTTCAATCCTAACCGAGCGGTAAAGTGTCCAAAATCGTTGTTCACCGCCAAGGTCGCTGAAGTAAATATCCACGCTCCCTGCTTGAGCTCAATCTGCTCATGGAACTTGTCGGCTACGGTTAATGGGGTGATATGCAGACTGAAATGTCGTGGACTCGTCTCATACCAATAAGAGTAACCGGTAATCGAGACATCACAAACCCTCACCAATCTTGCTTTGATGGTATTGGCGCGTTCAAACGCACTATCCAATAACTGACTACGCCCCAAGGCGAGCTTGAGCACTTCGATAACAAAATCCAATGTCTCTTCGAGTCGGCGCAACTCTCGGCCAATCGAAGGGGAATTAATGGCTTCGCGCCAATTACCACGAAACCCGGGCTCACCAAGAACTATACGTAAATCCATCACCGTCTGATAGAGCTTCTCACCCGCTTTCTGTAGCTGGCGCATATCGCGAGCTTCCGTTCGATAGGCGATTTCAATGTCTTTACATAACTCATGAACTTGCCTGCTTGATAGAGATTGGCCAAAGTATTGGCTGGCAATGTCCGGTAGCTGATGAGCCTCATCGAAAATAAAAACGTCAGCTTCCGGGATCAATTCCCCAAAGCCCGTTTCTTTAATCGCAAGATCAGCTAAAAACAGGTGATGGTTGACGACCACTATGTCTGCATCCATCGCCTTTTTACGTGCTTTAAGAACAAAGCATTCCTGATAGCTCGGACACTCTTTACCAAGGCAGTTGTCATTAGTGGAAGTGATGGTCGGTATCACAGGGCTGTCTTCTGCTATCGCATCGCAATCACCCAAGTCTCCGGTTTTCGTTTCGGATGACCAGCTACGCACTTTAACTAACTGACTGAGTAGCGTCGGATCTGCGGTCTGATTGTGGCTTTCCACCATCTGTCGGCTAAGGCGATCTAAGCAAAGATAGTTCGCGCGTCCCTTAAGTAAGGCTACTTGACCATAAAATCCGAGGGCATTGGTCATCAACGGCAGATCACGGTGGAACAACTGCTCTTGGAGGTTTTTAGACCCTGTACTGATAATGGTTTTTTTACCGCTAAGCAGTGCAGGAACCAAGTAAGCAAAAGTTTTACCTGTACCTGTACCCGCTTCGACCACAACCTGACCTTGCGACTTGATTGCATTGGCAACGACTTCGGCCATGTCGAGTTGTGCTTGGCGCGGTTGAAAACCGGGAATGGCTTTTCCTAATGCGCCTTCAGAAGAGAAGGTTTTTGAAATCATTAAATGCAGAGCGTTAATCTTAAGGGGAGGTAATTATGGCAGTTTTAAGGCCAAGGCGCGAACAGGATTTCGCGCCCTAGGCAATTTGCAGATTAACGTTTATTGAGGTAGCGAGTTAGCCAAGCAGGACCAGTGAAACCTTCTTGCTGACAATCGGACAAGGCTTTTGCAGCTTCCGCTGGGGACGCACGGTTTTCCCACATTTCGTCGAGTAATTCTTCGTCTAATTCCTTTCCACCTGTTAGGGCGCTCACTCTTTCTGAGTACAATTTTCGGGCTAATAACTCTCTATCCATAAATACCACCTAAAAAACGCGATAAGAGAAAAAATACCAACATCTAAATTGAGCAAACGGTTAACTCAGATTAATTGTTGAAACCATTTCGATATTAGTTTAATTGTAGCTTCAATAATGCGGGTGAGCTCACCGTTCGCAATCCCGTAAAAAATTCATTATTCAAAAAAAATAATTCACGGAAGTTTTAACTAAATGGAAAAGAAAACACTACTGACACATTGTACGGACGCCCCTGGTCTTATTTCGAAGATCACCAATATCTGTTACAAACACCAACTCAATATCATTCACAACAACGAATTTGTCGACAACACCAGCGGCCACTTTTTTATGCGCACGGAGTTGGAAGGTTACTTCAATGATCAGACATTTCTCGCTGACCTCGACCAAGCGTTACCACAGGGCGCTAAGCGCAAACTCATCGGCTCAAATCGTAAGCGTGTCGTTATCCTTGTCACCAAAGAAGCGCACTGTCTTGGCGATATTCTCATGAAGAACTACGATGGCAGCCTAGATGTTGAGATTGCGGCTGTCGTGGGTAACTATGATACGTTACAAAGTTTAACTGACAAGTTTGGCATTCCTTACCATCACGTATCGCATGAAGGGCTCAATCGTGAAGAGCACGAGCAAAAGCTACTCACTGTGATCGACCAATACCAAGCAGATTACTTAGTGTTGGCGAAATACATGCGCGTGTTGACGCCATCATTTGTTGAGAAGTACCACCATAAGATCATCAATATCCACCACAGTTTCCTTCCTGCCTTTATCGGTGCGAAACCTTACCAACAAGCGTATGAACGTGGCGTTAAGATCATTGGTGCTACGGCGCACTTTGTGACGAATGATCTGGACGAAGGCCCAATCATCAAACAAGACGTGATACCTGTAGACCACAATTTCAGTGCTCAAGACATGGCGCAAGCAGGACGCGATGTAGAGAAAAATGTATTAAGTAAAGCACTCAACAAAGTGTTAAACGATCACGTATTTGTCTACGGCAACAAAACCGTCATTTTGTAATTCAAGCGATAAAAAATAAGGCCTCCAACTGGAGGCCTTATTTATTTGCTATCTGACTTATAATTTAACCGCCAGCTCTACACCCTGCTTAATCGCTCTTACCGCGTCAAGCTCACCCGCATAGTCTGCGCCGCCGATAACATGCAGCTTGTCACCGAACTGTTCCCATTGAGCTTCAAAAGGACGTACCGATTCTTGTCCTGCACAGATGATCACAGTATCTGCATCAAGTAACTGTTTCTTGTCATCAACGCTAATGTGAAGGCCTTGTTCATCGATTTTCTCATAGTTCACGCCACCGAGCAGATTAACACCGCGCTTTTCTAAAGTGCGCTTGTGAATCCAACCTGTCGTTTTACCCGGACCTTTACCTACACGACCCTTGCGACGCTGTAACACCCATACGGTTTTATCACTCAACGATTCAGGATACGGGTAAAGACCACCTGGATGAGAAATTTCCTTGTCGATCCCCCATTCATGCAACCAATCGTCAAGATTGTGCCCATTGGGTTCAGTCAGCATAGTGGCAACATCGACACCAATGCCTCCGGCACCAACAATCGCTACCTTATTACCAACAAAGGTCTTCTCTTTGATCAATGTCTGATAGTCGATCACTTTTTCTGGTGTATCAATGCCTTCAATATTGACTTTACGTGGTTCAACACCCGATGCCATCACGACTTCGTCATATTCAGCGAGCAGGTCATAGTTAGCGTCTGTATCAAGGTGAAGCTTCACTCCAGTTTGGTCAATTCTGTTAGCGAAATAACGAATCGTTTCTCTGAACTCTTCTTTACCCGGGATCTGCATCGCCAGACGGAACTGTCCACCAATTCGGTCATTACGCTCAAACAAATCAACACTGTGGCCTCTTTCCGCCAGTGTTGTAGCACAGGCTAGACCCGCGGGACCTGCGCCAACCACGGCGATGTTCTTTTTCACCTCAGCGGGTTTGACAACCAGCTCTGTTTCGCGGCAAGCAAGAGGGTTGACTAAGCACCCTGCGCGTTTACCTTTGAACACGTTGTCGAGGCACGCTTGGTTACAACCAATACAGGTATTAATAAATTGCGACTGATTCTGTTCTGCCTTAATAACAAAATGAGGGTCCGCTAGGAACGGTCTTGCCATCGAGACCATATCGGCATGACCATTGGCGAGAATCGATTCCGCTTCTTCAGGAGTATTGATACGGTTACAGGTAACAATCGGCACATTGACATGTGGACGAACTTTCTCAGTAACCCAAGTAAATGCTCCGCGTGGTACCTGAGTCGCGATGGTAGGAATTCTTGCTTCATGCCAACCGATACCAGTATTGATAATGGTCACACCCGCTTTTTCAAGCTCCTGCGCTAACTCAACCACTTCATCAAAGGTACTTCCCTCTTCCACTAAGTCGAGCATAGAAAGACGGAAGATGATAATAAATTCTTGCCCTGCGGCTTTACGAATCGCTTTTACAACTTCCAATGGGAAGCGGATACGATTCTGATAGCTACCGCCCCATTCATCGTAACGAGTGTTGGTTCGTTTACAGATAAACTGGTTTAGGAGATAGCCTTCTGACCCCATCACTTCAACACCATCATAGCCAGCTTCAACCGCTAAAGCGGCACTCTTAGCGAATGCTTCGATAGTATTGTTGATTTGACGCGTGCTCATTTCGCTCGGTGCAAAACGTGCGATTGGCGCTTTAATTGAGGAGGCACTTTGAGCAAAGGGATGCATGGCATAACGACCGGCATGCAATAGCTGTAATGCGATTTTGCCACCGTGCTTATGAACCGCTTCAGTCACGACCTTATGCGCTTTAGCATGTTTGGCTTTACTAAACTCAGCACTAAATGGATGCAGTCGACCACGTAAATTTGGCGAAAAACCTCCGGTAACGATTAGGCCTACTCCACCCTTCGCTCTCTCTTCGTAGAACGCAGCAAGCTTGCCGAGACCTTCTTTTTGTTCTTCGAGCCCCGTGTGCATTGAGCCCATCAACACTCGGTTTCTCAATTGGGTAAATCCGAGGTCTAGTGGTTTTAGTAGGTTTGGATACATGGAAGACATCACTTTACTCTATTTTTATTGTGGTCTGACCAGAATACGAAGTCATTAATTAAAAATCAAACACCCGTTTACATTTTTGTAACACCGATCAATCTTACGGTTGTTTGGGTATACTAGTTTAAGTAGGATATAACTATATCTTGAATTCTAAGGTCTTACATTGGATAAGCCCTAACCTGCGAAATTCGCAGCGGAGAAAAAATGAAGAGTATTTTTAAGTTTGTTGGCATGTTTTTCAAAGGGATCTGGAAGCTGATCACTTTTATTCGTCTTGCCCTCGTCAACCTGATTTTTCTGGCAAGTATCGGTATTATTTATTTCATCTATACCAATGCCGAATCGCCTGTACCGACGGTTTCTAAAGAGTCCGCGCTGATCGTCAATATTTCTGGCCCAATTGTTGAACAGGCAACTTATGTCAATCCGATGGATTCGTTGACAGGTTCTTTGTTTGGGCAGAGCTTACCGAAAGAAAACGTCCTCTTTGATATCGTTGAAACCATTCGACGTGCAAAAGATGACTCACAAATCAGCGGTATCGTTCTCGCGCTACGCGATATGCCAGAAACCAATCTGACTAAACTGCGCTACATCGCTAAGGCATTGAATGAGTTTAAGGCCTCTGGAAAGCCAATCTACGCGGTAGGCGACATGTACAATCAGAGTCAATACTATCTCGCTAGCTATGCGGATAAGATCTACCTTGCACCTGATGGTGCTGTAATGTTGAAAGGTTATAGCGCCTATTCACTTTACTACAAATCTCTCTTAGAAAAGCTCGACGTTAATACCCATGTATTCCGTGTTGGCACCTATAAGTCTGCCATAGAACCCTTTGTTCGTGACGATATGTCGAAAGAAGCAAAAGAGTCTGCCTCGCGCTGGTTAGGGCAACTTTGGGGCGCATATATTGATGATGTCGCGGCCAACCGTCAGCTTGATGCCAAAACACTCAATCCTGATATGAACGAGTTTCTCGCTCTGCTTAAAGCAAACAATGGTGATCTAGCTTCATTATCGCTAAATGTCGGCCTTGTCGATCAACTGGCGACACGCCAACAAGTAAGAAAAGAGCTTGTCGATGTTTTTGGTAGCAATGGAGAAGACAGCTATAACTATGTCGACTTCTATGAGTACCAGTCGACAATGACGCCTAAATTCAACCTAGCTTCTGATGATATCGCGATTGTGGTCGCAAGCGGTGCCATTATGGATGGTTCGCAACCACGCGGCACTGTTGGGGGGGATACAGTTGCAGCCCTACTTCGCCAAGCACGCAATGATGACAAAGTGAAAGCCGTCGTACTGCGTGTTGACAGCCCTGGAGGCAGCGCATTTGCGTCAGAAGTCATTCGCAACGAAGTCGAGGCTCTAAAAGAAGCAGGTAAACCTGTCGTTGTATCGATGTCTAGCCTCGCCGCTTCAGGTGGTTACTGGATTTCAATGAGTGCAGATCGCATTATTGCACAACCGACAACCTTAACCGGTTCAATAGGCATCTTCAGTGTGCTCACGACGTTTGAAAAAGGTCTTAACAAACTGGGTATCTATACCGATGGTATCGGTACTTCGCCTTTCTCTGATGTCGGTGTCACTACAGGTCTTTCAGATGGCGCTTCCCAAGCGTTCCAAATGGGGATCGAACATGGCTATAGCCGTTTTATCGGTCTAGTGAGTCAATCACGTCAAATACCTATCGATAAAGTAGATGATGTGGCTCAAGGTCGCGTTTGGACAGGTCAGGACGCATTGGAATTCGGCTTGATCGATAAAATTGGTGACTTCGATGACGCAGTCGCATTGGCAGCGGAACTGGCTAAAGTTGAGCAATACAATCTCTATTGGGTTGAAGAGCCACTGTCTCCAGCTCAGCAGTTTATTCAAGATTTCATGAATCAGGTCAGTGTCCACTTAGGGATTGACGCGACGTCGATGCTGCCGCAAGCACTCCAACCAGTCGCTAAACAAGTGCTGCAAGATACGAATATGCTGCAAAGCTTCAATGATCCAAAAGGACAATACGCTTTTTGCCTAAACTGTCAGGTTCAATAACATCGCTTCACAGCATGGTGACTAAACCGACCAGATGATTTAGGGGGGATTCCTGTGCGGAATCCCCCTTTTTATTGGCCTAGATTAAGATATAATTCCCCGCTCTGTTCCCCCTACAATTAACTGGTTTCAAAGCAATGGCAAGAAAACATATTTATATCGCATACACCGGCGGTACCATTGGTATGCAAAAATCCCATGATCACGGCTATGTTCCTATCGCTGGCTTCATGGAGAAACAACTCGCTAGCATGCCAGAGTTTCATCGACCAGAAATGCCTGAGTTTACTATCCACGAGTATGATCCTCTGATTGACTCGTCAGATATGACACCTGCAGATTGGCAACAAATCGCGGATGATATCCGTGATAACTACGATAAGTACGATGGTTTCGTGATCCTGCATGGCACCGACACCATGGCATACACTGCGTCTGCGCTATCGTTCATGCTGGAAAACTTGGGTAAACCTGTCATTGTCACTGGCTCTCAAATTCCATTGGCTGAACTGCGCTCTGACGGTCAAGCCAATCTGCTAAATGCCCTGCATATTGCTGCGAATTACCCGATTAACGAAGTGACGCTGTTCTTCAACAACAAGCTGATGCGTGGCAACCGCAGTACAAAATCTCACGCTGATGGTTTTAACGCCTTCACTTCACCAAACCTACCTCCACTGCTAGAAGCGGGTATCAACATTCAAATCAGCAGTGATATTGAAGTAGGTAAGAAACCAGAAGGTGAGTTTAAAGTTCACGACATTACACCACAGCCTATCGGCGTGATTACTATGTACCCAGGAATTTCTCACGAAGTCATTCGCAACACGTTGCTTCAGCCTGTCAATGCAATGATTTTGCTGACGTTCGGTGTTGGTAATGCTCCGCAAAATCCTGAGCTACTCAATCACCTCAAAGATGCGTCCGAGCGTGGCGTTCTCGTCGTCAACCTGACTCAATGTCTCGCTGGTAAAGTCAATATGGGCGGTTACGCAACGGGTTGTGCCTTAGCAGAAGCCGGCGTGATCAGTGGCTATGATATGACGCCAGAAGCAGCGCTCGCGAAACTGCACTACCTTTTAAGCCAAGGTCTGAGCTACGAACAAGTTAAGGTTAAGATGCAGCAAGTTCTTCGTGGCGAGATGAGTATTTAATCTCTCCCCAGCATCTCTTGTAGAAAAGCCGACTAACTGTCGGCTTTTTTATCGCGGATTGATAACAAAAAAGGCGACTGTATCAGTCGCCTTTTGCTTTATATCTCTCTCGCGCTTAACCGATGTGCGTTGCGCCGCCCATGTACTTCTGAAGTACGGTTGGAACCGCGATACGACCGTCAGCTTGTTGGTTGTTCTCTAGAATCGCAACCATAGTACGACCTACAGCAAGACCAGAACCGTTTAGTGTATGAACAAGCTCAGGTTTCTTCTCACCTTTACGACGGAAACGCGCTTGCATACGACGAGCTTGGAAGTCCCACATGTTTGAACAAGATGAGATTTCACGGTAAGTCTCTTGCGCTGGAACCCAAACTTCAAGGTCGTAAGTCTTACGAGCACCGAAGCCCATATCACCAGTACATAGAACAACTTTACGGTAAGGAAGTTCTAGCAGTTGAAGAACTTTCTCTGCATGAGCGGTTAGCTCTTCAAGTGCATCCATTGAGTCTTCTGGCTTAGTGATTTGTACCAATTCAACTTTGTCAAATTGGTGCATACGAATAAGACCACGAGTGTCGCGACCATAAGAACCCGCTTCTGAACGGAAACATGGTGTATGAGCTGTCATTTTAAGTGGCAGATCTGCTTCGTCGGTAATCGTGTCACGAACCATGTTAGTAACAGGAACTTCCGCCGTTGGAATAAGCGACAGTTTACGAGGCTCTTCATCGTTCACTTTCTCTTCTAGCGGCTCTGTATGGAAAAGGTCTTTACCAAACTTAGGTAGCTGACCTGTACCAAATAGGCTGTCAGAGTTGACTAGGTAAGGCACATACATTTCTGTGTAGCCGTGCTCTTCAGTGTGAAGATCAAGCATGAACTGAGCAATTGCGCGGTGAAGACGAGCAAACTGCCCTTTCATCACGATAAAGCGTGCACCTGTAATCTTAGTGGCACTCGCAAAATCAAGACCGCCGCCCATTTCGCCTAGGTCAACGTGATCTTTCAATTCGAAGTCGTAAGTTTTTGGTTCACCCCAACGAGAAATCTCTACGTTGTCATTTTCATCTTTACCGTCTGGCACTTCATCTGCAGGCAGGTTAGGAACCGAGAGAGTAATTTCATCAAGTTTCGCCATTACCGCGTCAAGTTCCACTTTTTTCGCGTCTAAATCGCTACCAAGTGTACCGATTTGCTTCTTGATTTCCTCTGCACCTTCTTTATCGCCTGCTGCCATTTTCTGGCCAATCTGCTTGGAGATGGAATTACGCGTGGATTGTAAATTTTCAACTTCTACTTGAATGGACTTACGTTGTTCTTCAAGTGTACGGATTGTCTCTACGTCTAGCTTAAAGCCACGACGTGCTAGTTTTGCAGCTGTTTCATCCAGCTCTGTACGAAGTAATTTAGAATCCAGCATTGTTAATCCTATGCTTTTTTTAGTAGTGAAATCGCGCTCAAGCTTCATGCTCAAGCGCTAAAAATATTAACCGAATAAATGTATCTAAAATGGACGCTTATTCATAGCGTTTTTGTGGGCTTTTTGCGTCTAAACTAGCCAAGTAATCTAACTTTTCGCCAATTTTAGTTTCTAAGCCGCGATTGGTTGGCTGGTAGTAAGTTTTTCCCGACATTTCTGGTGGCAAATATTGCTCACCAGCAGCATACGCTCCTGGCTCATCGTGGGCATAACGGTACTCGGCGCCATAACCAAGATCTTTCATCAAGCTGGTGGGAGCATTACGAAGATGAGGCGGCACTTCATACTCTGGTAAGTTATGCGCATCGGCCAGTGCTTGCTTCCAAGCGGTATAGACGGCGTTGCTCTTTGGCGCACATGCTAAATAGACAATGGCCTGAGCTATCGCACGTTCGCCTTCGGCAGGTCCCACTCGTGTAAAACAGTCCCATGCTGATAGAGCTACCTGCATAGCACGCGGGTCGGCATTGCCGATATCTTCTGACGCAATAGCCAACAGCCTGCGAGCAATGTACAGGGGGTCACAACCAGCTGCTATCATCCGAGCAGACCAATAGAGCGCGGCATCGGGGTTGGAACCGCGAATCGATTTATGTACCGCTGAAATTAAGTCGTACCAGATGTCTCCCTTGTTGTCGAAACGAGAGACCTTCTCCCCGGCCACTTCAGCCAACAAAGCCAAGGTAATCTGTTTTTTGCCTTGCGCGTCTTCTTGAGCCATATCATACAGCAGCTCAAGGTAGTTTAGGGACATGCGGGCATCACCGTTGACAAGTTCAGATAAACGATCGAGAACGTTGTCGACAAATTCAGCCTCTACTCCACCTAAACCACGCTCTTTGTCATCAATGGCCTGTTCAAGCGCTAGACGGATATCTTCTTTGGCCAACGACGTCAGTTTGTAAACGCGGGCACGTGACAGCAAGGCGTTATTGAGTTCAAAAGAGGGGTTTTCGGTGGTTGCACCAATAAAGGTTACCGTGCCATCCTCGATATGAGGGAGAAACGCATCTTGCTGGGATTTGTTGAAGCGATGTACCTCATCAACAAACAAGATAGTACGTCGACCTGCCAGTTTGTACTCACGAGCTTTTTCAATGGCAGCACGGATCTCTTTCACACCCGAAGTGACGGCCGATACACGCTCAACCTCTGCGTTAGCATAATTGGCAGCCACTTCAGCGAGAGTGGTTTTCCCTGTACCCGGCGGCCCCCAAAGAATCATCGAGTGAATATGCCCAGCTTCTAGAGAACGTCTTAGCGGCTTGCCTTGACCAAGAATATGCTGCTGACCAATATACTGTTCGAGTGTTTCAGGGCGCATTCTGGCAGCAAGGGGGCGAAAGTCTTCATCCCCCGAAAAATCTAACGTGTAGTTACTCACACTTAGTTCCTTTGGTCATCGACCTCTACACCCTGCGGAATAGCAAACGTAAAACGATCAGCACTTGGTTTGCCAAGGTGTACATTGTTAAACGTAAAAGTACTTTGCTGGCCGTCTTGTTCAACCACACTAAATCCTTCTACCTTACCTTGAGGGTCGATTTTTAGCTTAAATTGACCTTGATTGCTGTCAGCCGCGGTTGGCGTTAAGGTGAAGGTATTTCCTTGTTGTTCAACCTTGTAGTTATCCCAGTCGCTCGCGCGATTGCGAGTCAGAAGAACAAAGGGGGTTTGCTCTGTTGCTTGCTCTTGCCAATAGATACTCACTTGTTCAATGAATGGGCTGTAGTACCACAGGCTCTTGCCATCAGACACCAAGACATTTTCGTCCGGAGCGGTTGTCGTCCAACGAAATAGACTCGGACGTGCGATCTCTACATTACCCTGACCTTCCATCACAATGTCGCCTTCAGGGCTGATCAACTGTTGAGAAAAATCAGCACTGAATCCATCGTTCATTTGTAGTCGTTGGCTAAGCTCATCTTTAGGCGCCGCCATAACTGAAAAGCTCATCATTAGTAATACAGCAAGTTTTTTCATTCGATTGTTACCCTAATTGGTCGCGTACGTACCACTTATAACTTCTAATTCGTTCTAATATGACCGAACAAGGTTAACTTTGTTCGATCAGTTTTTTTTATTTTCCGCAGCACTGCTTGAATTTTTTACCGCTCCCACACGGACATTCATCGTTACGACCAATGTTTTTGTATGGGTTAACGCTTTGGGCTTTGGCACCTGTCATTGCTGCGTCAGCGGCTTGCGCTACTTCAGCAATCATCAGGTCTAACTGGTCAATAAAGTCACTCAGTGACGGTGGATTTTCAATGCCTGACGCTTGCATTTGACTGCGAGTTTGCTCTTCATCAACCGCTAACATAAAAGTGGTTAACATTGCCTGAAGCATACGGAGTGTGCCATCTCCTACACTGGTCTCCATCCACTGTTCTTCGACAGTCGGCCACAAGGTCATAAAACCTTCTGCGAAGTCCCCCAGTTGTTCTGCTTGGCGTTCAGGTTCGAGTAAGCTCAACAGCGAGTATTCACCTCGCTGCAAATAAGCGTATTGCTGATGAATATGCGCTTCGATACTCGGCCTCGCCTCTGATGCTCGCTCAGAAAAAACCGACCCTAACCAACTTTCGGGGGCTAAAGGTTTGGTTGCCATATTGGCCGCGAGCGTTAAGCCTTCAATAAACAGTGGTGATTCGGCAGTAATTGAGTCTTCGAGTGTCAGAATTTGATACTTCATTTTCTTGTTCTAGTGTTAATCGTTGTTTAGCCACATTATAACCCTATGCAAGGTCTGCGGTCACTTCGAGACTTTCCTCCCTGATTCGATGGCCATACCTTGCTGAAACTTTTGGTACTGTTCCCGTCACGGCTAGTCTCAACGTTTGGTTCCTAGCCTTTTCTTTTCTCTCATTGGTTTTGCACAATCCTAGTTGAGGGATGACTTTATCGGCTAATACCTCTAAAATCACGCCTCCTAAATTTGAGGTGTTAGTTATGCGTGTAGTTCTGGGTCCTATGGAGGGCGTGTTAGATCACTTAATGCGAGAGATCTTAACGGATATCAATGACTATGACTTGTGTGTCACTGAATTCGTCCGTGTTGTAGATCAACACTTGCCTGATCACGTCTTTCACCGCCTGTGTCCAGAGTTACTACAAGGCTCTCAGACGAAATCTGGGGTTCCTGTACATGTGCAACTGCTTGGCCAAGACCCGCATTGGATGGCTGAAAATGCCGTTCGTGCAGCACAACTTGGCGCCAAAGGCATTGACCTCAACTTTGGCTGTCCGGCTAAACTCGTCAACAAAAGCAAAGGTGGCGCGGCATTGCTTCAACATCCTGAGTTGATTCACAATGTGGTTAAAGCATGCAGAGAAGCTGTTAGTTCAGATATTCCCGTCACAGCCAAGATTCGTTTGGGCTGGGACAACCCTGAAGACTGCTTCGAAATCGTCGACGCGATTCAAAGTGCCGGGGCGAATGAATTGACCGTCCATGCCAGAACCAAAACGGGTGGCTACAAAGCGAGCGAAATCAAGTGGGAGTACATCAATAAAATTCGCCAACGTTTCGATATTCCGCTGATTGCCAATGGTGAGATATGGAATTATCAAGATGGTCAAGCCTGCATTGACACTACTGGCGTTGACTCTTTAATGGTCTGCCGTGGTGCGTTCAACGTGCCGAATTTGGGCAATGTGGTCAAACACGATCATGCGGTGATGCCTTGGTCACAAGTTGTTGAACTGCTCTTGGTGTATTCTCAGTACGAAATGAAAGGCGACAAAGGTCTTTACTATCCTAACCGAGTTAAGCAGTGGTTCGCGTATTTACGTCATCAGTATCCACAAGCAAATACGCTATTTAGAGAAATTCGCACCTACAACAAAGCTGCACCCATTGTTGAACACATCACCCGATACCGAGATACACTCGTCGCAGCTTAGAATACCAACTGGTCTTTACCGGCGTTTTTCGCTTGATAGAGTTTTTCATCAGCAGCTTTGAATAACACATCGAAGCTGCTTGCTCCTTCTGCTTCAACCACTTCAACACCACCAGACACAGTAAAACCGTTTTCTACAGCCGCCTCTGAATGCTGACAAATATCGTTTCTTACTCTGAGCATACTTTTCTTCAACGGCTCTATCGCGTTTCCTGTCATATAAATCACAAACTCTTCGCCGCCAATGCGAGCCGCAGCATCACTACTACGAATGCCTAGACTGATCTGCTCTGCCATATATTTAATAACGGTATCCCCGACATCATGGCCGTGGTTATCATTAATTTTCTTAAAATCATCAATGTCGAACACCCCGAGCGCGATATAGTGACCGTGTAGAGCATTATTGGTTAAAAACGCTTCTAAGCCACGTCGATTTAGCAGGCCTGTCATAGGGTCTGTCGCGGCAAGCTCTCTGAAATAACCATGCTCAACCCTCGTATTGATCAAAAAGAGCACCACAACAGAGAATACATAGATAAAGGCCGTCACTAGGAGGCTGTATCGTTCAAAGTAGAAAAAGTGGCGAATCTCTTTTTGTAGTTCAAAGAGATAATAAAGAGCATAGGTACTTGCTACCCCTTCTATGTCAATCATTTTCAGCCTAAACGCATTGTCAGGTGGAGAGAGGTAACTGGTGTTTAGGATATGCAATTCGCCCGCTAATTTGCCTTGGGTTGCGAGCAGGCGTTGGTAAGAGATATCTAATGACAACATCCCCTGATGCACATCATTTAGGTAGACTGGCATCGTCATACTCAAAATGGTGTCATTGCTTGCAATGATTGGGGCAGGCCCAGACAAAGTAATTTTTTCTCGGTTATTGGCAGTCACTTGCCAGTATGGGCGAGCTTGGATGGTGTCGAGTAATTCCACCGTCAGACTCTTTGCATAGTCATCAGGCGAAGACATCACATAGCCCGCTCTGTCGATATAGTGGATGCCTAGCAGATACTCATCGATATCGTGTAAGAATGACAGAATTGGAGCAAGTGATACTTGGTTGGAAACTCGCTGATAGATCTCACTACCCGGAGTACAAAGGCTTTCTCTGCCAACCAACATATAGTTAATATCGACAGCGGGAATATCATAATCCCGCCCTTCGGCTCTCAGCAGAGCGTCAATCGGCCACATCTGACATAGACCATCGACAATTCGACGATTATGTTCAAGCAGCATAAAGTTTGCGGTCTTATCATGGTTGGAAAAACTATAGTCTATCGCGGCAACGACTTTAGCGGCGCGAGACGTGGCCTCAACGACACGAGTGTATTCATCATCGATATCGCGATTAACGGCGTCATAATAGTTTTTTAACGTCAATGCGAGCACGACTAAGGACAAAACCAAAGGTGCTAAAAATACAAACTTTAAACTAAAGTGCCTGTCAACCTGCATCTATTTCCTCACAAAAACTAAACCCATCAATACTGTAATACAATTGATGGGTTTAGTAGATATCCAGATTGAGATTATCTCATAGATTTGGTGGATATTTCGGTAACAATTTGTCAGCAACTCGTTAATTTAGCAGTAAGCTATCATCCGCCAGTTCTTCGCCACGAACCTTAGAAAACATCTCTAAAAGATCTGGAACTCGCATATTCGCTCGCTGTTCACCGGATACATCCAGAACAATCTCGCCTTGGTGAAGCATCACGGTACGGTCACCACAAGCTAACGCGTCTTTCATTGAGTGAGTAACCATCATCACAGTGAGGTTGAACTCCGAAACAATTTTCTTCGTCAAATCAATAATAAACGCAGCCATACGTGGATCCAGCGCAGCGGTATGTTCATCCAATAACAATAATTTGCTATCAGAAAGCGTCGCCATCACAAGGCTCACCGCTTGTCGCTGGCCGCCCGATAATAGACCAATGCTGTCACCTAGGCGGTCTTCCAGTCCCAACCCTAAGATACTAATACGCTCTTGAAAAAGTTTGCGACGCTGAGATGAAAGAGAAAGATTCCACCCTCTCTTTTTGCCACGCATATATGCAAGTGCCATGTTCTCTTCTATCGTCAACTCTCCACACGTACCAGCTAAAGGATCCTGAAACACGCGAGCACATTGCTTGGCTCGCTGATCCACCGTTTGACGAGTAACATCGAGTTCATCAATCACGACGCGTCCACCAATCATTGGCGTTTCGCCGGTAACAGCACCGAGCAGCGTTGATTTGCCTGCACCATTCGAACCAATCACGGTTAGGAATTGGTGCTCCGGAACCTCAAGAGAAACACCACGCAAAGCACGATTTTCTAAGATGGTTCCTGGATTGAACGTCACCTGAATATCTTCTAGACGAATCATGCTACTTCTCCTGACTCTTTATCCTGCTTGGATAGATTTTTGCTCTCCATCGCAGGGCTAAGCTTTTTTGATTTAAGGTTACCTTTAATCTTGGGCGCAATCAGCGCTGCGGCAACCAGAACTGCCGTGACCAAGTTGAGGTCTGAGGCTTGCAATCCGAACATCCCTGAACTGAGGGCAAATGCTACCGCCAGACGGTAAAGCACTGAACCGACGATAACTGCAACAACAGCCACCCATATTTTTCTTCCTGGAATAAGCGTTTGACCGAGTATCACAGCAGCTAAACCAACCACGATCGTACCCACACCAGAAGTCACATCAGCAAAGCTGTTCGTTTGAGCAAACAAAGCTCCAGCAAAGCCAACAAAACCATTGGATAACGCCAGACCAAAGTAGGTGTAAAAGGATGTGCTTGCCCCTTGCGCTGAAACCATGCGGGCATTGACTCCCGTCGCGCGTAGGCCAAGACCGAAGTCGCTGTTCAGTAGACGTACCACCAGCCAGGCAGAAACCAACACCAATATACCAACCACCAATGGGCGAACTAACATAGGATCGCCGTACGCCTCAAACGGGGTCAGAATAGTGTCCTCACCAAGCAGAGCTAAGTTTGGTCTACCCATGATACGGATATTGATCGAAAAGGCCGCGATCATCGTTAATATCGATGCCAGAAGATGGAGGATTCCACAGCGAACCGCTAAGAACGCGGTCACCCACCCCGTCGCGGCACCCGCTACGATCGCCATCAAGGTCGCCAGCCACGGATTTATACCAGCAACAATTGCGGTCGCTGCAACGGCAGCCCCCATAGGAAAGCTACCATCTACACTTAAGTCAGGAAAATCAAGTACGCGAAAGGTGAGATAAACGCCAAGGGCTACGAGACCATACAGCAAGCCAATTTCCAAAGCGCCAAAAAATGCAAAAGCAGACATAACAACTCCCTTTTCTGCTAAAGACTCAACACCCCCCAAGCAACGCGGTTGCTTGGGGGATTGGTTTATTTCACGCTTGTCGCACGGTCTAGTACAGACTGTGGAATTACCACACCAAGTTTGGTCGCTGCGCTTTGGTTAACAACCAGATCTGAGCCCTTTGCCACTTTGACATCAAGCGAACCAGGCGCTGCACCTTCAATGATAGCTGCAACATAATCGGCGGTTTGAACACCCACTTGGTAGTAGTCGAATCCTAAGCTCGCAATGGCGCCTTTTTCTACGTATGAAGTCGCCCCACCCAATACTGGTGTTTTAGCCTGATTAGCCGCAACGATCATACCTTCAATCGCACTCGCTACCGTGTTGTCTGTTGGCGCATAAATCACATCTGACTTCGCGGCGATAGCTTGAGTAGCAGATTGAACATCCGCACTTTTCAGAGCTGTCGCTTCGATAACTTGAATACCCTGCTCTTGTGCGCTGCGTTTTAGAAGTTCTACTAACGTCACCGCATTCGCTTCACCTGGGTTGAATACCACGCCGATAGATTTCACCTCTGGAAGAATCTCTTTGATCAATTCAACATGCTGGCTGACGGGAGAGAGGTCGGATAGACCAGTAACGTTCTTACCTGGTTGTTCCAATGTCTTAACTAACTTGGCACCAACTGGGTCAGTAACGGCGGTAAATACAACTGGGATAGTGCGAGTAGCTGAAACGAGTGCTTGAGCAGTAGGAGTCGCGATACCGACTAAAACATCCGGTTTTTCACCCACATATTGACGGGCAATCTGAACCGCAATAGCAGGATTGCCCTGTGCAGTTTTGTAGTCGAATTCTAGGTTTTTGCCTTGCTCGTAACCTTTGGCTTTTAGCCCGTCGATTAGACCTTGGCGAGTGGCGTCTAGCGCGGGATGCTCGACAATTTGTGATACGGCTACCTTAGCCGTTTTTGCCATGATGCTGGTTGATGAGAGTAACGTAACACCTGCGAGAACTGCGGTCGCAATAGCTTTTCCTGCTTTCATCTTGACTCCTTGATGTCGTACCAACGCCACTGACTATCTAAACATTCTTCGAGGCCAAGAGTGCAATCACTAAAATTACGGTGATGACGCCATAAGAATGACAAAGTAACCGCCACTGGTACGGTGCTCTCAGTCCCTTCTGCCTAGCAATAACCTGAGTACACAATTAATGGCGCTGGTATAAGCAATAATATGTTGTGTGAAGTTCTGTTTTGTATTTATAAATTGCACACTTTATGTGCACATCAATTATTATTACCAGCAAGCTGTACAAAAGAAAAGCACGTTTTAACATTAGAGCAACAAAAAGAGACACCACCTTGCTATCTACACTTTCACAGCATGAATCAGTATGTTACGCGGAGTCATCTCTCGTGAGCAAAACTCCGAGATTTGAACGCGATAGCCGTTCTCATTCAGGAAAAGTCCCTTATCCAGCACCAGCCACATTTCCAAACAACGCCTGAATGGTTGCTGAATCAAACTGATGCGTTCCATTTGCCAATACTTTTCCAAGCCCAATTGTTCAAAATAACTAAAATCAACATCCGGTAGAACGATACCTTTACTATCACTCGCCCAGCGACAAAACGCTTCAAAGCCTTGAGACAGTTGCGACTTCTTAATACTTGGCACAGGTTGATAGCGTTCGAATCCCAGCACCTTACGTAACAACAGATCAAAGCCAAGACGGTATGACATCTCTTCGATTCGGTGTCTTCTCACCCGCTCGCCACCGGTGACCGTTTCTTGAAGCGGGATCCGCAACTCAGACTTGCTCAACCCAAGCTTAGATTCTTTCCCTTGGATAGAGAGTGCTTGATAGTGCTCATTGGCGATCAAATGATAACAACAGGGAGAAAAAGTAATCGCAGGTAGCCTCTTGTCGGTAGCATGACTCAGAAGCGATACATGTAGGTCTCCGCAAGCATGCAGAGCGACGGCGTGCTGGCTTGAACTGAATACCTGTTGGGCTTCGCGACTCAACGCATCTCCCTGAACAAAATGCATCGGCAGATTCTGTTTGTCCGCTTCAAACTGCCCCGCGTCACAAAGCATTTGCTGAAACTCAAAACTGGTCACCTTATGCTGGGTTTGACTCGCGAGTATTCTGCCGAGAAATCCCTTACCTGAGCACCACTCTAACCATTCGCTACCGTGGTGATCGCGCAGTGCCGCCTCTCCCATGGATAGGATTTGCTCAAGCTTACGCCCCGGGACACCATTTTCGACACCACGCGCTAGTGCTAATCCCTGCTTATCGATAGGGGGCAATGTTGTCCACTGGGAAGTCTGCTCGACACACGCCAGATAGGGCTTTAAGGCGTTAATAAGACTTAGGTTATTCTGTTTATAGCCTTCAATTTCTTTTGGGCTCAAGCCGTCTAACCAAGCACACAGCTGTGGATTAGATTCTTTCCAGGGCAAATGGCTATCTAAACATGAAATGAAAGCTTCAAAACGCCAATATTGCTGATTTTGCGTTAGAAACTGATCGAGTGATTTGAATTGAGTATGCATGACTTCCCCCCGGTGTGCGTAGTGTAGAGGGAAGTCACTAGAGATGGTAGTCGCTTAACGAACCGGAAGGTCGATATCTTTGAACATTTCTTCGATTTCTGCGCTCGATTTAAGCGACAACGCCTGCTCAACAACAGGACGCGTTAAATGCGGCGCAAAACGTTCCATAAAGTCGAACATGTAACTGCGTAAGAAGGTGCCGCGTCTGAAACCAATACTTGTGGTGCTCGCACCAAAGATATGGCTCGCATCAATTGCAACCAAATCAGTGTCTTGCTCTTTGTCGATCGCCATACTCGCAATCACACCAACGCCAATACCCATACGCACGTACGTTTTAATCACGTCTGCGTCTGTGGCGGTAAAGACAACTCGTGGAGTCAGGCCATATTTATTGAACGCCGTATCCAGCTCAGAGCGACCTGTAAAACCAAATACGTACGTCACCAATGGATAGGAAGCCAGATCTTGAATGGTCACCTTTTCCTTCTGTGCCAAAGGATGGGATTTAGGCACAACAATGGAGCGATTCCAGTGGTAACAAGGCAGCATGATCGCATCTTGGTAAAGATGCAGGGCTTCCGTCGCAATGGCGAAATTAGCGGTACCCTTGGCAATCGCCTCTGACATTTGAGAAGGCGTACCTTGGTGCATATGGAGTGATACTTTAGGGTAACGAGCGGTAAATCCTTTAATAACGTCAGGAAGCGCATAGCGAGCTTGTGTGTGTGTCGTCGAGATATTGAGAGTTCCCATCTCAGGATGGGTATGCTCACCGGCAACGGCTTTAATGCTTTCGACACGAGCTAAAATTTCCTGAGAAATGCGAATAATATCTTCACCAGCACCCGTCACTTGAGTAAGGTGTTTTCCACTACGTTCGAAGATCTGAATGCCAAGCTCATCTTCCAGCAAACGCACCTGCTTACTGATGCCCGGCTGAGACGTATACAGACTTTCCGCAGTCGCTGATACATTTAAGTTATGGTTAACGACCTCAACAATATACTTCAATTGTTGTAATTTCATTCTCGACCTCGTAATCCCTTACTCTACGCCCCATAGCGAGCGAACATAGTTTATAATATTTAGTTATAACGCCTATGGGTTCAAATTGATAGTCCAATCGTTATCAAGCCGCAGAAAAGCAGAGGCTTATGGCTATTTTGCAATCAAATACGCAGAATCAACCTTGCATTGGTATTTTTCATTAATAAAATCGAACATTTGAGCGATAATACAAAACAGGTGCAGGGAGTGATTAGAATCGTGTATGCTTTCTTGCTAGCCAGTAAAATAATAAAACATAAGATACGGAATTTATGAATATAGGGTTAATCATAGCTTTAGTTGCCATCTTACTTGTATTGGTATTGGGCTATAACATAATGCTTCAGTACAAAGTCAAAGCTGAAACTGCACGGAAGCAGGAGAGTTCGCGCTATCTTCAAATCATAGATGCAACAGAAGAATTAATCGGTCACGCACACCATATGCCTTATAGTAAGGAGTTATTGGTGTGTCTAAACACCCGTATCTTAGACTCACTACAAAGTATGCATGAGCTGGATCCAAAGAATAAACAGCTTGAACAACGCGTCGAGCACGTCAAACAACAGATCAGACAACTTGACGAAAATTACCAAGGTGGCGAGAGCACAACCTTTAAAGTGCCAAGCAGTGATAAGCAAGCGATCGTTATGCTTAAGCTGGTTAAACGCCTTCGCGACACTATCCGTAGTGAACACAACAAAGGTCGTTTTGAAACTCAAGCCTACGTTACCGAGAATGCTCGCTTGGAAACCATCCAGATACGCATCAACATTGAAAACGTCATCAAACGTTCAAACGATGCGATCGTACGTGGTCAACCGGGTACGGCTGTGCAACTGCTTCGTAAAGGACTTGATGCTCTTAGCACCAAGAATGACAACTATTCGAACCAAGCACGCGAGAAACTTCAAGGAATGTACGACGACCTTGAATCGAAAAGACAAACTCGCAACGCTGAAGAGTTACACCAAATCGAAGAAGACCAACGTAAAAACGATATGGATGCGCTCTTTGGTGAGAAGAAAAAATGGTAATATAACTGCCATTACACATCCTCTAAAGGTCGCTGTTGCGGCCTTTTTCATTTCAATTGACAGATTTGTTCAAGATGATTGAGTTAAACCAATACCAAACCTTGTTAGAGCCGATAAACGGCTTCTTACACTGTTCTACGCCCGATGCATGGGTTGTGGAAGCCCGCAAACCCGAAAACCTAAAGGTGGTACTCATCGACCATCTCCTTTGCGAGCTCAAGGCCGGACAGTCCGCGATGTACCTAATCCGCAAGTACGCTGTCGATAAGGAAAGCGCACATAGCCTATTAGATTGGTTCCAACCCTACGAAAACTTCGCCTATCGTAAAATGGGAAGTCTGGAAACATTAAAGGGGAAAAGCCAAATATCGAAAACGATCATGGCCAAATCTGATTCGCCTTACAGCCAAGATCTAATCGACAAAATGGTGATGCTGATTAAAGAAGAGTTACACCATTTTTATCAAGTGCTGGAAATCATGGACAAGCGCAATATTGCCTATGAGCCTGTCCAAGCTAGTCGCTATGCAAAGGGGTTAATTGGCAGCATGGCAACGCATGAGCCCCAAAGCTTGATCGATAAGTTAATCATCGGCGCATACATAGAAGCTCGATCGTGTGAACGATTCGCTAAACTCGCACCGCATATGGATGAGGATATTGGCAAGTTCTATGTCTCTCTCTTACGCTCAGAAGCCCGTCACTATCAGGACTATTTAACGCTTGCAGAAGAGATTGCTGGCAAAGACATCCGTGAGAGAGTGGCTTACTTCGGTAAGATTGAAGCTGAGCTAATTACCTCTCCCGATAGCGACTTCAAGTTTCACAGTGGCGTTCCAGACCGCATTTAGCCTTAGATGAGTGACAAAAAAGCCAGCAAATGCTGGCTTTTTAGATGAATCAATCTTCACACAAGTGTCGCATTGATGTCTGCCAACACTGCGGCAGGATCGGCGGCTTGGGTAATTGGACGACCAATAACCAAGTAATCTGAGCCAGCCGCGATAGCATCTACTGGAGTCATAATACGTTTCTGGTCTCCCACTGCCGCACCAGCTGGACGAATGCCAGGAGTAACCAGTTTAAACGCCTTACCCAGCTCACTTTTCAGCATTGATGCTTCTTGTGCAGAGCACACTACACCATCCAAGCCTGAATTTTTTGTCAAATTAGCCAAACGAATCACTTGTTCCTGCGGCGCAATATTAAGACCAATGCCTGCCAGGTCGCTTTGCTCCATGCTGGTTAGTACAGTCACACCGATAAGTAGCGGACGATCTTTACCATAAGGCTCAAGAATCTCTCTTGAAGCCGTCATCATACGCTCCCCACCACTCGCATGGACGTTAACCATCCACACGCCCATTTCAGCTGCCGCACGAACCGCTTTCGAACACGTGTTAGGAATATCGTGGAACTTGAGGTCTAGGAAGACTGAAAAGCCACGTTTGTGCAGTTCTTTGACGAAGTCAGGACCAAATAAGGTAAACATCTCTTTGCCGACTTTTAGACGACATGAGCTTGGGTCAATTCTATCAACAAAAGCGAGTGCATCGGCTTGGTTGTCATAATCCAGTGCAACAATTACTTTTTGGTCGATCATTTCATCTCCTAACTATAAATAAATCGAAAAAAAGCAGCGGGATCACCGCTGCCATTTTGTAATGGGTCAAGCCCATAAAAACTATTCACCATCCAACCCGCGGATTGGCTTAATTGTTCCCCACCCCTTACACGAGGGACAATGCCAATACATTGAGTGGGTTGAGAAACCACATTTACGGCATCGATAATGCGGTTTCACTTTTAACTGTTCACCAACCAGTTTTTGTAGCGTACCCAAACTGGCCTTTGCCCGACCTTCTTCAGCCTCTGCTAAATGATAGTCCATCAGACGGTAAAAGCCCTTCATCGTAGGGTTTTTTACCAACTGTCGCGTCAATAGCTCTTGAGCGGCGCCCACACCATCGTGTTGAGCAACGAGTTGAGCCAGCATGAGCTCTGCTGATACACCGACTTTATTGACGATGCATTGGCGTAAAAAGCTCAGTAGTTCATCTTCTTGACCAAGATGGTGATAACATTCCGCTAATGTGGGAAGAACCTCACTAACAAAATCGCTATCTTGCTCTAGGACACGCTCCATATACTCAATAGTGCTGCGATAGTCTTCTATGTCTAGATAGAGTTTTCCTAAAGCGATTGAAGCTCGTACACACTTTGGGTCTTCCGCTAATGCACGTTTGAAGTACTGCATTGCCTGAGCGTCATGTCCTTCCGCTTTTTCCTGCATCGCCAATTCACACCAAAAGTGACCAATACTGGTACGCATTCGCTTACGACCCATCTTAACCAGTAGAGAGGCATAATTGATTGCCTTGTTCCACTCTCGGGTTTGTTGATAGATCGCGACCAGTTGCTGTAGCGCGGCTTCACGATGCTCCGGTTCATCCACCAGCTGCTCAAAGATTTTTTCAGCACGGTCAAGAAAACCCGAAGCCATGTAATCTTTTGCTAATTGCTGCAACGCAATGTTTTTTTGGTCGATGGTTAACCCAGAACGGGAAATGAGGTTTTGGTGGATACGAATCGCTCGGTCAACTTCCCCTCTCGATCGAAATAGGTTACCGAGAGCAAGGTGAGTATCAATCGTTTCGTTATCGACTTGGAGAAGTTCAATAAAGTGGTCGACCGCCTTATCAGACTGATCCGATAAAAGCAGGTTCAAACCCGTCACATATTGACGTGAGATTTGATTGGATTGTTTCTGCTTGTCTTGCTGGGCGCTGCGATTACCCATATACCAGCCGTAAGCGGCTGCGATTGGCAATAACAAGAACAGGATTTCTAACATCGAGTGACAGCCTACCTAATACTACTTTTAAGCTTTGCCTTGAGTTGGTTCACTTGCTGCTGGAGAGAGCTTAGTTAACTGTTTTCTTAGTTTGCGTACTTGCAACTGAGATTTAAGATGCAAGCTACCAAATATTAGCCATGCTAGGAGGAAACCAACAATAAACACACCACCCAACAGTGTGGATAGGTGGAACTCTCCCTGAGCTAACAAATAGTTAAATGTTACAATCGCTTGATTCTGAGAGCCTAAGGCCAGTGCAATCAAAAATAGGGCCAGTACAAGAACGATTTTTATAATTTTCATAGTCCATCACCTAAGATAAGTTCTGCCGTTACGATTATGCAGTAAAAGCATCAAACAAACCATGGTTATCTCTGTAATTCGAATGATAAAAAAGCGGCATACGCTATGTATGCCGCTCATTTTACAGTCAATTCGAGTTACTAACCGATGTTTACTCGCTCACGTAATTCCTTGCCAGGTTTAAAGTGAGGAACAAATTTTCCTTCAAGCTCTACTTTGTCACCTGTTTTAGGATTACGTCCCACACGTGGCTCGCGGAAATGAAGAGAGAAACTACCAAAACCACGAATCTCAATTCGGTCTCCACTTTCCAGTGTTGAAGCCATATGCTCTAAAATATCTTTTACAGCATCTTCAATCTCTTTAGCCGAAAGGTGAGTCTGTTCTGCACAGAGTCTTTCGATCAATTCAGACTTAGTCATAGTTGCCCTCATAGAGTAATTTATCACTTATTATAGTAAGTAATACCAGTTCCAACAAACACTTGCCTACAATTTTAGACAAAAATTGAGCAATGTGTGTAATGAAAAACTACATTTGACAAAACATCTTGCAGAGATTGGTATTACCACTAGCCATGAATGAAACATAAAAAAGGAGCCTTTCGGCTCCTTTTTCTTAAAAGCGACTAATTATTCGCCTTTAGCTGCTTTGAAAGCGTCAGCCATAGCGTTACCGAATGCCGCTTCATCAGCGCTGTTCAGTGTAGCCATTGCTTCTTGCTCTTCAGCTTCATCTTTAGCTTTGATAGATAGGTTGATTACGCGGTTCTTACGGTCTACACCTGTGAACTTAGCTTCAACACTGTCACCAACACTTAGGATTAGAGTAGCGTCTTCTACGCGGTCGCGAGAAACTTCAGAAGCGCGGATGTAACCTTCTACGCCTTCTTCAAGTTCGATAGTTGCACCTTTAGCGTCTACTGCAGTAACAGTACCGTTAACTAGTACACCTTTCTTCTTCTCAGAAACGTAAGCATTGAATGGGTCATTTTCCATTTGCTTAACGCCTAGAGAGATGCGCTCACGCTCTGCGTCTACTGCTAGAACTACTGCAGAGATTTCGTCGCCTTTCTTGTACTCACGTACAGCTTCTTCACCAGCAACATTCCAAGAAATGTCAGATAGGTGAACTAGACCGTCGATGCCGCCTTCTAGACCGATGAAGATACCGAAGTCAGTGATAGACTTGATCTTACCAGTAACTTTGTCGCCTTTAGCTTGCGCTTCAGCGAAAGATTGCCATGGGTTAGCTTTACACTGTTTCAGACCTAGAGAGATACGACGACGCTCTTCGTCGATTTCAAGAACCATAACCTCAACTTCGTCGCCAACATTAACAACTTTAGATGGGTGGATGTTCTTGTTAGTCCAATCCATTTCAGAAACGTGTACTAGACCTTCAACGCCTTCTTCGATTTCAACGAAACAGCCGTAGTCAGTTAGGTTAGTAACGCGACCAGATAGTTTGTGACCTTCTGGGTAACGCTTAGCGATTGCTACCCATGGATCTTCGCCTAGTTGCTTAAGACCTAGTGATACGCGAGTACGGTCACGGTCGAACTTAAGAACTTTAACTTGGATCTCGTCACCAACGTTAACGATCTCAGAAGGGTGCTTAACGCGCTTCCAAGCCATGTCAGTGATGTGTAGAAGACCGTCAACACCGCCTAGATCTACGAACGCACCGTAGTCAGTAAGGTTCTTAACGATACCTTTAACTTCTGCGCCTTCTTGTAGAGTTTCTAGAAGCTCATCACGCTCAACGCTGTTCTCAGATTCGATAACTGCACGACGAGAAACAACTACGTTGTTACGCTTCTGGTCAAGTTTGATAACTTTGAACTCTAGCTCTTTGTTTTCTAGGTGAGCAGTATCGCGGATTGGACGCACGTCTACTAGTGAACCTGGAAGGAAAGCACGGATACCGTTTAGTTCAACAGTGAAACCGCCTTTAACTTTACCGTTGATGATACCAACAACAGTTTCAGCTTCTTCACAAGCTTTCTCAAGTACGATCCAAGCTTCGTGACGCTTCGCTTTCTCACGAGAAAGTTGAGTTTCACCGAAACCGTCTTCTACAGCGTCTAGAGCTACGTCTACTTCAGAACCAACTTCAACTTCAAGTTCGCCAGCAGCGTTCTTGAATTGTTCAGCAGGGATAGCAGACTCAGACTTAAGACCAGCGTCAACAAGAACGAAACCGTTCTCGATAGCTACTACAGTACCTTTAACGATAGTACCTTGTTGGAATTCAGTCTCGTTTAGAAACTCTTCAAAGAGTTGAGCAAAAGATTCAGTCATTATTTAATCTTCAATAAATTAAACGTCCACGGGTGTCCTACCACATGGGGTTATTAACTTCGCCGGTCATCATCCTTGCGACCAACGTTCTTACCTAGCAGCCTAGGCTACTAGCTTAGATTCGATATATTGTAGTGCCTTTTCTACCACTTCGTCGATACTCATCGTAGTAGAATCTAGCAAAAGCGCATCCTCAGCAGGGCGTAATGGCGCTACTGGGCGGTTACGATCTCGGTCGTCACGCTCTTGGATCTCGCTTAAAAGGTCGTCAAATTTAACATCTAACCCCTTGCCTTGCAACTGTTTAAGACGGCGACTTGCTCGCTCTTCAGCACTTGCGTCCAGAAAGATTTTCACTTCAGCTTGAGGGAAAACAACCGTCCCCATGTCACGACCATCAGCCACCAAACCTTGACCTTCTGCAAAAGCGCGCTGACGACGCAGAAGGGCTTCACGAACACGCGGTAAAGCAGCGACCTTTGATGCAGCCATGCCCGTTTCTTCTTTGCGCAGCTCACCAGAAACATCTTCGCCTTCAAGGATCACTTTGACCAGCTCACCTTCAGCCACAAACTGCACATCCAAATGGGTCGCTAAAGGAACCAGCGCATCTTCCGACTCAAGATCAACGCCGTGATGAATTGCAGCTAGGGCTAAGACACGATAGATAGCGCCAGAGTCAAGTAAATGAAACCCTAGTTTTTTTGCAAGCAGCATACAAAGTGTGCCCTTGCCGGCACCACTTGGTCCATCAACGGTTACTACCGGTGTATGAGACGACATGTTTTACTCCGTGTTGTTTTCTGATCAACGTTCGACTCGTTGACCTTGTTTCGGCGTGGAATTATAGAGGGAAATGCCCACAGGTTCTAGGCAGGATTTGTCGTATGCGCAAAAAAGAGCGCCAAGGCGCTCTCCAATCCGTTTATAGCTTAATTCGGTCTCGGTTCTGCGCCACAATTGCGGCACCAATACCTTTGACTTTCTCGAGGTCCTCAGCACTTGTGAAGTTACCATTGAGCTGACGGAACTCGACGATTGCCTGTGCCTTCGCTAATCCAATACCTAACAAAAGGTCGGCGATCTCTTCAGCACTGGCTTGGTTAATGTTAACCGTGATCTCGATACCTTGATACTTGGCATCGGTGCTAGCTTCTTCAGCTTGAGTGATGGCAGGAAGTGATAGTAGAAGAGTCACTAGCAGTAGTTGTTTTAACATTTTGGTTTCCTTGTGTACTTATGTGCAGGCCCAGACTAACCACTCATCACTAAAAGGAAACCACGTAAACATTAAAACAAAACGGACTGCTGATGCAGTCCGTTAATATAGATATATCAATTACATTTGAGCTGATTATTGCGTCACAATGTAATATTCGATATCGATAGTCTTGCGCAGGATACTGATCAAACCAGAAAGGTCTTGCTGAGCATTCACTTGTGTCAGCTGTGCACCAATCTGCTGGTTGTATTGCGGGTCAAACTCTGATGCGACATTAACAAGCTCAACAACGATCACATCACCATTGAGGTCTTTCGCCTGAGCAAACTCTTTTCCGCCATCAGCAGGTTTCGCCATTGAGAAAACAACGTCTGCAAATGGTGAACTGCGGTCTAGTGTTTCCATCTCACCGAATGACAAACCACTCTCAGCCAATAGCTCTTGCTTACCTTGCTTAAGTTCAGCAACTAGGTTTTGAGCGAGTTCGATAGCAGCTTGCTCGCCTTTCACATTAGCGAGTGACTTAGTAACGTCAGCGCGGACTTGCTCCAACGGTAGAACCGTTTCATTGCGGCTATCTTCAACACGGACAACAACAACATGCTCTGGGGCAACTTCAATCACTTCTGAGTTGAGACCATCTTCTTTCACTTCAGGACTTACAATCGCTTGTAACACCGCTGGAGCTTTCAAAAGCTCAGGAGCGTCTACTTGTGAGATAAAGTCTGTTGTCTCGATCTTAGCGCTGATTGCTTTCGCAGCTTCATCGAGTGAATCCGGATACTCAAACGCCACTTTCTCTAGTTCACTTTGAAGCGCGTAGTATTGGTCAACAGCTTGCTGGTCTCGTAGCTCTTGTTTAACTTCCGCTGCAACTTCTTGGTACGATTTCGCAACTGAGTCTTTGAGCTCATCAAGTTTAATGATGTGGTAGCCAAAGTCTGATTTAACAAGACCTGTCATATCACCTACATTTTTAAGTGCAAACGCCGCTTCTTCGAATGAAGGATCCATAACATCACGTTCGATCCAACCCAAAGAACCACCTTCAGATGCACTGCCGAAGTCATCAGATTTCTCTTCAGCCAGTGCAGCAAAATCCGCACCTGCATTCAGTTCATCTAGGATGGCTTGCGCTTTTGCTTCATCGTCACCCTCAATTAGGATATGGCTTACACGACGTTGCTCTTCTGAAGAGTATTTATCGATGTGCTCTTGGTAGTATTTTTCAGCTTGCTCGTCAGAAATCTCAATGTTTTCTTTTAGCTTTTGAGCCGATAGTTCTACGTAAGCAACTTTAACTTGCTCTGGGCGCGTGTAACGCTCTGAGTTTTGTTGGTAATATTCGTTGATCTCTTCTTCTGATAGCTCAGCTTTAGCCGCAAAGTCTTCCAGAGAAAGGGTAACCTTTTTGATATCACGAGTTTGGGTCAGTAACTTGCTTTGAGCTTCTACTTCACCCGGCAATGAGAAATCACTACCTTGAATTGCGGTCATCAGCTGATTACGCACTAGGTCACGGCGTAAGTATTCTGCAAAGCTATCTGCTGAGAAGCCTGCTCGACGTAGCGCAGCCTGGTAGATTTCTTGATCAAATTTGCCATCAACTTGGAACTGAGGCATTTCTAGAATCAACGTACGAACTTGAGTGTCGCTTACGCGCAGCCCTAGCGATTCTGCGTGCTGCTCTAGAAGCAAGTCATTGACCATACGATCAAGAACTGATTTACGGAAAGATTCTACATAGCTTGGGTCAGCCAATAGGTTTGAGAAGTAATCACCAAGCTGAGCTTGCATACGATTACGTTCATTTTGGTAAGCCTGTTCGAACTCACCACGACCAATTTCAACATTGCCTACTTTCGCCGCAGAGTTGTTTGAGCCACCTACAATGTAACTACCAACACCTGCAAATACGAACGATAGGATGATAAGCCCTAGGATAATTTTAACCGCGATGCTGTTAACGCCTTCGCGTAATCGGTCCATCATACTTAAACTACTCTCCGCTTATGTGCCGTACTTAAGCCCACTTTAAATCCGTGAGTTCGGCACATTTCATAAATAAAAAATTGAATAGCGCGATAATACCAGAAAAAGAAATGCGCATCAGTATGATGCGCATAATTTAAAAAGGTTCTAAAAAATCACCTCAAGTGGCGATTTTTTATTAGTTGCAAGAATCTTTAAGAGCTTTACCAGCTTTGAATGCAGGAACTTTAGCTTCTGCAATTTGAATCTCTTCACCAGTCTTAGGGTTACGGCCTGTACGTGCTGCACGAGTACGAACACTGAAAGTACCAAAGCCAACTAGAGCAACTTGATCACCAGATTGAAGAGTTTCACCAACTGCTTCGATGAATGCATCTAGAGCACGACCTGCAGACGCTTTAGATAGATCTGCATTTTCTGCGATTTTTTCTACTAATTGTGTTTTATTCACTGTGATTCCCCTTTGCGCTGCCTGTTTATATTTTTATGGCAGCTATACGTTCCATTTCATTTCAAATTTGCGACAAACCCTTATTTTTCAAGGCTTGCAGCTATCGTCGATAACGTTAGCGTCCAAAAAAAACGCTGACAAGCATTTTTGTACTTATCAGCGTAATCTTTTACTTATTTTTGCTGCACATCACTATTTTGCGGCAGCAAACTCCACGCCTGAAGGCTCTTTCTCTAACGCGACTTTCAATACTTCATCAATCCACTGTACCGGAATGACCTTAAGATCGGCGATAACATTGTCAGGAATTTCCTCCAAATCACGCTCATTATCTTTAGGAATCAGTACTGTTTTGATGCCGCCACGGTGCGCTGCAAGCAGCTTCTCTTTAAGACCACCGATCGGTAAAACTTCACCACGAAGGGTAATTTCACCTGTCATCGCGACTTCGGCTTTTACAGGGTTACCCGTCAAGCTCGACACTAACGCTGTACACATCGCGATACCGGCACTAGGACCATCTTTCGGCGTTGCACCCTCTGGTACGTGAACGTGAATATCACGCTTCTCATAGAAGTCAGAGTTAATACCCAAGGCTTCTGCGCGAGAACGCACCACTGTCATTGCAGCCTGAATCGATTCCTGCATGACATCACCAAGAGAACCCGTCTGAGTTAGCTTGCCTTTGCCTGGCATTGATTGCGTTTCGATCGTCAGCAGGTCACCACCGACTTCAGTCCACGCTAAGCCAGTCACTTGACCGATGCGGTTACTGTCGTCTGCTTTGCCGTAGTCATGGCGTTGAACCCCTAAGTATTCTTTGAGGTTGTCCATGTTGACGGTGACCGTTTTAAGCTCACTGTTCAGCAAGATGTTTTTCACTGCTTTACGACAGATTTTTGAGATCTCACGCTCTAGGCTACGAACACCCGCTTCACGAGTGTAGTAACGAATAATGCCAATGATTGCTGAGTCTTCAATGGTAATCTCGTTGGCTTTTAGGCCGTTACGCTTGATCTGCTTGTCGACCAAATGGCGTTTAGCAATGTTGAGTTTTTCATCTTCTGTGTAACCCGACAGACGGATCACTTCCATACGATCCAATAGAGGACCTGGAATATTCATCGAGTTAGACGTTGCAACGAACATAACATCGGATAGGTCGTAATCGACTTCGAGGTAATGGTCGTTGAATGCGTTATTTTGCTCAGGGTCCAATACTTCCAATAGCGCCGATGATGGATCACCTCGCATGTCTGAAGACATCTTGTCGATCTCATCCAGAAGGAACAATGGGTTCTTCACACCAACTTTCGACATTTTTTGAATTAACTTGCCTGGCATTGAGCCGATGTAAGTACGGCGATGACCACGGATTTCCGCTTCATCACGTACGCCACCCAGTGCCATTCGTGTATATTGTCGACCAGTAGCTGCTGCGATTGAGCGGCCTAGGGAAGTTTTACCCACACCAGGAGGACCCACGAGACACAAGATAGGACCCTTGAGTTTGTTGATACGGTTTTGCACCGCTAAGTACTCAAGAATGCGCTCTTTAACGCGCTCTAATCCATAGTGGTCTTCGTTAAGGATCTCTTCTGCTTTAGCAAGGTTCTTCTTCACCTTAGTTCGTTTGTTCCAAGGAACCCCTAGCATCCAGTCGATATAACCACGAACGACCGTTGCTTCTGCCGACATCGGAGACATCATCTTGAGCTTTTGTAGCTCTTGTTCTGTCTTCTCACGCGCTTCTTGAGGCATCTTAGAATCGATGATTTTCTGTTTCAGAGTTTCAAACTCATCAACACCATCTTCACTTTCACCAAGCTCTTTCTGAATAGCTTTCATTTGCTCATTCAGATAGTACTCGCGCTGAGATTTTTCCATCTGCTTCTTAACGCGGGTACGAATGCGTTTTTCAACTTGTAACAGATCGATTTCTGATTCCATCTGACCCATGAGGAACTCTAAACGTTCTGTAACGTCAAGTAACTCAAGAACAACTTGCTTGTCTGCCAATTTCAGAGGCATATGGGCTGCAATGGTATCCGCAAGACGTGCTGCTTCATCGATACCGTTCAGAGATGTCAGTACTTCTGGTGGAATCTTCTTGTTGAGCTTAATGAAGCCTTCAAATTGATTAATTGCACTGCGGACAATGACTTCCTGCTCACGCTCATCTAACTCAGCAGTCGTGAGATACTCAGCATCAGCATAGAAAAATTCGTTTTCAATAAAGTGGTTAATGCGCGCGCGCTGCTGGCCTTCAACGAGTACTTTAACAGTACCATCTGGCAGCTTTAGTAGTTGAAGGATGGTCGCAACGGTACCAACGTCAAACATATCGCCTTGAGTCGGTTCATCGGTATCCGCTTCTTTCTGCGCTACCAATAATACTTGTTTGTTGTTGTCCATTGCCGCTTCTAAGCAAGCAATAGATTTTTCACGACCAACAAACAATGGAATTACCATATGCGGGTAAACGACTACATCTCTTAGAGGTAGTACGGGGATCTCGATACGTTCGGAACGTTCCAAGTTCATATTCTTCTCTCTTCCGCTTAGTCCTATGAGCAGTATATGGGGGCTAATTGGTTGGATTCAATGAAAGAATAAAAAAAAGGGAGTAATTGATTACCCCCTTTCTATCTACTTCAATTTCTGTGAATCAGATTATGATTCTGCACCAGCAGCTTGATTATCTGAGTTGCTGTAAATAAGCAGTGGTTCAGACTCACCCTTAATTACTGACTCATCAATCACAACCTTGCTCACATCTTTCATCGATGGTAGTTCGTACATGGTCTCAAGTAGCACGCTTTCTAGAATCGAACGCAAACCACGAGCACCTGTCTTACGCTCCATTGCTTTCTTAGCAATCGCGCGCAGTGCATCTTCGCGGAATTCAAGTTCTGAGTTTTCAAGCTCGAATAGTGCTGCATACTGTTTTGTCAGTGCATTCTTCGGCTCACACAGAATTTGAATCAGTGCTTCTTCATCCAGTTCTGTCAACGTTGTTGTTACTGGTAAACGACCAATAAACTCAGGGATCAGACCATACTTCACTAAGTCTTCCGGTTCTACCTGAGTAAACAGCTCGCCGACAGTCTTAGTTTCGTCTTTAGAACGGACTTCCGCTCCAAAACCGATACCCGTACCTGTCGCGACACGTTGTTCAATCACTTTATCTAGGCCAGCAAAAGCACCACCACAAATAAATAGAATCTTAGATGTATCTACTTGTAGGAACTCTTGTTGAGGGTGCTTACGACCACCTTGAGGTGGAACCGATGCAACCGTACCTTCAATAAGCTTCAATAGCGCCTGCTGAACACCCTCACCCGATACATCTCGTGTAATAGATGGGTTTTCAGCTTTACGAGAAATCTTATCGATTTCATCGATGTACACGATACCACGCTCTGCTTTCGCTACGTCGTAATCACATTTTTGCAGAAGTTTCTGGATGATGTTTTCTACATCTTCACCAACGTAACCCGCTTCAGTCAGCGTTGTTGCGTCGGCCATAGTGAACGGTACATCTAGGAAACGAGCCAGTGTTTCAGCCAGTAGCGTTTTACCACTACCCGTTGGACCGATAAGCAAGATATTACTCTTACCTAGTTCAACACCTTCGCTCGTTGTATCTCCGTTACGTAAACGCTTATAGTGGTTATAAACGGCTACTGCTAACACTTTCTTAGCGTAATCTTGTCCAATCACATAGTCGTCAAGGTGTTCACGAATGTCTCTTGGCACTGGTAGCGCCTCAGACTGCTTCTTAGGGAGAACATCCTTAATTTCTTCACGAATAATGTCGTTACATAAGTCGACACATTCATCACAAATATAGACTGATGGACCAGCGATTAGCTTGCGAACTTCGTGCTGGCTTTTACCGCAGAAAGAGCAGTAAAGAAGCTTACTACTACCGCTCTCTTTGCTTTTATCTGTCATTCGCTAACCTCTTAGCCTTTACTCATATGACTTGAGTGTATATCAATATATACCAATGTTGCTAGTTATTCGCCGCGATGAGTCAGAACCGCGTCAACTAAGCCATACTCTACTGCTTGTTCAGCCGCCATGAAGTTATCACGATCAGTATCGCGCTCAATCACTTCTAGAGGCTGACCTGTATGATCTGCAAGAAGTCTGTTCAACTTCTCTTTGATCGTTAGAATCTCTTGAGCATGAATTTGAATATCCGAAGCTTGGCCTTGGAAACCACCTAGCGGTTGGTGAATCATTACGCGTGAGTTAGGCAATACATAACGTTTACCTGGCGCACCACCAGCAAGTAGGAATGCACCCATTGAACACGCTTGCCCCATACATACTGTGCTCACGTTTGGCTTAATAAACTGCATAGTGTCGTAGATTGACATACCCGCAGTTACGCTGCCACCCGGAGAGTTAATATAAAGGAAGATATCTTTGTCAGGATTTTCTGATTCGAGGAAAAGTAGCTGTGCCACGACAAGATTTGCCATGTGATCTTCTACTTGACCAGTTAAGAAAATAACACGTTCTTTTAGCAAACGAGAGTAGATATCGTAAGAACGTTCACCACGGGAAGTTTGTTCAACCACCATCGGTACTAGCGCGTCTAGAATTGGCGACATTGCATTTTTTTCTTGGTAGCTCATATTCTTATGTCCCTAAAATAAATGGCCCGGATGATAATTATCATACGGACCATTGTTAGCAGAATAGTTAACGCTAAGTCAACCTTCTAAGCAATATATTGCTTATTACGCAGGCTGTTGGTTCATTAGCTCGTTAAAGCTAACCGCTTTTTCAGTAACCTGTGCTTTAGCGATGATAGCGTCGATCGCTTGCTCTTCTAGAGCAACGTTACGCATGTTGTTCATCATTTGCTCGTTTTGCTCGTAGTAAGCAACAACTTCAGCTGGATCTTCGTAAGCAGTCGCCATCTCTTCGATAAGCGCTTTCACTTTCTCGTCGTCCGCTTTTAGCTCTTCAGACTTGATCACTTCACCTAGTAGAAGACCTACAACTACGCGACGCTTAGCTTGCTCTTCGAACAGCTCACGTGGAAGTTGAGCAGCCGCTTCTGGGTTGCCACCGAAACGCTGTGCAGCTTGCTGACGTAGAGCACCAATTTCTTGGTCGATTAGAGCTGCTGGTACGTCGATTTCGTTCTCTTTAACTAGACCGTCGATAGCTTGCTCTTTGATGCGGTTCTTAACAGCTTGCTTAAGCTCACGCTCCATGTTCTTACGAACTTCAGCTTTAAGAGCGTCAACGCCACCTTCAGCAACGCCGAACTTAGCAACGAACTCGTCGTTTAGCTCTGGAAGCTCACGAGCTTCAACTTTGTTTACTTTGATTGCAAACTTAGCCGCTTTACCTTTTAGGTTTTCTGCGTGGTAATCTTCTGGGAAAGTCACGTCGATGTCGAATTCCATACCAGCAGTCTTACCTGCGATACCGTCTTCAAAACCAGGGATCATGCGACCAGCACCCATTTCTAGTGGGAAGTTTTCAGCTTTACCGCCTTCGAACTCTTCACCGTCGATAGAGCCTACGAAATCGATTGTTGCACGTTTGCCGTCTTCAGCCGCTTCTTCAACTACAACCCAAGTTGCTTGTTGTTTGCGTAGAGTGTCGATCATCTCTTCAACATCTGCGTCTTGAACTTCTGTTGCTGGTTTTTCAACAGTGATGTTCTCTAGACCTTTAAGCTCAACTTCTGGGTAAACTTCAAAAGTCGCGTTAAATACTAGATCTTCGCCTTCTTTAACTTCAACTGGAGCAAAAGTAGGTGCGCCTGCTGGGTTGATCTTCTCTTTAACGATCGCTTCGATGAAGTGACGTTGCATTACTTCACCCATTACGTCTTGACGTACTGCTTTGCCGTACATCTTCGCAACCATTTTTAGAGGCACTTTGCCTTTACGGAAACCATCGAAACGACGGTTTTTTGCGATGTTGCGTAGTTCCGCTGTTACAGCATCTTCGATGTTTGCAGCAGGAACAGTAATGTTTAGACGGCGCTCTAGGCCCTCTAGCGTTTCAACAGTAACTTGCATTATTCATTAACCTCAAAACTGGCTCAGAAAACTGAGCTTATGTGCTCTATCCTCTTTCGGACAGAACCCATCCTTGTTTGTACTCTATGAGTACTCTTTTATAAACCGAGTATCGACAATCGAACAAGCCAATTGTCGGACTAATGAGTGATATCTTTTCGAAGGATATTCGGTAAAGGTATCTCTGATTAGCCTCAAGATAAAATTCAGACGCAGCATTCTACCGAGCAGATCGTTAGCTGTCGAGCCGAACCCTACGATCGCTGCGGGATTACCCTAAAAACTCACTTAACTGCTAAAAAAAACACCAATAAAGCAGTCTTTGTTTCCAGAAATGGGGACATTAATGCCTTTTTCAATGGAAACTAACGTTTTTTTTTGATTAAAGATTAAAAGTCGATCTAAGTCCGGTTTTATCACTCAATTTATCATGATGAGTAAACACATTTGTAACAAAAACATTTACGCTATGGCGGAGTGATGTAGTTTGGCAAGGATTAAAATGTTGACGTATCGACGGGGTAAGTTCTCTCTGCTTGTTCTGTACGTAATTGCGATCGTAGGTGGCTCTAGTTGGATTTGGAATTCAAGCGAGAACAACCTTATCGTAACGCATAAGGAACAACTCGAACGCTTTGCTGAGTTCATTTCCAGCAAATTGGACAAATACGCACACCTGCCACAATTGATTGCTAAAGATAGTGAGTTAATTTCCGCACTTCAGTCGCCTAATAACTCCGCCCAAATCGATTTGACCAACCGTTATTTGCAGCACATCAACCAAACGATCCAGTCGACTGACGCCTATCTGCTCGACGAGTTTGGCAATACCATCGCATCAAGTAACTGGGACTTAGAACGCTCCTTTATCGGTCGAAACTATGCTTGGCGTCCCTATTTCTCCGACGCGATTCTCGGTAAGCCTAGCCAATACTTTGCGCTTGGTTCTAGCTCAAAACAGCGTGGTTATTACTTTTCGTACCCAGTCACTTATGCGGCCGAAATCATCGGCGTGATCGTTATTAAAATGGATTTGACTGCGATTGAAGCTAACTGGCAGGACAAGAACAATATCTTTGTTGCTACAGACGCCAATAACGTGATTTTTATGTCAAGCAACGATGACTGGCTATTTAAGAGTCTAACCACGCTCTCAGAATCAGCTCGCCAGTCCATCCTTAACAGTCGCCAATATCTGGATACACCGATCCGCTCATTTGGTCTGGTGGGAGATCTAACTCAGGAACATTCCGAGCTGAGAAACCCTAACCTATCTGGATTTGAAAACGACTATCTCGTTTCATCTCGTTCACTGGATAAACACAACTTAACGCTGCGTGTCCTCACCTCTAAAGTGACCCTGTTATGGTCCATGCTGAGTTACTCGCTCGTAATCAGTTTAATGTTCGTCATTGCGTATCTCTCGTTTGCACTGGTACACCAGCGTCAACTGAAAAAGCGTCAATTCGAACAGTTACAGTCAGAAGCGAAGCAGAAGCTTGAGTTTCTTGTTATGGAACGAACCTCTGAACTTCAAGCTGAAATCAGTGAAAGAAGCAAAACGGAGCAAGTGCTACGCCAAACACAAAATGAGCTGATTCAGGCAGCTAAATTGGCGGTATTGGGGCAAATGTCAGCCAGTATCAGTCACGAGCTCAATAATCCCCTCGCAGCAATACGCAGCTTTGCTGACAATGGACGGCGGTTTTTGGAGAGAGAAAGTTACGATCGAGTCGATGATAACCTCTCACGTATTTCTGCTCTAACGGAGCGCATGGCAAAAATCAGTAACCAGTTGCGCACGTTCGCCCGTAAAAGTGACAGTAATGATGTGAGCAAACTGGACGTGAAGCCACTGATTTGGTCGGCGAAAGAGTTACTCTCTCCCCAGTGCAAGGCCAAACAGGTTGAGCTCATTCTTGAACTTGACGAAACATTGCCCGCTGTGGAAGTCAATCCAATACAATTTGAGCAAGTACTAATCAACCTTGTTACCAATGCAATGCAAGCGGTCGAGGAACAAGAGAAACGCAGTATTAAGATCTCGACCTCGGTGTCCAATTGCCAACTGCACATTTTTGTCGATGATAATGGACCCGGTATCGCTTATAGTGAGCAACATCAACTGTTTGAGCCTTTCTATACTACGAAGAAGAATGGACTTGGATTGGGGCTATCAATTTCACAACAGATCACCCAAGCGATGGGAGGGGAACTCGACGTCGCGGACTCGCCTCTGGGAGGCGCCCGATTTGTAATCACTCTCCCCGTCGATGCCTAATCAAGGAATTAAGATGTACGATGTTATCTTCATTGATGATGAAAGCGATATTCGCCTAGCGATCGAACAGAGTTTCGAGCTGGAGGATATCAGTGCCCGTTTTTTTGCTAACGCTGAAGATGCTCTGTTGGCGATAAAAAGTGACGGTCTACCGAAAGTCGTAATCACCGATATCTGCTTACCTGGTTTGTCTGGCGAAAATATTCTATCCAGCATACTGCACCAAGACGAAAACATTCCGGTCATTCTGATAACGGGGCATGGCGATATCTCGATGGCAGTTAATGCCCTACGCAATGGCGCGTATGACTTTATTGAGAAGCCCTTCCCAATTGATCGTTTGATCGATACCACCAGACGCGCGTTGGAAAAACGCGAACTCACTTTAGAGAACCAAGAATTAAAACGCAGCCTTAAAGCGAGTCAAGCGCTGGGCCCTCGCATCATCGGTGACACCCCTTCTATTCAACTCCTCCGCGATACCATCGTCCATATTGCTGACACCAATGCGGACATCTTACTGTTCGGCGAGACCGGTACAGGTAAAGAGCTGTTTGCTCGTTCTATTCATGAGCAAAGCTCTCGACGCGACAATAACTTCGTAGCGATCAACTGTGGTGCCGTACCAGAAAACTTGATTGAAAGTGAACTTTACGGCCACGAGAAAGGCGCTTTTACGGGTGCAGACTCAAAACGAGTGGGTAAATTCGAACATGCTCAAGGCGGTACACTTTTTCTCGATGAAATTGAATCAATGCCCCTTCAAGCGCAGATTCGTTTACTGCGGGTTTTGCAAGAGAGGGTCATCGAACGTGTGGGCTCCAACGAACTGGTTCCTATCGATATTCGCGTCATTGCCGCGACTAAGGTCGATTTAAAACAGGCGGCAGCTGAGGGTTCATTTCGCGAAGATCTCTACTATCGACTGAATGTGGTCACTCTAGAGCTTCCTCCGCTCAGGCAGCGTAAGGAAGATATTCCAACTCTATTTCATCACTTTTTGCTGGTTGCCGCTTCACGCTATGGCAAGTCCGCACCAGCTATCGAAACTCAGCAAATTCATCAACTGATGACGCACGATTGGCCGGGGAACGTTCGCGAACTCAGAAATGCCGCCGAACGTTTTGTCCTATTGGGAAGATTAACTCAATTTGATTCAGAGTCTGCGTTTGCAAGCCGAGAAATGAGCCTCGCCGAACAAATTGCAGAATTTGAAAAGAGTGTTATAGAACAAGCGCTTAACCAGTGTCATGGCAGTATCAAGCAGACCATGGATAGGTTGCAACTCGCGCGTAAAACTCTATATGACAAGATGCAAAAATACGGTTTGGATAAAAGTAACTATAAAGGTGAATAAACGGTTCATCCTGTATTCAGACTAAAAGCGTTAAGTTAGATTCATCAAAAGGAACTGATACAAATGAGCTAAGAATTTAGTTCATCCACTGTCCTAAGAACAAAGCCCCGAATAACGAGTTATTCGGGGCTTTCTTTTTTTAGTTCAGTTATTTGGTGATGATTTCAGGTCCCATCAGGGTGGTTGGTAACCACGTTGACACCCAAGGAACATAAGTCACGATAATCAAGAACAAGAACATGACCCCAACCCAAGGCAAGGCGGCTTTCACCACTTGCATCATCGACATCTTAGCGACCCCTGCGGTAACAAACAGGTTGAGACCAACGGGCGGCGTGATCATCCCTATCTCCATGTTCACGACCATCATGATACCTAGGTGAATAGGGTCAATGCCTAGTGCAATAGCTATCGGGAACACCAGAGGTGCAACGATGATAAGTAGGCCCGATGGCTCCATAAACTGACCGCCAATCAACAACAGTAGGTTGACCACAATCAGGAAGGTAATCGGACCAAGACCAGCAGACAACATCGACTCAGTAATCATCTGAGGAATACGCTCTTCTGTGAGCACGTGCTTGAGGATCAAAGCATTGGCAATGATAAACAGTAGCATGATAGTCAGTTTACCGGCGTCATAAAGCGTATGTTTGGTGTCTTTATGCACAAAGGCTTGAACGACTTTAACCAATACAGGCTTGGTATTTTCCTTATCAGCAAACGGGCCCATATCCTTGTAGATAAAGTTCGCGATTAAGAACGAGTAAACCGCCGCCACCGCTGCCGCTTCTGTTGGCGTAAATACCCCACCGTATATACCCCCTAGGATAATAACGACCAGTAATAAGCCCCAGCTCGCATCTTTTGCTGAATCGAACATCTCCTTCCAACCAACAAACGGCTGTTTTGGAAGGTTCTTAACACGCGCAGCGATGTAGATGGCAATCATCAGCATCACCCCAGCCAGAAGACCTGGGATCACGCCACCTAGGAACATACGACCAACCGATACATCCGTAGCCGCAGCGTAAACCACCATCACGATAGAAGGCGGGATCAAAATACCAAGCGTACCTGCATTACAGATAACCCCAGCCGCGAACTCTTTTGAGTAACCGTTTTTAATCATACCTGCGATAACAATACTACCGATGGCTACAACGGTCGCCGGCGATGAACCAGACAGTGCGGCAAACATCATACACGCAACAACCGATGCCATTGCGAGACCGCCACGGAACCAGCCAACCATGGCAATAGCGAAACGGATAATACGTTTAGCAACCCCACCCGTAGACATAAAACTAGAGGCAAGAATAAAGAATGGAATCGCGAGTAGCGTGTAGTGGCCAGCAAATGCATTAAATAAGGTCTGAGCAACGGAAGCAAGTGACGCATCAGAGTGCATCATCAGGAAAATAATGCTCGATAAACCAAGGGAAATAGCAATTGGCACACCCACAAGCATAAAGCCAATCACCATGATGAATAAGAATAGAATTTCCATGGCTTAGCCCTCCTTGCTCTGGTTGTTATTGCTTTTTGGTTCCATTACTTCTCCAGCGTCTTTGAGTTCCTCTTTCAGAGCTTCGAGCTCTTCTTCAGCCTCATGACCTGCGATCAAGCGGTCCAACTTACCAGTAATAATTTGCAACGTAACTTGAACAAAGCGGAAAGTGAGTAACGCCATACCTATAGGCAGTGCCATGTACGGAATGAATCGAGGTAATTTTTCGTAACGCTCACCTTCATTCAACCAGTCAGCCAAAAACTGCAATATTTCCGGCATCGGAATATCGTCGGTTTCATACCATGCACGTTCAGTTGCGAACGGGTACCAGTAGTTCCAAGAGCCAATAAGCAGCAAGATTGAAAAAGCCAAACAGGATGCCGCAGCGATCAGCGCATAAACTTTACGCAGATGGTCTGGCGCTAGGTTAATAACAACATCAACACCAATGTGAAAATGTTTTTTCACGCCGTATGATGCCCCGACGAGTACCATCCAAGCGAACATGAACACGGTTAGCTCAAGTGCCCATAAAATGTTGTCATTAAATACGTAGCGAAATACTACATTGGCAAAGGTGAGCATGGTCATCGCACCCAAGAAGAACGCGATAAGAGTTTCCTCGATTGCGTCTGTCACCTTGCCAATTCTGGCAAAAATAGACTGTTCCATAAGTTACTTCACTTTCTCAAAAGAAAAGAAAGGCCCTCTTCCCGATATATCCCGAGAAGAAAGAGATACTAAGAGGGCCAAAGGTTAGGGGAAATTGTTATTATTTATTTGATGCGACAGCCGCGTCGATCAGGTCAGAGCCGATATCTTTCTCGAACTTCTTCCATACTGGCTGAAGCGCAGTTACCCACTGTTGGCGCTCTTCGGCAGTCAAGGTACGAACGACACCACCCGCTTCGATGATGTTATTTTTGTTCGCTAGGTCGACACGAGAAGATTCAGCATTACGCTCAGTCGTCACTTCTTCAATGATTGTGGCAAGCTGCTGACGTTGGTCGTCTGGTAGACCTTTCCAGAAGTCGTTCGAGGTAACGACTAGGTAATCAAGAATACCGTGGTTTGTTTCCGTGATACCGTCTTGAACTTCGAAGAATTTTTTACCGTAGATGTTAGACCAAGTGTTTTCTTGACCATCGATAACTTTAGTTTGTAGACCACCGTAAACTTCTTTGAATGACATTTTCTGAGGGTTGGCACCTAATTGCTCAAACTGAGCAACAAGAACATCTGATGCTTGCACGCGGAATTTCAGACCTTTTGCATCTTCAGGAGTGATAAGTGGCTTGTTAGCAGACATCTGTTTCATGCCGTTGTGCCAGAACGCTAGACCTTGAAGACCGCGACGTTTCATCGCATTTTTCAGCTTCTCACCCGCTTCTGAGTTTTGGAAACGGTCAACCGCTTCTACATCTTCAAATAGGAATGGTAGGTCGAAAATACGGTACTTCTTCGTGAACTTTTCAAACTTTGATAGAGAAGGGGCAGCAAGTTGCACGTCACCGTTAAGAAGCGCTTCTAGAACTTTGTCATCATCATACAGTGTTGAGTTAGGGAATACCTGAAGACAAACTTTACCGTTCATCTCTTCATTAACACGTTTTTCAAGTAATGAAGCCGCGATACCTTTCGGGTGCTTATCTGTATTCGTTACGTGACTGAATTTAATCACTGTTTCACCTGGATCACAGTTAGCCGCAGCGTTGAAACTGGTCACAGCAAGAATCGATGCAGATAGTAGGGTCAATGGCTTAAACATTATTATTCTCCTTGTTAAATGAACAACCCCATCACTGGGTGTTGATATTTCTATAAGGGCAATAACTAAGCCAACTTTAAACTAATTACAAAAACATTTAAAAATCATAAAGTTAATAAAAACCCTCTCTCCTACCAGCTATTTTTAAATCACACTTTTCAAAAAAATGGGTGGATTTCCACCCATCATATTTATCACAACGGGTGAATTTACACATATTTAACAAAGACTCATTATAAAAAACAAATGGCAGCCCAAGGGCTGCCATTTTTGTTACTAGAGATTCGACGAGCAATAAGGAGACGAAATCGCCCATCTCCCCTCAAATGTGCATGAAGCTCGTTCATGCTATAGCTCTAAGCATAGTCGACTATGTGCATTTTACTAACAATATTGTTAACAAATTAATCATTAATGAAAGTCGATGCGTTTCTCTGTTGTTGCATCAAAGAACACCGCTTTAGAGAGATCAAAGTGCAATGGTGCCACTTGGCCTGCAACCACATCAAACTCAGGAGAAAGACGACACGCGACTTCTTGCTCGTTGACTTTGATCATCGCAATCGTATCTGGACCCGTTGGCTCCAAAACTTCCAGCATCAGATCAAGCTTGGTGCTTGCTTGTGAATCTACATTCTCGCTATCTGTAATGTGTTCTGGACGAAGCCCAATAACGATCTCTCGTCCATCTTGTTCACGCATTGATGCCGGCAAACTAATGTGATGTTCTTGACCGTTGCTGCCTTTCACTTTGATCACTGGGTTATCCTGCACATCCAGATCGACCATAGTTTTGATGAAGTTCATCGACGGTGAACCCATAAAACCTGCGACAAACATATTGGTTGGCTTGTTGTAAATCTCTTGCGGAGTACCTAGCTGCTGAAGTTCACCATCCTTCATAACTGCAATACGGTCCGCGAGAGTCATCGCTTCAATCTGGTCGTGGGTTACGTACACAATGGTCGTTTTAAGCTGTTGATGAAGACGCTTAATCTGATGGCGCATCTCTACACGAAGTTTCGCATCAAGGTTCGATAATGGTTCATCAAACAGATATAGCTTAGGGCGACGGGCCAGTGCGCGTCCCATTGCGACACGTTGACGCTGACCACCCGAAAGCTGTGATGGTTTACGGTCTAACAGATGATCAATTTGCAGCATGGTTGCAACTCGCTCAACTTCTTCATCAATCTCAGCCTTAGGCATCTTGCGAATTTTCAAACCAAACTCAATATTGCCGCGAACCGTCATATTTGGGTAAAGCGCATAAGACTGGAACACCATAGCAATGTCGCGATCTTTGGGTTCAACCTGAGAGACATCTTTTCCATCGATAACAATTTCACCAGAACTGATGTTTTCCAATCCAGCAATGGTGTTCATCAAGGTCGATTTACCGCAACCCGAAGGCCCAACCAAGATCAGGAACTCACCTGAATCAATGTTAATGTCGATACCCTTTAAGGTTTCTTGCTCCGCTTTCGGGTAGGTTTTACGGATCTGTTTAAGTTCGAGTGTTGCCATGATAATTATCCTTTTACCGACCCAGCCGTTAGGCCGCGAACAAAGTATTTTCCTGCTAATACATAAACTAATAGTGTTGGCAGCGCCGCGATAATCGCCGCAGCCATATCAACGTTGTACTCTTTAACACCAGTACTGGTGTTAACCAAGTTATTGAGTGCAACAGTTATTGGTTGAGTTTCTGAGCCTGAATAAACCACCCCGAACAGGAAGTCATTCCAAATCGCTGTGAACTGCCAAATCACGGTCACCATGATGATAGGCGTTGATATTGGTAACAGGATCTTGAAGAAAATAGTGAAGAAACCTGCACCATCCAGCTTCGCCGCTTTAACCAGTTCATCAGGGATGCTGATATAGAAGTTGCGGAAGAACAGTGTCGTAAACGCCATACCGTAGATAACGTGAACAATCACCAGCCCAGCCGTTGTATTCGCCAAACCTAACTTGCCAAGTACTGCTGCCATTGGCAGTAGGATGACTTGGAACGGAATGAAACAACCGAACAGCAATAGGCTGAAAAACAGATTAGAACCACGGAATTGCCATTTGGTCACAACGTAACCATTAAACGCACCTAAAAGAGTTGAGATTGCCACTGCCGGAATAACCATCTGGAAAGAATTCCAGAAGTAACCTTTAACACCTTCACACTTAACACCAGTACAAGCACTGTCCCAAGCTTTAAACCAAGCGTCGAACACCCACTCAGTCGGTAAGCTCATCAAGTTACCCGCTTTGATATCTGGCAAGGTTTTAAAGGAGGTAATGAACATTACGAACAGTGGCATCAGGTAAACCAGACAGAAGAACACCAGTGTCGAATAGATAAATAGTCGAGAGAAATTCACACTACGCATCATGATTTTTTCTCCCTAAGTTCAGAGTACAGATAAGGTACTAAGATGGCTAAGATACCCGCTAGCATCATCATCGCACTCGCCGCACCCAGACCTATCTGACCACGAGTAAATGAGTGAGCATACATAAATAGCGCAGGCAGATCGGAAGAGTAACCAGGTCCACCGGCAGTCATAGCGGTCACCAAGTCAAAGCTCTTGATTGCAATATGCGAGGTAATAATCACCGCGCTGAAAAATACCGGGCGCAAACACGGCATAATGATTTGCCAGTAGATCGTCGGTAAACTTGCGCCATCAATTTGCGCCGCTTTTATGATCGAAGAGTCGATACCACGCAAGCCGGCTAAAAACATCGCCATTACAAAGCCAGAGGACTGCCACACCGCGGCGATGACCAAGGTATAAACAGACATATCCGAGTTAACCAACCAATCAAATTTGAACTCAGTAAAGCCCCAGTCCTGCATTAATTTTTCGATACCTAATCCCGGGTTAAGAATCCACTTCCACGCCGTACCGGTAACGATGAACGACAGCGCCATCGGGTAAAGGTAAATCGTACGAATCGCCCCTTCTTGGCGGATGTTCTGGTCGAGGAAGATAGCCAAAGCCACTCCCAAACCTATCGCCACCAACATAAACAGCAGGCCAAAAATACCAAGGTTTGTGATGGATGTGATCCAACGGTCGTTCTCCATTAGCTTTTCATACTGGGCAAAACCCACGAAGTTAAAGCTAGGCAGAAAGCGCGAGTTGGTCATTGAAAGTGCCGCCGTCCAGAAAATGTAACCATAGATACAAACCACAGTCACAAGCACTGTCGGGGCAAGAACGATTTTCGGTAGCCAATGTTGAAGTCGGTCACCTAGGTTAACCTTGGCTTTAGACTTCTTATCAGACCGATTGACAACATGCTCCATAACGAGTCCTTACGTCATAAGACCCTAATCAAATTCCTGATCAGGTAATAGAGAAAGGGCAGACAGGCTCCCCACAAGCCTGCCTGCCCTTTGGGGGTGTACTTAAACTAGCGAAGTTTAAATGGCTGCTTTAACGGCCTTAGCAAGTTTTTGAGCTGCTTGCTTAGGATCCGCTTTATCATCATTGAAGAAGTTGGTCACTACGTCGTAGATGGCGCCTTGTGCATAGCTCGTTGTTGATAGACCGTGTGCCATACTTGGTACTAGGTCACCAGACTGAGCACTCGCCTTAAATGTCGCCATAGAGTCCAGTGCACACTGGTCAAACTTAGACATATCCATATCTAGACGCACAGGAATTGAACCTTTGTTTAGGTTAAACACCTCTTGGAACTCTTTAGTTAGGATTGTACGAGCTAGGTCTTGCTGAGCTTTCTGATTGTCTTTGTTGCTAAGCTCGAAGAAAGCGAAGCTGTCGATGTTGAACGTGAACTGTCCATCCGTACCTGGAGCAGGTGCACAGATGTAATCTTTGCCTGGCACTTTGCCTGCTGCGGTAAATTCACCTTTCGCCCAGTCACCCATGATTTGCATCGCCGCTTCACCGTTAATCACCATTGAGGTTGCGACGTTCCAGTCACGTCCTGGTGAGTTTGCATCGATGTAGTCACGCATCTTCTTGAACTTGGTGAACACTTCCACCATCTTGTCACCAGAAAGCACATCCATGTCTAGGTCTACAAACGCTTTGTTGTAGTCTTCACTACCTAACACATCCAGTGCGACTGCTTCGAATACAGTGGCATCTTGCCAAGGCTGGCCACCATGTGCGAGTGGTACAAAACCAGCGGCTTTAATTTTTTCGGCCGCAGCAAAGAATTCATCCAATGTGGTTGGCAACTCTACGCCCGATTTCTTAAGCACTTCAGGGTTAGCCCAAATCCAGTTAACGCGGTGAACGTTCACTGGCACTGCGACGTACTCACCGTTGTATTTCATCACTTTAGTGACTACTGAAGGTAGGATTTCATCCCATTTTTCTTGTTTTGCAGTGCTCTCAAGAGAAGTCAGGAAACCAAGACCGCCCCACTCCTGAATGTCATGACCTTTGATTTGAGCTGCTGATGGTGGATTACCTGATACAGCACGAGTTTTCAAAACCGTCATAGCAGATTCACCGCCACCACCAGCTACTGCGAAATCTTTCCAAGAGTGGTTTTGCTCTTCTAGCATCTCTTTAAGAACAGCAGCAGATTTTGCTTCACCGCCCGCAGTCCACCAGTGAAGAACTTCAACTTCACCAGCAGTTGCAACATTAGCAGCAGACAATAGAGAGAGGGTAAGTAGGGTTTTATTAAGTTTCATTATTATCTTCCATGTATTGGATTAGACATTCAGGCCAACAGCTCAATGACCCCAAGCGTTCTTGCTTGTACTAAACAGAGTCTATCCAAATTGAAATTTAAGATTGAAACAAACGGTAAATGCCATGTAACAACTATGTTACATTACACCTCTAGGTTCGATGGAATATAGATTTGGGCGCGTAGCCCTTTTCTGGGTAAGTTGTCAATAATGAGATCTCCGCCATGTCCGTGAAGAATATTCCGGCAGATACCTAAGCCTAAGCCATGTCCATTTTCATCATTTGCCAATCTAAAATAGGGTTCAAAAACGGCTTCGAGCTTATCTTCAGGAATACCTGGACCATGATCCTCAATGACAACACTGACCCACTCCTGATTGGTGATCACTTCAATCTCAGCACGATGACCATATTTCACTGCGTTATCGACTAAATTACTGATCACTCGCTTGATCGCTAGTGGTTTCGCAACAATTGGCTCAATTGGATAAGGATCAAACTCAACCGTTTGCTGGTGTTGGTTTAATGGTTCAATCACACTCAGTATCATCTCATTAAGATCAATGTAAGCATTGTTTTCATGTAGGTCGGTGTCACGAACACACTGCAACGCCCCTTTAACCATCATTTCTAGTTCATCAAGGTCACGATTGAACTTGTCGCGTTTGGTGTCGCTTTCAAGCAACTCAGCCCTCAGCCTTAAGCGTGTGATGGGGGTTTTCAGGTCATGGGAAATCGCCGAGAAAAGATGCTCCCTATCCGCCACATAACGGCGTATCCGCTGCTGCATACGATTAAATGCACGCGTCGCGGTAATCAATTCGCTCGCCCCCTCTTCCTTTATAGGCGCTTGATCGATGTCCATGCTCATCTCATTCGCGGCCTTAGCTAATCGCTTGAGTGGCTTAACCTGACGCCGTACCAACAAATAAGTAAGAAACAATAAAATCGTGGTAGAGAAGAGCAGAAACATCATCTGTTCACGACCGATCAAAGTATCGTCAAGGGTGACATAAGGCGCGGGTAATAAAGCCGCAATATAGACCCACTCATGTGTTTTAAGCTCAATTTGTACCACGAGAATCGGTGGATCAATGGGATTGAGTGTCAGCGTATGGTGAGCCCACGACTTAGGTAAATCATGCAGATAAATATCATTTTTGAGGAGCCTTAAGTTATCTGGATGAGAAAAGTCGACTTGAATCGACTCCACCTTAGGTAACTTTTTGGCTAACACACTTTCAATTGCTTGCAATGAAGCCAATTTCAGCGGGGTATCCTCTATCGGCTCGACGACTAGCTGCTCTTTATTGAATGAGACGAAAAAACGAGTCCCGCCCATATTTCGGATTTGGTCCAATACAATATGGCGATACTTGACCGGCAAAGATTGAAAGAAGGTCACGGTCGAAGAGAACATATTTGCCATGCTTTCAGAAGCAGAGCGAATACCTTCCAGCTCCTTCTGTTTCGACTCGGCGTACCAAATTGTCGTCGCTACACCTTGAGCGAGCGCAACCGCCAACAGCGTTAACCCCAGAGTTCGGCTTACTAGCGAATTGGGCTTGAAACGGCGTAACCAATTTTGCAATTTATTGCTCATAACTCACAGGCACCGCAAGAATATAGCCATTGCCACGCATGGTTTTGATGTAATGCGGAAATCTTGCACTATCACCTAATCTTTGGCGCAATCGGCTAAGCTGAACATCGATACCGCGTTCAAAGGGCAACGCTTCTCGACCGCGAGTCGCGAAAGAGATGGTGTCCCGGTCAAGAACTTCATTTGGACGTTTAAGAAAGAGCATCAGCAATGCAAAGTCGCTGCCTGACAAGTCATGAGACTCATGGGTCTCGACATGAGTAATTCTGTGTGCCAAGGGATCCAATTTCCAATCACCAAATACGATGGTTTTAGCGGTAGCACTGGCAGGCAGTTCTTCTGCTACGTTAACTCGGCGCAACACGGCTTTTATCCGCGCGGTGAGGTGGCGTGGATTGAACGGTTTTGCGATATAGTCATCGGCACCAATTTCAAGGCCGATGATCTGATCGGTATCATCGGAGACCGCAGTGAGCATAATGATGGGGACAGAAGAGTGGCGGCGCACTTGCTGACACAAAGTAAAACCATCATCTCCCGGCAACATCACATCAAGCAGGATAAGTTCAGGGTAACCCTGTTGTTCAAGATACAACTTCATCTGTTCGCCGTCATTGACCGCGTCAACCTGATAACCTTGCTTCGTCAGGTATTCTTCCAATAACTCACAAATCTCTTGATCATCATCGACAACAAGAATTTTAGCTGACATACCCCTACCTACTACTGAGCGACTTTAATACTGAGGAGTGTAAACAGTTCTTATTCGGTGATTTATAGGATATTACGTAGAATTTGAACCCCTTGCGGACTCACATCACATCTTATTAACAAAAAACGAATAATCGAACCTTCTAATATATGACTTTGGGTCTAAGCTAAAACAATAAAACCTCTTTTTGCTGCGGTGTTTACGATGAAAACGGCCCCAAACGATGCGCTTAATGTCTGTTTTCAGCCCAACCTACAGCGATTTAGTCTATCAATTTTAATGAATGATCTATGCCGCTGACTCGGAAACTGCTTCTGATTATCGTTTTGTTAACTCTGGCCATTTTTGTTGGGACGGGGATTTATATTGTTGGTTTCTCTGAGCGAGTATTGCAGGATAAAGCCCACCAGCAACTCAGCGGATCATTAGAGCTCACTGAAGGAACAATCGACGGATACAACCAACGCATGAGTTCAATCTCCACCCTGAATGCGAGAAATCACAACGTCATTAAAGCACTAGAATCAGGCTCAAATCAGGGAGTATCGCTAGAACTGGACGACACGATAACCAACGGACAGTTTATCAACTATATCTTTATCCTCGACTCTCAAGGCCGCGTATTCTCCACTTCTACAGTGAATTATCTCAACAACGAATTTGCTGGCGACCAATGGCTCAACTACAACATCGCTAATAATGATAACTTCGCTTCATTACTGACGAGAAACACTGTCATCAGCACGCCGAGCGAAGATCCGTTTTTATCCCAACAGCCTTTAGTTTCTCAGTGGATTGTTAGCCCGATTTTTATGCGCAGTGAAATCTTGGGCTGGATCGTCATCTCTTTCGATTGGCACAAGAGCATGCTTGAGCTCCTTAATACCACATATGGCCGTTTAGAACGGGCCTACTACCCCATATCCCAAATAAAACTGGCCGACGAAATTAGTACCGACATCCAAGTAACGGTAGGCAGAGTCTTAAACGAAACGGAAACCATCACGGCAAGCAAAGACATGTTCTTTGACCAGTCCAACTACCTGATTACCGTGACTTTTAATGCGTCACAAGCGTTAAAAAGCTTAGACGACATTAAGCACACCATGCTGGTCATGTTTGCTACCTCCGCCATTTTACTCACCCTGACAATGTGGTTCGCACTGCGAGCCTCCATCGTTCAGCCAATTAAGTCTCTTAATAAACACATTCTGGCACTGAGTTCTCAGCGAGAAACCAATCCGCTGCCACCTTCTAGTACGATAGAAATAAATTCCATCGTGTCAGCGATAAACCTTTTATTAGAAAGGCTAAAAAACAACACAATATCGTTAAAACGACTCGATGAAGAGATTGACTTAAAACGCCAATCAGAACAGCAACAAAGCCTGCTCAGTCAAAAGCTAGAGGCCATTTTGGATACCGCGGCCGATGGCATCGTAACCATAGATAAACAGGGGCGAATTCTTAGCTTCAACCAAGCTGCACAACGAATGTTTGGCTATTCAGAACAAGAGGCGATAGGCATGCCAGTAGAGGTTCTCATGCCTGCCAAACAAGCCGCGATACACCAAAACCATATCGACTCATATCTCGCAACTGGGCACGGCAAGATCATCGGTGTGACCAACAAGGATGGCCGTCTTGGGCGTGAACTTGAGGCAATAGATAAGCAAGGCCAAACATTCCCAATTCTTCTTTCTATCGCGCGGGTCGATACGGCTGATGGCACTCTTTTCTCTGGTTTGATTAAAGATATCTCCATCCAGAAAAAGGCCGAGCTTGAACTTATTAATGCCAAAGAGCAGGCCGAAATGGCGGCGAAATCGAAAAGTGAGTTTCTTGCGGTGATGAGTCACGAAATTCGTACGCCGATGAATGGCATTATTGGTATGCTTGATTTGCTGCTAGAAAATGACCTCAACCACTCGCAATCACATCAGGCTTACCTTGCCCATAGCAGCGCACTATCACTGCTCGCTCTACTCAATGATATTCTTGATTTCTCGAAAATTGACGCAAACAAACTCGAACTCGAAAAACAGCATTTCAACCTGAGACATATGCTAGGCGAGTTTGCTGAGTCGATGGCCGCGAGCTTAACCAATCCCAATGTCGAAATTATTCTCGATACCATAGACGTCGACCATTCAATGGTCCTCGGGGATAGTACCCGTATCCGGCAGATCTTCTCAAACCTAGTGAGTAACGCCCTTAAATTCACGGAGCGTGGTGAAGTTGTCATTACCACTCGACTCCACGAACATGACGAAACAACGTGGAGACTTGAGGCGAGCATTCGGGACTCAGGGATCGGTATCCCCTCAAGCAGGCTCAGTTCACTGTTTGATAAATTCAGCCAAGTCGATGCGTCTACGACACGGCGGTATGGCGGTACCGGACTTGGACTTGCTATCGTCAAACAACTTTGTCAAATCATGGATGGCGACGTCAGTGTGACCAGTCAAGTTGGTCAAGGCAGTGAGTTTTCGTTCCATATTCTCGTCGGAAAATCTAATCAAGCGACGAAGGTAATACCAAGTATCGACATATCACAGCTTGAGATCCTCGTTATAGACGACAATGCAATAAACAGAGAAGCCATTGTGAGACAGATGCAATATTGGGGAGCCAAAGCACTTGCTGCATCTTGTGCGAGTGAGGCGTTGGAGATATGTCAGCGCCGTTTTGAGGACAATCTTGCCATGTTCGACATCGCATTTGTCGACATGCAAATGCCCGAGAGTGATGGGCTGGAGCTCGCAAGAAAATTCAAACAGCAAGCCGAAACGGAGTCGATAAAACTGATCATGATGACCTCAATCGAAGCCGTTTCGCAGCAAAATGCCTTTCAGAAGCTTGGCTTTAGCGGCTACTTCGTTAAACCCGCCACTACGCACGATCTGTTTAACGCTTTGAAAGTTATCGCCAGCCCAGATTTTGCTCCTGGTAAACAGCTGGTGACCCATAACGTCATCTCTGCGATGGAGACGGAAAAACCTCCTGAAATCGAGGTGGATTCCAATATCCGTCTACTGGTTGTGGAAGACAATCGTGTTAACCAAATCGTCATCTCGGGCATCCTGCAAAAATTGGGGCTACAAAGTACCATCGCGGAAAATGGCAAAGAAGCACTTGACCTCCTCGCCTCAACAAACACGTACGATATTGTCTTAATGGATTGCCAAATGCCCGTGATGGATGGCTACGAAGCGACTCATAGGATACGCAATGGCGCAAGTGGTGAGGACGTGAAAAACATTCCAATTATTGCTTTGACTGCCAATGCGATGGAAAGTGACCGTATTGCTTGCAGAAAAGCAGGCATGAACGACTTTCTAACCAAACCCATCAACCGTACTCTACTCAAAGAAAAACTCATCGCTTGGAGCCCACGCCATTAAGATGAGCAGCTAATCTCCATCTTTTTGCCCCAATCAGGTGGTAGGTTGGCATACTGACTCATCTCAGGCTGCTCATCAAAAGGGTTTCTCAACAAAGTGGCAAGGCGCTCTACTTCGCTGTAATCGCCCTCTTCTGCTCGATCAATTGCAATTTGAGCAAGATAGTTACGCAAGATGTACTTCGGGTTTACTCGACGCATAGCTTCACAACGTTCTGCTCCGGAAACCACCTCTCCATGACCATTATGTTCATGCTGACAGCGTTCTAGGTATTGTGCCAACCACTGATTTATCGCCTGCTGGTCGACAAAAAGATCCAGTACCGCTTGAGTCCCTTTGATATCGATCGATGACAATTCGCGTAAAAAACGTGTGTAATCAATACTCTGTTGATGTAACAACTCAAACATTGCGCCAAACAGCTGTGTGTCACTTTGCTGCTGACTATTGATGCCCAATTTACTTCGCATTAGACGACTAAACTCTTGACCTAACAATGGCTCAAACTGCGATAGTGCTTGTTCTAGATCCTCTCTCGATATAAGAGGAGACAAACTGTGAGCTAAGGCAGATAGATTCCAAAGCGCAATGCGTGGCTGTTGATTAAATGCATAGCGCCCTTGGTAGTCAGAGTGATTGCAAATATAACTTGGGTCATAATCGTCAAGAAAACCAAATGGCCCGTAATCAAATGTGTCGCCAATGATGGACATATTGTCCGTATTCATTACTCCATGCGCAAAACCATACGCCTGCCATTGCGCTATCGTTGTTGCGGTGCGTTGGACGATTTGATCAAACATTGCGAGATAAGGTTTCTCGCTGTCCCGTGCTGAGGGGAAGTGCCACTCAAGAACTCTGTCAGCCAGCAACTGAAGTTCATCAAGTTGATTGGTATAGAAGAAATGCTCGAAATGACCAAAACGAATATGACTTCGTGCCATTCTAATTAACAGAGCACCTTGCTCACACTTCTCTCTATAGACAGGGGTATCACTCACTAGCATCCCTAATGCTCGCGTCGTTGGGATACCAAGTCCTGCCATCGCTTCACTGCATAGATACTCACGAATTGTAGAGCGCAATACTGCCCTGCCATCCCCCATCCGTGAATAAGGCGTTAAACCGGCACCTTTAATATGCAAGTCAAAGACTTCGTTGTGATGATTAGTCAACTCACCGAGCAATAGACCACGGCCATCCCCTAACTCAGGGTTATAAACACCAAATTGGTGCCCCGCATACTTCATGGCAACAGGCGGCGAGTTTTCTATGATGTATTCACCCGTCAGAAACTGTTTCAGCTCTCCGTCAGGAGCCTGTAGGGGCAAATTAAATTGCTCAGCAAACTGTCCGTTCCAAATAATCCAACGCGTATTATCAAGAGGTTGCGGTGCGACAGGCGTATAAAAAACATCTGGTAAGGAGGCAAAACGATGAGAAAGTGACGACAGCGAAAACATATACAAACCATTAACAGTATGAGTCACTGCGAAACTAACATAGCAAATGGGTGAGATCCAGAGCTGCCTTGAGTCTCCGTACACTTAAGTGAGTAATTACTTCCTCATCAAGGCTTACTCAGAAAACTAAAGAATACTGAACACAAATACAATGCCGAACAATGAAAACAGACAAGTGCGGCTGATAACGCCAAAATTGGAAGGTTGGATCATTTCTTGATGCTGCATAAACCACTCTCTCTTTTTTGTTACATAGTCATTACAATATGATGAATTTTCAATATTTTCACAATGCACACTAAGATTAAATTTTTATGACAAGCGTCTACACTTTTTATTCCCCTTTTCTAACTATGGATAATTAGAACAATAGGGGGTAAATCACTTAAAAGTTTACTATGTTCATATACAATAAGTGGAACATTATTATAACGTATTTAGTCAGGAGGCCATGATGACAGCATTTTTGAAAAAATTCTCGCTTCATCATATATTTACTGCTCTAGCGGTTATTCCGCTGATCCTTGCATTGTCGATGTCTGTAGAGCTTTCACTCAATCAAAAGGCAACGGTAGAACAAGCAAACAAAGACAAAGAAATCATTCAGTTGACATTGCTGTACGATAACTTGGCCCACAATCTTGCTGTAGAACGTGGACTGACAGCTGGTGTATTAGGCAGTAAAGGCGCATCTGAGCAAGTCGCCAAACTTAAAGAGCAACGAACCACGGCAGATAAACATATTTCCGCGTTTAAAGCCTTTAGCCCACAATATATCTCGACTGACCTAGCCACCAAACTTAAGCAATCTGTCCTTTCCGAGCTTTCTCAGATCAATGATATTCGCAGCCAAGTCGATCGTTTATCTCCTCAAAGATCACCTTTCGCCTACTATTCGAATCTCAACCAACTTGCGATTGACAATGCAACACTACTTATCTCAGGTGTTGCGAACTCTGAAACCATTAGATTAGGTAACTCGCTGACTTCTATCATGACCATTAAAGAGAGAGCAGGACAAGTCCGCGGGGCTCTAAATGGTGCATTCGCGCGTAAGCAATCGTCACAAGGTCAATACACGGCGATTGAAAACTATCTTAACTCGGGTAAGTACAGTGAAAGAGCCGCGATGTTAACCATGCCTAGCGAATACTTAACCCTGTTTAATGACGCGAAGCAAAATCCGATTTGGAAACAAGTTGAAGAGATCCAAGAGCAGTATTTGGCGCAAAAAAATAGCCTAGACAATCTGCAAGGCCCATCAGCGTTAGCATGGTTTGGCGCGGCGACTGAACGCATTAAATTGGTCAATCAGATCCGCAATAGCCTAGTGGAAAAAATGACCACCATTGTAACTCAGCAGGCTGATGCTGCAATGTGGCAGATGAGCGTAATGATCGCATCGACACTCTGTTTAAGTATCATTCTTATCGGTGGTTTGGTCATTAGTCTTTCAAGCCTTAAATCCCGCGTTGGTGAACTGACCTCTGAATTGGCACATATGTCAGAAACCAACAACTTAAGCGTGGTACTCAACTCCGAAGGTAAAAACGAACTGTCACAAATATCGTTCAGTGTTAACGGACTAGTCTCAAGTATTAAGAGCTTGCTGCTTCAAGTCACCGACAGCAATAGCCACAGTAACGAAAGACTGGCACAAATGGTGAAAGGCGCCGACGACCTAGGAGACAGCAGCCGAGCGACAGCGGATAAATGCAGTAACATTGCCACCGCTATGACCGAGTTATCTCAGTCGAGTCTAGAAATTGCGGCCTCCTCTGAGCGTGCTCTTGAAGAGACCGAGCAGATGACCAACAAAGTCCTGACTTGCCAACAACAGAGCCAAGCTTCGTACGATATTGTAAAAGCGTTGGTTAGCCAGATTGAACAAACGCAAAGCTGTATGCTTCAGCTTGAGCAAGATGCCCAAAGCGTGAGCAAGATTGTTGATACTATTAATGGCATCTCGGAACAAACCAATTTGCTCGCACTCAACGCAGCGATCGAAGCGGCTCGTGCAGGTGAACACGGGCGTGGGTTTGCAGTGGTATCATCCGAAGTCAGAGATCTTGCTCAGCGCAGTAAAGAGGCGACGGAGCATATTTCTCAACTGCTTGGAAATATCACCAACAACACTCAAACAGCAGTGAGCAACATGCATAAGAGCCGTGAAGCCACAGACTCTACCTTTAATTCCGTGTCTGAGGTAAACAACAGCGTCTCTCAGCTAGAAACATTGATTGAGACGGTGAATCAACACATCACCAGTATTGCTAACTCAACTGTCGAACAATCTAAAGCGAGTGAAGCGGTCGATCTGGATGTCGATGTTCTCACTGAAATTGCCCAGACTACGGGGCATCTCGCTGACACAATGAACGATATTGTGGCGAGCTATCGAGAAGAAGTGAACGAAGTCAACGAGCAGTTACAAGAGTTCAAACTCGCTTAATGAAGCAAATCAAAAAAAAGTGGCCATGTGCCACTTTTTTATTTTTGTAAGCTCAAAGAGATACGTACAAAGTCGCCATCTTCAAATTCGACTTTATGCTCAAATAAGGATGACGAATAAATCGTACGCATAAAGGTATGCTTTTCACCGTGAGTCCCACGGAACAGCATAGAAATATCCGCAACCAAGCGATTACGATTGTTGAAATGTGCGTTGAGATCCGTAGAAAGCACACACAGCAAACAGCCTTTCGGGTTATGTTTTAGATCCACCTCTTGAGGACTTGAAACCAACACTGTGGTGTTTAACTCCCTCTCTAAGGTGTTAACCAACAGCAAAAAACTGTCGAGATGAGGTAACTCGTCCCCTTCTACCGGAGGGAGTAAATTTCCAAGCATCCCTTCCATATCTAAGCGCTGTGAGCGAGCATGACTGACTAACGAGCGTACTTTCTTCTTGAAGGGTTTGTATTTCTTGCTATTTGCAGCTTTGTTAAGCCAAGCAGAAAGAATATCGTTCACATCGGAACGTGGCTTTCTCGCCAAAGACACTGCGGTATGATTAGTGCGCAAATGAAGTAAAGCGTGAAGAGCAAGTTCTGCTAATAGCGGCTCAAATTCAGGTTTAATTTTAGTATGGATACTGCGCATGGTTCACTAAAGATAAGTACTCGGTTCGAACTTGGCCAAGACGGAAACGTCAGAGGAGCGACATGCTACCGAAAAGCGCAGCTTATGTACAGTGAGCATATTAAATCGGTTGAAATAGCGCCGAATATAGGTTGTGTATGTAACGATCCACTAGAAACGACAAAGCCCCGACAACTCATCGAGTTATCGGGGCTTCTGAATAAATGGCACGCCCTGTAGGATTCGAACCTACGACCACATCCTTAGAAGGGACGTGCTCTATCCAGCTGAGCTAAGGGCGCGCTACAGGGACAGGATTATACGAGTTCGAGGCGTTAAAACAAGAGCTTTTCTTAACATTCTGATCTGAATGACTAAAAAAAGGCCACTGAACTCTTATTTGATTAAAATCACCACAAAGCAAACGTTTGCTTATAGATGTTCGTCAAATAATTTGCGACAATGCGCTGCAAATACGTCGCCATTCATTTCTTAAGGAAAGTCATGACAGCTCAAAATATCGATGGAACTCTTATTTCACAAACTGTTCGTTCAGAAGTTGCAGCACGTGTTAAAGCTCGTAAAGAGGCGGGTCTTCGTGCACCAGGCCTTGCTGTTGTGCTCGTTGGCGAAGATCCTGCGTCACAGGTTTATGTCGGAAGTAAACGCCGTGCTTGTGAAGAAGTCGGTTTTGTTTCCAAATCATTCGACCTTCCAGCGACCACAACTGAGCAAGAACTGCTTGCGTTGATTGATGAGCTTAACGAAGATGCTCAGATAGATGGTATTTTGGTTCAATTACCCCTTCCTGCGGGTATCGACGCCACTCATGTTCTAGAGCGCATCCACCCAGAGAAAGACGTTGATGGTTTCCACCCTTACAACGTTGGTCGCCTAGCTCAACGCATCCCTAAGCTTCGCTCTTGTACGCCAAAAGGGATCATTACTCTACTAGACCGCTACAATGTCGAACTACGCGGTAAGCATGCCGTTATCGTAGGCGCATCAAATATTGTTGGCCGTCCAATGACTCTTGAGTTGTTGCTAGCAGGTTGTACAACAACAACGTGTCATCGCTTTACTAAAGATCTTGAAAGCCACGTTCGTCAGGCTGATGTGGTTGTAGTCGCAGTCGGTAAACCTAACTTTATCCCAGGTAACTGGATCAAAGAGGGTGCTATCGTGGTCGATGTCGGTATTAACCGTCTTGAATCAGGAAAGCTGGTCGGTGACGTCGAGTACGATAAAGCAAAAGAAAAAGCGAGCTTCATTACACCTGTACCTGGCGGTGTGGGACCAATGACAGTTGCAAGCTTAATCGAAAACACCATGCTGGCGTGTGAGCAGTTCCATACGAAGAAGAAATAGCGTAGAACTGGAGAAAGTTTGAAGGGTTGGCGCTTAGCGTCAACCCTTACCTCCTTAAAGGCTTAGAATCACACCCGCAATGGATGCGCTCATCAAGTTCGCCATCACACCAGCGGCAATAGCTCGGAAGCCGTATTTAGAAATAAACGAACGCTTTTCTGGCACTAGACTGCCTAGGCCACCAATAAGCATAGCCATGGTCGAAATGTTGGCAAAGCCGCACAAAGCAAAGGTTACGATTGCTTGTGAGTGTTCACTTAGCTGATCTTTCACTTCCATCAATTGGATAAAAGCAACAAACTCATTCACAACAATTTTGTTGCCAATCAACGAACCTGCTGTAATGGCTTCATTCCATGGGATACCTAGTAGCCATGCAATCGGTGCAAACAGGTAGCCCAAGATCAGTTCAAAGCTCAGCGGCATACCAATAAGGTCACCTACCCAACCAAGCATACCGTTCAGCATTGCAATAACACTCACAAAAGCCAACAGTGTTGCTCCTACTGCAACAGCAATTCGTAGTCCCGACATTGCACCGTCTGCCATTGCCTCGACCACGTTAGTCGCTCTTGGCATTTCAACATTGTCCAGTTCAGTTTCCGAGTCAATCGTTTGAGTTTCTGGCAGTAAAATCTTTGCCATCAACAGACCCGCTGGCGCAGACATGAAAGCAGCCGCAATGAGGAAGTTTAGGTCAACCCCAAGTGAGGCGTAACCCACTAAGGTTCCCCCGGCAACCGATGCAAGACCACCAGTCATCACAGCGAAAAACTGAGAATCAGACATATGCTTCAAGTAAGGTTTTACGACTAAAGGTGCTTCGATCATACCGACAAAAATATTTGCCGTTGCAGAGAGCGATTCAGCTCGACCGATACCAAGTAGTTTCTGTAAACCCCCACCAATCAAGTTGATCACCTTAGGCATTAAACCAATATGGTACAAACCTGAAATCAGAGCCGAGAAAAAGATGATGATACCCAGCACGTTAATCGCAAAGGTGAAACCGCCCGTGGCTAAACCACCAAACAAGAACGCGATGCCCTCTTGTCCATAGTTGATAAGATTAGAGACCGCACCAGTCACACTGTTCAGTACTTCTTTACCCGCTGGTACATAAAGAACCAACAAAGCAAAAGTGATTTGCAGAACGAATGCCAATGAGACCGTTTTATAGTTGATGTTTTTTCTGTTTGTAGAAAGCAACCATGCGGTTAGCAAAATGGCAATAACGCCAAAAATTGAGTTCATAAAGTGAATCCGACAAAAGGGGGAACAAGATTGGCGCCGGAGTGTAATCGGATAAAAATGAGATGCAAATCACAGTTGTTAATCGTATGTATTTTGTGATGCTCAAAACACCACCACAAATATAACCCTATGATTTATTTAAGGATAAACGTTTGCTTTGCTTGATATTTTCCATATAGAAAGGATGTTTCTAGTTTGAGAAACAATTCGACCCTAGCAATTGATTCATTGTGGCCTCTGAATGTAGGGCTGTAACCTTTGATCCCAGTGACAAGGCGTGCCTATCTTTTGCTTGATGAATTCAATCACGGCACTGGTCTTTTTAGGCAAGAAACGTCGACTCGGATAAACCGCATAAAATGGCATACTCTGCGATGCTCGCCATTCTGGTAGCAACTGTATGAGCTGACCATTTTTAAACTCATCACCGATTAAATAGGTTGCTAAGTAAGCTATCCCCCACCCTGCAACCGCAGCGTCTCGCACCGCTTCAGCCAAGTCCACGGAGTAGTTTCCTGAAACCTTGACGCTGAGTTGTTCCTCACGGTTAGAAAAGGCCCAACGTGTGTAATCTCGCTCCCAGCTACGATAAATAAGGCAGTTGTGCTCACTTAATTGGTTCGGATGTGTAGGAACATCCTGCTTAACAAGATAATCAGGCGAAGCCGCGACAACAAACTGCGAGTCTGCCAATCGTTGTGCAACATAGCCCTCAGGCAAGTGTTCGTTGTTTGTTATCCAGAGATCCAATCCCTCTTCGAGCATATCGACTTTGTAATCGAATAAATGAACCTCAACCTGAAGATTTGGATACCGCTGACGAAGTTCATCAATGGCTGGGATGATGTGCAACGTGCCAAAAGATTGTGAGAGTCCAATTTTCACAAGACCCGCGACTTCATCACGCTGACTCTCTATTTCCAATTGAGCTTCTCCAACAATGGTAACCAACTGGGCGCAATGATCGTAAAAATGCAGCCCTGCTTCCGTTGGCGTAAAACTACGCGTGGTTCTCTGTACCAGTTTGATACCAAGAGACGATTCCAACTGAGCCAGTTGCTTGCTCACATGAGAGACAGAGACACCCAGACTTTTCGCCGCTAAGGTGAAATTCTTATGTTTAAGCAAGGCGGCAAAGACCACCATTTGTGCTGCACGTTCTGAAAGCACGATAACTCCAAAAGAAAAAGGAGCTCTATGAGCTCCTTTGCTAACAAATTGATTCTCTACAGTGTAATCCTGTCTGCCAGATGGCTAACAGCAAGTGCAAAGTAATAAGAGCGATTCCACTTCATCAATACATTGTAGTTGTTGTAGACCAGATAAACGCGTCCATTCGCATCATCAGGAGCAATCAACCACGCCTTAATGTCGTTTTCAAGTCGCGGTAATGGTCGCCCGTCATAACGAGTGATGCCAAGTTCACTCCATTGCTGAAGGTACTTACCTTTATCTTCACCTCTTCCCTGAATACTGGTATCAAATCCCTTTGGCAGTTTAACCTGACGCCCCCAAGTATAGCTGTCATCCCAGCCGGATTGGCTCAGGTAGTTCGCCGCAGAAGCAAAGACGTCAGCTTCACTATTCCAGATATCTTTCTTGCCATCTCCGCTACCATCCGCAGCAAAGGAGAGGAAAGAGCTTGGCATGAACTGACATTGCCCCATCGCGCCAGCCCAAGAACCTTTAAAGTCCTCGACGGCGATGTGTCCCTGCTCAAGGATTTGCAATGCAGCCATAGTTTCTGCACGGAAAAATTCTTCTCTGCGACCATCGTAAGCCATGGTAGAAAGAGCATCAATCACACGGTAGTTACCCGTGAACTTACCGAAGTTACTCTCGACACCCCAGAGTGCGACAATAAATCGTGGCTGCACACCATATTCATCACCGATCTTCTTCAGATCAGCGTAATGTTTCTTATAGAGTGCCTTAGCTTGATCCACTTTCCAGTCAGGAACCGCGCGAGGGATATATTCATCTAAGGTGAGTTTTTTCTCTGGCTGGTTTTTATCCGCCTTAACTGCGCGTGGCTTATGAGTGACGTTATCAAACGCCTGTTCAATAACGGATTCGGAAATTCCGTTTTGGCGAGCCTCAACTTTTAAACCTTCAACGTATTCCTCAAAGCTAATTTCATTAGCGAAAACCGATGAAGCTAGCGTAACCCCTAGAGCGACTGACATTAGTTTTTTCACATTGCCCTCCTTGAGCAACAGAATCTAACAGTCCGAATATAATTTTATTCTTCTTCAGACTGCTGACGAGCTTGTTTTTGCTCTTTATATTCATCGAGTAAATTTTTCGGTGGTGGCGGTAGTTGAAGGAAAAAACCGTCATCTTTCAGTGACTGCTTTACTTTCTCTACGTCTACTTGAGCCAGTGTACGCCCCTCTAACTTCACCACCATAACCATAATAGGTTTGCCAAACATCTGCATTAATGTGTCAGGAACTTGTGAGAAATCATCCTTTTTAGGGATATATAAGTAAGCACCTTCTTTTTTAGAACTTTTGTATATTGCACAAAGCATTGGAAGCCTTTTATCGTTTTAATTCATGGAACGTCAATGTTTCGCTATTTTTTTAAGCAAAACGGTCAATTGGGCACAAGATAACTTGCTGAGCTTATTCTGGGAATATAACATGACAACCCTAGTCTCAGGCAACGCCCTTAAGAGGTTGTACGTAAAAGATGTCAAATACTCCAGACCTAAAAGGCAGTAGCTTCACTTTGTCAGTTTTGCACCTTTCTGACAACGATGTGGAAAAAACTATTCATTTCTTACAAGAAAAGGTCGAGCAAGCCCCTGCTTTCTTCGCTCACGCGCCCGTGGTAATCAATATCGCGAAAGTAGAAGGCGATCTTGATTTTTCGAGGCTAAAACAAGGCATATCTCAAGCTGGAATGATTCCTGTCGGCGTTACTGGCTGTAAAGACAAGCGTACGCAAAACCTCGCTTCTGAGGCCAACTTTGCCGTGATGTCTGCCAGTAAGTCGCCTGCTCAAGCACCTGCAAAAATGAGCGCGACAAAAATTGTTCGTACTCCAGTTCGCTCAGGGCAACAGATCTATGCCAAAGACAGCGATCTTATCGTACTGAATCATGTCAGCGAAGGAGCTGAGGTTATCGCAGATGGTTCTATTCATATCCTCGGAACACTTCGTGGCCGAGCGATTGCCGGCGCAAGTGGAAACACTGGTGCAGTCATCATCTGCAATAAACTTAATGCCGAATTAATGTCGATTGCCGGACACTACTGGCTTACGGAGCAATTCTCCGAAGAGTTCTGGCAACAAAAAGTTATGTTCAGTTTGAACGACGACTCGCTCAAGTTCGAGTTGTTAACGATTTAATATTATAAGGAACACATAATGGCACGCGTTATTGTTGTCACATCAGGTAAAGGCGGGGTGGGTAAAACAACCTCCAGCGCCGCTATCGCATCAGGCCTGGCTGTAAAAGGAAAGAAAACCGCTGTTATCGATTTTGATATCGGCCTACGTAACCTTGATTTGATCATGGGTTGTGAACGTCGCGTTGTGTACGATTTCGTTAATGTTATCAATGGCGAAGCGACGCTAAATCAAGCTTTGATTAAGGACAAACGTACCGACAATCTATTTATTCTTCCTGCTTCACAAACACGTGATAAAGACGCGCTTACCAAAGAAGGAGTGCGCCGCGTTCTTGATGAACTGGATGAGATGGGCTTTGATTTCGTTATCTGTGATTCGCCTGCTGGTATCGAGCAAGGCGCTCTGATGGCGCTATACTTTGCAGATGAAGCCATTGTGACCACAAACCCAGAAGTCTCTTCAGTACGCGATTCAGACCGTATTTTAGGTATTCTCGACTCTAAGTCACTTCGTGCCGAAGAGGGGCTTGAGCCTGTAAAACAGCATCTGCTGCTTACACGTTACAACCCAGCTCGCGTTAATCAGGGTGAAATGCTTAGCGTTGAAGACGTAGAAGAAATTCTGCATATTTCGCTTCTTGGTGTTATTCCAGAAAGTCAGGCAGTACTGAACGCATCAAATAAAGGCGTACCTGTCATTTTTGATGACCAGTCAGATGCGGGTATGGCCTATGACGATACGGTAGAGCGTCTGCTTGGCCAGCAAGTGGATTTCCGCTTCCTGACCGAACAGAAGAAAGGGATTTTCAAACGACTTTTCGGAGGCTAAATGTCATTACTAGAGTTTTTCCGTCCGCAGAAAAAAAGCTCGGCAAACTTAGCCAAAGAGCGTTTACAAATCATCGTTGCAGAGCGTCGCAGCCAAAGCGACCCTGCTCCGTCTTATCTGCCTCAGCTAAAGGAAGATATCCTTAAAGTCATCGGCAAATACGTCGCGGTTGATCCATCTATGGTCGACCTATCTTTTGAACACAAAGATGATGACATTTCCGTTCTTGAGCTCAATATTAAGCTTCCAGATGACGAAAAATAGAAGCTAGAAGCTTGAAAAAAGGGTTGACGTGTAAGCGTCAACCCTTTTTGTTTGTGAGAAGAGAAACTACCAACGTTCACCGTTAACAAAGCAAAATACGCTGACACATCTCGGAGCGAAGCGCTGGGGTATCTCAAAAAAAAGCCCCAGTCTATCGACTGGGGCTTGGTCTTTTCCCGATAAGTAGGTTTCGTGCTAGCGAAAACCTATCTCAAACTGAATCTTACTTATTACGCTTCAGCTTTTGCTTTTTTCGCTTTAGGCGCGTCTTTCGCTACTTGGTCAGCTTTCTTTTTGATAACTGTAGTACCTTCGAAAGTTTCACCTTCTACGAACGCTTTACCGTAGTAAGAAGCAAGTAGAACTTCTTTTAGTTCAGCGATTAGTGGGTAACGTGGGTTCGCACCTGTACATTGGTCATCGAACGCTTCAACTGCTAGTTCATCTAGTTTAGCAACGAAGTCAGCTTCAGATACACCAGCCGCTTGGATAGACATTGGGATATCTAGGTTAGCTTTTAGTTCATCCAACCATGCTAGTAGACGTTCAATCTTCTGAGCAGTACGGTCACCTTCTTGGCTTAGGCCTAGGTGGTCAGCAACCTCAGCGTAACGACGACGTGCTTGTGGACGGTCGTATTGAGAGAATGCAGTCTGCTTAGTTGGGTTGTCGTTCGCGTTGTAACGTACCACGTTAGAGATTAGTAGTGCGTTCGCCAGACCGTGTGGTAGGTGGAACTCAGCACCAATCTTGTGCGCCATAGAGTGACAAACACCTAGGAATGCGTTCGCGAATGCTACACCAGCGATAGTTGCTGCGTTGTGTACTTTTTCACGAGCGATTGGGTCGCCTGCACCGTTCGCGTAGCTTGATGGTAGGTACTCTTTTAGCATCTTAAGTGCTTGTAGAGCCTGACCGTCAGAGTATTCGTTCGCTAGAACTGATACGTAAGCTTCTAGAGCGTGAGTTACTGCATCGTAACCACCGAATGCTGTTAGAGACTTAGGCATGTTCATAACAAGGTTAGCATCAACGATCGCCATGTTTGGCGTGATTTCGTAGTCAGCTAGTGGGTACTTAGCACCAGTCTTGTCGTCAGTAACAACCGCGAATGGAGTAACTTCTGAACCAGTACCTGAAGTTGTAGTGATACATACAAGCTCAGCTTTCTTACCCATTTTAGGGAACTTGTAGATACGTTTACGGATGTCCATAAAGCGCATTGCAAGCTCTTCGAAGTGAGTTTCTGGGTGCTCGTACATTACCCACATGATTTTCGCAGCATCCATCGGAGAACCACCACCTAGAGCGATGATTGTGTCTGGTTGGAAGCTCTTCATTGCTTCAGCACCTTTCTCTACTACAGATAGAGTTGGATCCGCTTCTACGTCGAAGAACGTTTGAACTTCCATGCCTTGAGCTTTAAGTAGGCGTACTACGTCATCTGCATAACCGTTGTTGAATAGGAAACGGTCAGTTACTAGGAATGCGCGTTTCTTACCTTCTAGGTCGCTAAGTGCGATTGGAAGGCTACCACGACGGAAGTAGATAGACTTAGGTAGTTTGTGCCACAACATGTTTTCAGCTCGCTTCGCTACAGTTTTCTTGTTGATTAGGTGCTTAGGACCTACGTTCTCAGAGATAGAGTTACCACCCCATGAACCACAACCTAGAGTTAGAGAAGGTGCAACGTTGAAGTTGTACAGGTCACCGATACCACCGTGAGTCGTCGGGATGTTGATTAGGATACGAGCAGTCTTCATCTTGTCACCGAAGTAACGGATGCGGTCTGCATTTACGTCTTGGTTAGTGTATAGACCAGACGTGTGACCGATACCACCGATCTCAACCATTGTTACCGCTTGAGCAACTGCGTCTTCGAAGTTGTCTGCACGGAATAGACCAAGCGTTGGAGATAGTTTCTCGTGTGCAAATGCGTCGTCGTAAGATACTTTGCCTAGACCTTCACCAACGAGAACTTTAGTGTCAGCTGGTACAGATACACCTGCCATTTCAGCGATTGCTGGAGCTGGTTGACCAACGATTTTCGCGTTTAGTGCGCCATCGATAAGAAGAACTTTACGAACTTTCTCTGCTTCTGCTTTGCTTAGTACGTAAGCTTTGTGAGAAGCGAAACGCTCTTTAACTTCGTCATAGACTTCATCAACAACGATTGCAGCCTGCTCAGAAGCACATACTACGCCGTTATCGAAAGTTTTAGACATTAGGATAGATGCTACAGCACGTTTGATGTCTGCTGTTTCATCGATAACTACAGGAACGTTACCTGCACCTACACCGATTGCTGGCTTACCAGAAGAGTAAGCGGCTTTAACCATGCCTGGACCACCAGTTGCAAGGATAAGAGCGATGTCATCGTGCTTCATAAGAGCGTTAGAAAGCTCTACAGATGGCTGGTCGATCCAACCGATGATGTCTTTTGGAGCACCTGCTGCTACTGCTGCTTCTAGAACAAGTTTCGCAGCGTCGTTAGTAGAATTCTTAGCACGTGGGTGTGGTGAGAAGATGATACCGTTACGAGTCTTCAGAGAGATTAGAGATTTGAAGATCGCTGTAGAAGTTGGGTTAGTTGTTGGTACGATACCGCAGATGATACCTACTGGCTCAGCGATAGTCATAGTACCTAGGTTGTCATCCTCTTCAAGGATGCCACACGTTTTTTCATCTTTGTATTTGTTGTAGATAAACTCAGAAGCGAAGTGGTTCTTGATTACTTTATCTTCAACAATACCCATACCAGATTCTTCAACCGCTTGTTGAGCTAGCGGGATACGAGCTTGGTTAGCTGCAAGAGACGCAGCGCGGAAGATTTTGTCTACTTGCTCTTGAGAGTAAGTAGCGAACTCTTCTTGCGCTTTCTTGACGCGAGCAATCATTGCATCTAGTTCAGCCATATTAGTTACAGGCATAGGGATTCTCCTAAAATTAGCAAATATTAAAAACTTTTTATTAAGAGTGCTGTTCGGAAGTCTTCTTTGTCAGCAATCTGAACAGGCTTCTTAGTAAATTGCTTTCAAGGCTGAGTATATTATTTCAGGTTATGAAAAAAATTGACCCAGATCAGTTCTGAAAAACTATTTACCCAATAAGTGGTACGCCAATCCCAAAAACAATCGTAACCTAATGATAAATAACAATTTAGATCACATTTTGTCGTTGAACAAAAATAAAGCAAACAGTCAGGCAACCACGAAAAATCTCAACATCTTGTAAAAAAGTTTCATTTTTTGGCCACAAACTTACATGTAGTCCACAAACTTTGTGCTACTGAGAGTATATCCAATGGACCATTTCTCTCTACAATTGGACTTATTTTTTATTGAAAATGTGCAATTGTTAACGTTTGTGTAAACATCAGTCCGCAAGCTCGTCTATTCTACGTAACAAAGTGTGTCATTTGTGTTTACTATTCTTTCAATAATAAGATTTTCTCAGTAATGAAAGAGGTTCTGCTTTAGTTTTTTTCATTCGTCGATGAATATATTTTCGACTATATTCCGCAAATGACCTGTTCCCTCTGTTGATTACTTTTAGGATCACGAATGCAAACGTTCGAAATCGCTATATTTTTGCAGTTCTTTCTTGGCTTGGTGGCGGCGGTTAACCCCGTCGGGATCATGCCGGTATTTGTTTCATTGACTGGGCATATGACTCAGGAAGAGAAGCACAAGACTGCCGTTACCGCTAACATTGCCGTCGCAATTATTTTGATTGTCTCGCTACTCGCCGGACAAATGCTATTGGATATGTTTAGCATCTCTCTCGATTCGTTTCGTGTTGCCGGTGGCCTACTGCTGCTAAGTATCGCCTTCTCGATGATGAGCGGTAAATTGGGCGAAGATAAACAGAACAAACAGGAGAAAACCGAATACGTCAGCCGTGAACAGATTGGTGTGGTTCCACTGGCTATGCCTTTAATGGCGGGTCCGGGTGCAATCAGCTCAACCATCGTCTACGGTTCACGCTACCCTGCGATGTTCGACACAGTGGGAATTATAGTCACTATCCTGCTATTCAGCCTTTGTACTTGGCTATTGTTCCGCTCAGCGCCTTTAATTGTTCGCTTTCTTGGCCAAACCGGAATCAACGTCATCACTCGTATCATGGGTCTGATCCTCGGTGCACTGGGTATAGAGTTTATCGCGAACGGTCTGCGTAACCTGTTCCCTGGTTTAGCCTAATCTCGTTATCTTCTGGTATGATGTTGCCATTCATTTCGTGTTTAACAATGACAGTGCAACATCATGCCTCGCAAGCCTTTTAAACATCATTTGTATGTAATCATTTTCGGCACTCACACCCCTGCCGGTCGCGCTTTTGATATCGCGCTGATTATTGCCATCATCGCTTCATTGGCAGTGTTGATCATTGAGTCCCTACCTAATGTATTAGACGATTGGTCACAACAACTTCGATACATCGAATATACCTTTACCGCACTCTTCACGATTGAGTATCTTCTTCGACTCTATTGCTCACCTAAACCCAGTTCCTATGCAATGAGCTTTTATGGGGTGGTCGACCTACTCGCAATTCTTCCTACCTATTTGGCTATCTTCTTCCCTGGGGCGAGCTTTATGGGCGTGGTACGTCTGTTACGTGTGATGCGTATCTTCCGTATCCTAAAACTGGTGCGTTACCTTCAAGATTCAAACATTCTGATGCGTTCGCTATTGATGGCTCGGCGTAAAATTTTCATTTTCTTCAGTGCTGTGGGGATTTTAGTCACCATATTTGGTGCGCTGATATTTGTTATTGAAGGCCCTGAGAATGGATTTACCAGCATTCCTAAAAGCATTTACTGGGCAATCGTGACAATCACAACCGTTGGCTACGGAGATATGGTGCCACAGACGGATTTAGGTAAGGCGATTGCGTCGCTGACGATGTTGCTCGGCTACTCTATTCTAGCGGTTCCAACTGGGATTATTACCGCTGAACTAAGCAATGAGATGAGTGCCCACAAGCAACTGGTAAAGTGCCCTAACTGTAACCGAGCGGGTCATGATTCAGACGCTATGCACTGTAAGTACTGCGGTAGCCAATTGGCAGACCCAGATAAGCGTGTTGTAGTGGAGTAGAGGCGAGAAAAAATTGAAGGGTTGACAATAGTTGTCAACCCTTCTGTTTTCATTCAGATAATTAAGACCAACAGAACCAAGATACTCAGCGACTTTCGAGGCAATCACTGCTGTTGGTCTCGAAGCGAAGCCTTCTTGAAGGAATCAGTCTGTTCTAATTCTTACGCTTTCTCAGCCAAGATGATTCGCAATGTGCGGCGTAGCGGCTCTGCTGCACCCCAAAGTAGCTGGTCACCAACAGTGAACGCGTTTAGGAAATCATCGCCCATTGCCATCTTACGTAGACGACCAACAGGGATAGACAGCGTGCCAGTCACTTTAGCTGGCGTCAGCTCTTGCGCTGTGATGTCACGATCGTTTGGAATCACTTTAACCCAATCATTATGAGTTGCGATGATCTCTTCAATCTCATCCATAGGTACATTCTGCTTTAGCTTGATAGTAAGCGCTTGAGAGTGACAACGCATCGCACCGATACGTACACATGTACCATCGATAGGAACCGGTGAATCTTGGAAACCAAGAATCTTGTTCGCTTCAACACCCGCTTTCCACTCTTCTTTGCTTTGACCATTGTCGCGCTTCACATCAATCCATGGGATCAATGAGCCTGCTAAAGGAACGCCAAACTTGTCTGTTGGGAACGAACCACTGCGCATGGTATCAGCAACTTTCTTGTCGATATCAAGGATGGAGCTCGATGGGTTAGCAAGTTCACTGCTAACTGAGTCATTGATGACACCCATTTGAGAAATAAGCTCACGCATGTTCTGTGCACCAGCACCCGAAGCCGCTTGATAAGTCATGGCACTCGTCCATTCAACCAAGCCTTTTTCGAACAGACCACCAAGACCCATTAGCATCAAGCTAACTGTACAGTTACCACCAACAAAGGTGTTAGTGCCAGCGTGAATGCCTTGCTGGATTTGCGCTAAGTTTACTGGATCAAGTGTGATGATAGAATCTTGCGCCATACGTAGAGTTGACGCAGCGTCAATCCAGTAGCCCTTCCAACCTGCTTGGCGAAGTGCTGGATATACTTGCTCCGTGTAGCTACCACCCTGACAGGTAATAACAGCATCAAGCTGCTTTAAGCTTTCAATATCAAATGCGTCTTGTAGCATTCCAGCATCTTTGCCTAGATTTGGAGCTGGGATGCCAATTTGAGATGTGCTGTAAAAAACTGGTTCAATAAGGTCAAAATCTTTCTCTTCAACCATACGTTGCATAAGTACAGAACCGACCATGCCGCGCCAACCAACTAAACCTACTCTCATTCTCAACTCTCCGTGTAATCAACTTAAATAATGGGATACCCCAATATTCAATTTTCGAAGCAAAATCTCAAGGGAAAATTGCATCAAATCTGTAACTTTTATCTACTCCCACTCCAAATAAGTGCAAAACCTACATTTTGCTCCCTTTTTGTTCGATTGTTATTTTCACAAACAAAACAAATGCTTCTTAAAACATAAGTGAAAAATACGTGCCACACCCTGATTACATTTCAAAACATTTCAACTCATGAAAATTAACGATTAACCATATATTTAACCACAAAAAATTACCATTACAGACTCAAATCACATTGAATGGACATTTTATCGAAATATTATTCTAACTGCGGTAAAGTGCCACTCGTAACAAAAAGGAGTTAACACTCGTAAAGCAGATAGTGCAGTGGCTTCTATTTGCTCTTGCTCACAACATTTATAAGAGGCTCTGTATGACGCAACTTACCCCACGTCTACCCAGCTTGATCCAGGTTATCGTCTCCCTTGGATTGTTCCTATTGATGGCATTTTCGTTCACTGCCCAATTGGATCTTCCTATCCAGCTTGCCCTATACATTGGCTGGTTCATTATCATGGTGCTCGGCATCCGTTTAGGACACCAGTACAAGGATCTTGAGAAAGCGGCGTTGGACGGCATCTCCAACGGCTTGGGAGCAGTACTCATTCTACTGGCAGTCGGTGCGCTTGTTGGCACTTGGATTTCAGGCGGTATCGTTCCTACCATCATCTACTATGGTCTGAAAGCAATTCACCCTTCAATTTTCCTTCTTGCAACGATGATCATCTGTTCACTGACGGCACTCGCAACGGGCACATCATGGGGTGCAGCCGGTACCGCGGGTATTGCAATGATGGGGATTGGTCAGGGACTTGGCGTTCCAGCACCGATCACCGCTGGTGCGGTACTTTCTGGCTGTTACTTTGGCGATAAGATGTCACCACTGTCTGATTCCGTGATCCTTGCCTCTTCGATGTCCAACGTAGAAGTCGTAGAACACATTAAAGGGATGCTACCAGTGGCTTTAATCAGCTACATCATTACTGGCATCATGTTCACGGCGTTTGGTTTCCACTACGCTGGCAACGTTGACATGACTCAGGTGCAATCTGTTATTCAGGCAATGGAAGAGCAGTTCTACATCACCCCTTACTCATTCGTTCCTGTCGTGATCGTTCTTGGTCTACTGGCGATGCGTATGCCTTCATTCCCAGTGATCAGCTTCGGCTCACTTCTCGGGATTATCTGGGCGGTGATGATTCAAGATGTTAACTTCCTTCAAGCATTCAACACTGCATGGGCACCTTTTGAAATCTCATCTGGCGTAACGTTCATTGACTCAATCCTAAACCGTGGTGGCATGTCATCAATGCTAGGTTCAGTTGCAGTCATTGTGTTTGGTCTAGGATTTGGTGGCTTACTCGATAAAGTGGGTGTACTAGAGACCATCGCAAAACTATTTGAACGTCGAGTGCAGAGCGCGGGTTCACTTGCGACAAGCACGATTGCTACCGCCTTTATGGGTAACGTTTTCGGTTCAGCGATGTATGTGTCACTGATCCTAACCCCTAAAATCTGTGCTAAGAACTATGACCGCCTAGGTTACAAGCGTAAAAACCTTTCTCGTAACGCAGAGTTTGGCGGTACCTTGACTTCGGGCATGGTGCCTTGGAGCGACAACGGTATCTACATGGCGAGCATCCTTGGTGTCGCTACACTCTCTTATGCGCCGTTCATGTGGTTAAGCTTTGTTTGTATCCTCGTCACCATTATTACGTCATATATGGGTTGGTTTGTTGATAAATGCGAACCAATTGAAGAAGCTGAATTGGCTTCCGAGGCTCAACAACCAGAGCAGTTGGCTAAGCAAACGGCTTAACCTCCTTTGACTACGAAAAAAGCGCCTAATCTAAGGCGCTTTTTTTGCATTTTCGTTCTTAGAAACTCATCTAAGCACTCTTCTTCACCGCACTTCGTTTACCAAGCAAGTAACCTAGGCCTAGAGGTGCGAAGAATATCGCGACGATAAACAGGACAAAATAGATAATGGTACTCTTAATCAGTTCCACCAGCTTGTCCATCGCGAGTGTCAGCACGTCTTGTGACACCTTATCGAGATCCTGAGTAAACTTCTCTCTCTCCGCACTGACGATCAAAGCAATCTCTGCACGCTCTCGAGCGACCATCTCCTCTAGCGCCTGACGTTCAAGACTCAATTGGTCGAGGCGTGCCGCGGTGCGAACATCGATATCATTAACCAGTGGCTGTAACTGAATCGCCATCTGTTTGGCAAGGTTCTCCATATACTCTGGATTGTTTTCTACAAAGTCCTGAAAAGATTCAGAAGTGGCCTGCAAACTTTGCAGCGTCGCCGTTAATTGCTCACCACTAATACTGCTGTTCATCGCGATCAGTTGCGCTTTCCAAGTCATTATCTTTGGCGTCTGCTCAGAGACAAGACTCAAGCGGTCCGACACATCACCCAGCGCTTCTGGCATTGTACCCAACGTCGAGACAGCTTCACTTTCACTGATTTGGTTTGCTTCTAACCAAGCACGATATGCGGGGGTTCTAATAAAACTTAAGTCTTCAAATGGGTGCTTAGCGGCAAACTCAGTCACAAATGTCTTAGTCGTGTTGTAGCTACTTCCCTTAAGCAAAGAGTGAGCTAAGTTATCGATTTCTTGAGATAACCTTTGCGAGACTTGCTTGGCATCGGATGTGACAAATAGCTCATTACCCGCACCAGAGTTAAAGAATTGATTCATCTGCTCCGTGAAGACCCAGCTATCGATCAGAGCTGCGGTTGGGCAGACTTGATACGCCGAACGTTGTAATCCTTCTTCGGCGTTGATCTTCCATAGCAAGACATAAGATTGGTTAACCTTGTCTTGAGGCTGATAATTGGCAGAGATAGTATCCGCCGCTTGTTCAACCTGAGAAAAAAACTGCTGTGTGTATTCACGAGTGAGCAGCCTCATATTAAGTTCTTGCTGCGTTAACGGCGTCGTTTGACTATCCAGTTTAACTTCTAGCAGGGAACAACCACTCAATGGCAATAACAGTAAAAACAACCAAATGACGGAAGAGCGACGCATTAACTAAACCTCAGATTGAGCGAATAAAAACAAGCTCGATAGTTTATCGATTGAAAGTCAGTATACCGTCAATTTCACTGATTATTATGCTCTTTTAGGAAAAGTCTGGCTTCTGAGATCGCTCTTTCCAGACGCCAAGTCAGCTCATCTAGTAAATCTGGCACCAGCGTAATATCGTCTTTGATCGCCACCTCTACTTTACCGGCTGCTTGACGTAGTTTGGTCGCGCCGAGATTGCCGCCCACCCCTTTGAGACTATGGGCTTTTCTTTGCGCTTCTTCAGGAGAATCTGTCAACAATAGCGTAATCTGCTCACCGTCTTTATGATGGTCCTCTATGAACACTTCCAACAACATGCATACCGATTCCATATCGTTGTTCAACGATTCAAGCATTTTTGCAAAGTTAATCTCAGGTTCATCTGATGCTTTGTTAAAGGTATTTTTTCTTACTGGCGTATCATCCGGAACCGCTTCGATGACAGTGGATGCTTCAATCTCTTGCTCTGACTCCTCTTCCTGCTGAGGCTCCGCCTGAAGAGTATGACGATAAGCAAGGGGGATCATCAGCAAGACCGCCAGCATAAAAATCAAAGTAAGCAATAACCCCAACCAAATATGCTTCATCAACAATTGATTGTAAGCAACTCTTTGAGTATCAATTTGAGCATACACATCGTGCGTCATCAGTTTATCAACAATGTACTGTCCTTGCGCGTAGCCCCCTAAAACCAACGAAATCTGGGCTAAGACTTGTTGCAAATCCTGCCGTGCATCCTTTGGTAACTGGGCAGACAACGAATAGATTTGGTCTAATTCTCGGTAGATTTTAGGACTCGATTTCCGGTCGCTGAAAATCGCTTCTAGGACATTGGCACTGATTCGGTAATAGAGCAGCGATAATTCGGGATCATTTGAATATCGTTCACGCTTTAGGCGAACCTGTTCAACAAGGGTCAGCAGATCTAAATTGTTATCCAAGTAGATCTGTGTCTGCTCAATAAATCGGTCGGTAGTAAACAGTAACTGATTGACATCTGGTAGGTACCAGCTTTCCTGATAATGCGCATCGATTTGTAATCGAAGAGCATAGATAAGCTGTAGATCGAGTGATTGCGAGTCCGCCATATGGACGCGATAAGGCGTATCAAACGAGAAAGTCTCTCGCAAGTCTTGAATACTGCTGCCGAGCTCATAGATTTGCTCTTTCGTCGCATTGGTCGAGCGATAACTGTTTGCGAGTACTGCAATGCAAGCGACCCACACACACAGTAACAACCACCCGATTTTAAGCGCCTTACCTTCCATGCTCCCGCCTAAATAGATTATTTCCCTTTAATACAAGAATATACACTATACAGAGGAAGTGGAGGACTAACTGACAAAATATTGCAGTCAGTCCAGTTCTTGTACCAATTATCTATTTCGAGTCAGTTGATCACGTAGATTTGGTGGTGTGCCTTTGATGGTTAGCGTGTCTGTTTCTGGATCGTAGAAAATGCGCTCACCAAGTAACAAACTGTCGAAGCTGACATTCAAACCACCACCAGCACCAACGTATTTGGTGAGTTTGCGCACGGCGGCACGGTCACCAGGAAAGCTCTCTTCCAACTGATATCCCTGCTCTTGTGTGTAATCCAAGAAACTGGTGCCATCTTGTGATGGAGGTAACTCGCCAGATAATTCTCTCACCTGAACTTCATCGCCAGATTTGATTTGCTCATTACAGTAATCTGCCACCTGTTTCTTGTAGCTGATCACTTCCTCTTTTTCGAGCTTCGAATCCGCACAGAAATCTTCGACCGCTTGCATCAATACTTGGTTTTGCACTTTGGCGTCTAGACCCACTTCTGCTTGCAGAAAATCGAGGAAGAAATCCGCAACCTTACGTCCAACGCGTCCTTTGATGTAAGCGAGGTAACGGTTGGAATCTTTGTCCGTCTCGAAGCTGGTCAAATCGATTCGTGCGGCAATATCCATTTTTGATAAATCAAGATAATCTGTTGCGCTGATGTCCAAACCTTCAGTGACCTTCAAACTCTGGTTAGAAGGAATAATCGCCACAAACAGGTAGTCAGTAGCCAGTGACTGATATTCAGCAATAACCAAAATGCCTTCATCAGCAAATGGGTATTTAGATAGCTCATCCTTCAGACGGTTGGCACTGAGCTGAGAGAAATCATAAAAATTTTGATTTCCTTGACGTAATTCTTGCAACCAGACCTGAAAATCGCTGTCTGATTTAAAGCTGCCGAAGCCTTTGCCTGCTTTTGAATTGAACACTCGATGCAGTTCAGCTACTAGATTTTCGGTAGAAGAATCGTTAGCGAGAGACTCGGTTCGAAAGTTAACAACCAGTTCATCGGCATCGTTTTTTTGCAGTTGATGAAGAATAACGTTTGAAAGATGAAGACTCATGATGAAATTTATCGCTGCGTAGGTTTCAGTTGCGTGGCATTGTAGGTTATCATAAGCCGCTTTACTATCATCATAAGAGTCTTTATGCCGATTACATCTAAATACAGCGACGAACAAGTTGAACGAATCCTAACGGAGATCGCCGCAGTACTTGAAAAACATTCTGCTGGCCCAGAGCTTGCATTAATGATTGCGGGTAATATCGCTACCAATGTCTTAAATCACGATATTGCTGCTTCACAACGCAAAACAATTGCTGAAAAATTCGCAGAAGCGCTTGTTTCTTCTGTAGAAACGAAAAAACACTAAGAACAATAACGGATAATAGAACACTTACATGGTTGATAACGGAAATACATACGGCGAACGCGTATCGCGGTTAGTGGGTTGGGGGCACTGGTTTGCCTTTTTCAACATCATCGCAGCAATGCTGATCGGAACCCGTTATATCACTCAATCTCCGTGGCCTGAAACACTACTAGGGCAATTCTACCTAGCAGTATCGTGGGTTGGTCACTTTGGTTTCCTTGTATTTGCCTTATACCTACTTGTTCTATTTCCGCTGACCTTTATCATTCCGTCACGTAAGCTGTTCCGCTTACTGGCGGTCTGTTTTGCGACCGTCGGATTAACTGTGCTACTGGTCGACACGCAAGCCTATCAAACCATCAATTTGCACTTGACCCCTGTGGTATGGGAAGTGCTATTTAGCGACGAAGGCTCAACGCTAACCGTAGACTTGCAGCACTTATTTATCGTCCTGCCACTGATATTCTTATTGCAGCTTGCCTTATCTGAATGGGTGTGGCGCAAGCAACGTAAGTTGTCGCACAAACATGTTGGCCGTCCGATCGCGGCACTGTTTTTTGTCAGCTTTATCTCAAGCCATCTGATTTATGTCTGGGCTGACGCGTATTTTTATAACCCAATCACAGCTCAGCGCGCGAACTTCCCTCTCTCCTACCCTATGACGGCGAAGTCATTCATGGAAAGACACGGACTGCTTGACCGCGAAGAGTATTTATTGCGCTTAGAACAAAGCCAAGACAGCAACGAACTAGTACGCTACCCACTGGAAAAAATTGAGTTTGACCGTCGTGCAAACCCACTTAACGTTTTGGTTGTTAGCGTCAATAACCTACGTTCCGACGTACTGACGCAAGAAACCATGCCTGCGGCTTATCAGTTCGCACAACAGAACCAGAACTTTACCAACCATTACAGCTCAAGTAATGACTCATTTGGTACCTTCGGCCTGTTCTATGGATTACCTAGCAGCTACTCAAGCAGCATTAAGGCACAAGGCTCTAAGCCCATCCTTATAGACACTCTTATCGAAAAGCAGTATCAATTCGGTCTGTTTAGCGGCGATAACTTTGATGAACCTCTTTACGGTGAAACGGTTTTCCGCGGCATGAACTTCACTGGTATTGCTTTTAACGACACCCAATCACCAGACTCACTAGCGATTCAAGCTTGGGCTGATTGGGCAAAACAACAAGGCAATAAACCTTGGTTTAGTTACATTGAACTGACGACCGTCGATAACTTTAACGCATACGACAGCGGTGAAGCACAGTCAGCAGCAAACAAATTGATTGCTGGCTATAAAAAATCGGTGGCAACGGCTGATCTAGAGATCGCTCAACTGCTCAAAGAAATCAATACGCTTGAGCTGAGTGATTCAACCGTGATCATCATTACCTCTAACCACGCTACAGAGTTTAACGAGACGAAAACCAATAGCTGGGGTTCAAACTCAAACTACAGTCGTTACCAGTTACAGGTTCCAATGATCATTCACTGGCCAGGTAAAGTTGCCGCTGAATATCAACATAGAACAAGCCACCTTGATATGTCGGTCACTCTGCTTCAAGACTTACTCGGTGTATCGTCGAATCCAAGTGATTTCAGCAGTGGTCGTAATCTGTTTGACGAGCGCAAGCGTAGATGGATCTTGGCAGGTGATTCGCGCGATTTAGCCTTAATTACCACCAAAGACACCACGGTTATAGATAAGTTTGGTAACTACAAACTTTATGACGAGAATTACCAACGTCTAAAAGATGAGAACCCAACTTTGCCGGTTCTGATGCAAGGCTTGACTGAATTGCAGCGTTTTTACGCAAAAAGCAACTAAATCATAGCGTTATAGGATTGACCCACAGCTTAATTAAGATTAGATTAAGGGCATCGGACTGTAGCGCAGCTTGGTAGCGCACCGTCATGGGGTGTCGGGGGTCGGAGGTTCAAATCCTCTCAGTCCGACCATACACCTAAAAAAAGAGAGCTTCGGCTCTCTTTTTTGTTGCCTTAACGCAACCAAAAGTATAAAAAACACTCGCTTAAACACCTTTTTACTTTCAACCGCTCAATATTAAAGCAAACAATAAAATTAGGGGTTTACAAGATTTGTGAACCTCTATATTATTCGCTTCAACAACGGAGAGATGGCTGAGTGGTTGAAAGCACCGGTCTTGAAAACCGGCATACGTTAATAGCGTATCTAGGGTTCAAATCCCTATCTCTCCGCCACATTCAAAACCCTAGTCGAAAGACTGGGGTTTTCTCGTTTTTAGGGACTCGTAATCACCTAGCTGATTGCCCCACTCTACCCTCAGAAAAATTCTTAACGTCTAATTTTCATCGTCTCGATCTGTCTTGTTTCTTACTTCTCTAAAGTCACCTGAGATCCGCTGTTTTACGCCTTTTGCCATAAACAACAAGTAACCGTGTGATTACAGTTCATAGCTAAACATATTGATTTGATGAATGCTCCTTTTTGATATTCATTAAGCCAAGCATATGAGCCTGATTGGTCGATAGATTTCAATCGCTCCTATACAAATATATGCGACTCGGAAGGCTTGTTATTTTAGCGTTCATCATTCCATTTGAACCAACTTGCGCGCTTAGACCGAGTAGCCAGAAAACTATGTGCTTAAAGTGAGGTGTTCATGACAGCATATGCGAAGGGACGAGGCTTAATCCATAAGGGAGATAAAACCACAACTGGCGGTGTTGTTACCCAAGGTGTTGGTTCTGTCATGCTTGTTGGCGAAGGAGTCACTCAAGTCGGTATGATTGCAACATGCCGAAAATGTAAAAAAGGTTGGGGACATATAGTTGCCATAGAAAAGTGGGATGTCTTTGTAGCTAATGTTCAAGTTGCTCTAGATAAAGATGTAGTAATGTGTGATTGCGTCGCTGGCAGCAACACCGTTATTTCCTCTGCTGGTGCGATGAGATTTACTAAACTAGACGGGAAGATTCACGGCTTTAAACCTCACACCAGTAGAGCGGAAATGGAATCCGCTTATCAAACTATGGCAGATTCTATTGCGGGACGTTGCGCTGATATACCAACATCTAGCACTGAACAACAGAACTTTGGAGTAAATGATGAACCAATTCCCTCGTCACATGCTACAACGACAGAGAATCGCAAATACCAGCTCAATCCGAATAACGCTTATTGGCCGCCTTATAACCCTTTAGCCAAAAATGGTGGAAAAACACTTAATGTTGAGTATGTTAACCCTATGGAAAGCATTGCTTGGATGTCCCCTGAGGAAGCCCATGAGTTTTTAAAGAACTTATATGAGGACATAGGCTACAAACAGACTCTAAGCAACATGAAAGACTATGGTCTTGGTTTAGGTAAAGGAACATATGACGCTGTAGAAACTGCAAGGGGCTTAGGCAGTTTAGGTGTTCAAGCCTACACAAAAACGATCAACGGACAAGATTGGATTATCATTAAGAACTATCGAAAACACCTTAAAACTCTTGAACGTGGGCATAAATGGAAAGCCAATAATCCAAGGATCATTCAATTAGGCTTAGGTTTAAATGATTTAAAAGGTGCAGTTCGTTTTGTACGCTTTAATGTCGGTCTGGAAATTGCCGTATCAATCGGTATCAATGCTGTGGATTATGCCTTACGAGACGAAGCTACATTAGCGGGGTTTGTTGGTAGTTCCGCAGGAGACATCGTCAAAGGCATCTTGTCCATATCGGCTGGAGCCACAGTTACAGCAGCTTTTGCTGCACCAGTCGCAACAATAATGGGGACCACATTATTTTTTGTTGGTGCATCTTTTTTCTTTGGACAAGCCTTAAATATTGTAGATAAAGAGATAGGGTTCTCAGAGTATTTAGTAGATAAAGCAAAAGGACTATACGAGTGATCATAGTTAGAATTATTACTTCACTAATTTTATTTTCTTTGGGTTTTTGGATTACTAAAATAAATATATCACCATTATTCTCTAATAGCCTTCTTATTACGACCTCTGGACCAATCAACATTTGGGCAGGAATTGCTTGTTTTATGTGGGGCGGATATGGTTTAATTTATTATATATTTTATAGCTACAAAAGAAATCATCCCATATTTGATTTCAATAAAGTTACGATAATTATTGGAACAATAATATCTCCTTTGTTAGCGATGATTATTATTTACAATATAAATATCAACATCATTGGTTATACAGAATGCAAAAACTTAAGAGAGTTATCAAGCCGTTATTCGAGTAGAACTTATGCCAAATCAATAGAGCTTTGCCAACAAGAACAGTAATGTAAATCCTTACTTTCTTGTCATTCTTATTCTATTCCTTATTGTCAGCATCGGTTTATCTGTCATTGGCTCAATTTATTCTTTTAACTCTTAAATCTGCCTTTCATATGCATCTTCGTATGAATCTGGTTCTATTTTTTATTGTTTTATTTAATCTATTAGCTTGCCTGCTAACATCTTTATTGTTTCTATCTGCAAGTGCTATTTTTAATTTTGCTAATGACTTAAAAGGTGCGGCTCGTTATGTGCGTTTTAACGTTGGCTTAGAGGTTGGCGTATCTTTAGGTATCAATGCCGTAGATTATACATTAAGAGATGAAGCAACATCAGCCGAGTTTGTCGGCAATTCGGCAGCCGATATGATAAAAGGGATTACCGCTTTAGGGGCTGTTGTATTGTTTACTGCGGCAGTACCAATATCCATTGGTATTGTTGGTTCAGGTATATTTTTTGCCACGGCATCATTTTTTATAGGACAAGGCCTTAATCATATAGACAAAGAACGTGAATTCACAAAATCACTAAAAGATTTAATTAAAGAGAAACTTAATGAACAATTTAAGAATTATATTATTTAGCATTTTGTCCATAGCAAGTGGCATTGTTTCTTTTTATAACTTCAATATCATTAATGACCATGTAATAGAAATACCAAGTGTTATAAACATATACTCTGCATATACTGTTTTCCTTATTAGCACCTACATTGTTATATATACAGTAAAGGAACAATTTAAATTAAATTGGAATATAGGTGAGATTAATAAAATAATATTCATCATTGCACTACTAATATCTCCCACATTATCCATTGGGACTATTTTAAAAACAAATAGCATTGTCCATAATTATGTGGAATGTAAGAATCTACGAGAAATATCCAGCCGATATTCAAGCAGAACTTATGCGAAGTCAGCCGAGCTCTGCCAAAAGAGTGATTTGTAAAATCACACTAAATAGACATCCAAACAACAGCCACCTACTGAAGTCGATGGCTTAGAATCGCAAATCACCGTTCTATAGTTGATTGATGTTTTCATACTGACCTTGGACGTAACTACCTAGATGGGTGGAAAACAGTCCTGATTCAATCAAATCCAGCACCTTGTTTTTTAGCTCTTTGGGATAGATGCGTAAGTCAGCTAACTCGGGAATCGGAACCCATTCTACGGACTGAATATACCTTTCATCATTAAGACCACGCAGGTTTCCTGTATGCGGAACGCCAAGGTAGCTGTCGATAAGATAGAAAAACTCTGCATGATAACGATTGGTGTGTGTCTCTAAAAACTCCCTGACGCAGATAAGCTCTCCGACCTCGACCTCTATTCCTGCCTCTTCTTTAAACTCTCGCACCACACAGGCCTTGGAGCTCTGGTCACAAGCTTCCATTCCCCCACCTGGCGGAATCCAATATTCACCACTAAAGTCTTTCACTTTTAGCAGCAACATTGCACCATCTTTTATCAATAGCCCTGCCGCTCGGATGCGATGCTCCATGAGTGCTCCTTATTAACGTCCATAAGTGTTTATCGCCGCACGAATCAGTTGCATGTGGATTGGAACCAATTCTTGATGCTCACTTCGATAGCCGCCCCCAACCACACAAGCGATGGGGATCTGCTTCTGTTTCGCTAACTCAAACATAAACTGATCACGAGCGTAGATCGCTTCACTCGTTACATTTAAATAGCCTAGCTCATCATCCTGATGAATATCGACACCTGCGTCATAAAGAATGACATCAGGTTGATGAAGATTGATCGCCATCTCAACAACGGAAGTAAATGCCGTAAGAAATTCTTTATCATCAGCGTCTCTTGGCAGGGCAACATCTAAATCCGAATCGGGCTTACGCGCGGGAAAATTCTTATCACAATGAAAAGAGAGGGTAATAATCCGCGTATCTCCATCGCATAAGGTCGCTGTACCGTCTCCGTGGTGCACATCACTATCAACGATTAAAACCTTATCGACACCTTCTATATCTAGGCCTTGCTTGGCGGCAAGCACGAGATCATTAATTAGGCAGAAGCCACTGCCAAAATCGTAATGCGCATGATGATAGCCGCCGCTGAGATGAATCGCGACCCCATTATCGTATGCCTGTCGAACGGTTTCACAGGTTCCACCAGCGGACATTAAAGTCCGATTTATCAACTGCTCACTCCAAGGAAAACCAATTCGGCGCATCTTAGTAACGCCAAGCGTCCCCGATATCAATGAATCAATGTAGTCGGGGCAGTGGCACTGACTGACTTGCTGCTGCGATAATGGCTGAGGCTCAACATAGTGCAAACTTCGGTGCCATTGAGGATCTTTCCCTCTTTGTTCTTCAATGGCTTCAAACAATAAACGGTACTTGTTGATAGGGTAACGATGCCCAGCCGGTAAAGGCAATTGTGAATAGAGCGAGTGATAAATCAGAGGGATCATATTGGTTCAATTTGAGCAAGGATTACGGCTCATGTTATCAGTTGGTTATTTGGTTGCAAGGCTACTCATCGACTTCAGTGGTCAGAGAGTTGCTCAATTCTCCCCTAACCTTTCACGTACAAAAAACAGCCATTTCATGAAACTGTTTCATGAGCTCAATCTAAACTGCTCATCACCTCATCCTTTGATAGATTCAGTCTTTTTATCACCAGATCTGTGTGATTTTTCTCACGCTACTGCATTTTCAAATCCTCAATACTAGCCTCATGAAAACGGTTTCTAACAGGATGTGAGGAAAAAGCGTGGCAACGATAAAGGATGTATCTGAATATGCAGGCGTATCAAAAGCCACCGTATCACGTGTTATTAACGGTACCAGCAGAGTCAGTCCGGATAAAAAAAGTAAAGTCGAGCAAGCTATCGAAGTGTTGGGCTATCGTCCGAATGCCATCGCTCAAGCTTTAGCGTCAAGTAAGACTGGCAGTATTGGAATCATTGTCCCTGAACTGGGCGGCCCATTCTACTCTGGCATTTTACATAGCATCGAAGGCCAGTTACGCCGCTTAGGTTACCATGCGGTCGTCACCGCAGGTTCAAACTCTGAGCAAGGTGAACGGGAGTCCGTTGAGTTTCTGTTAGAGCGCAAAGTTGATGCAATGATCCTCCATCCACAACACCTTTCTGATGACTACCTAATCAAATTAGTCTCTCAGGGGGTGGCCTTGGTTGTCGTTAACCGTTTAATCGCTGAAATCGCACAAAACTGTATAGAGATAGACAACACGTTAGGTGGAAGACTCGCCACTGAATATCTGTTGCGAATGGGACATCGCAATATCGCATGTATTACCGGACCTCTGAATAAATCCGATGCCCGGGGGCGTCTGCAAGGTTATCGTCAAGCGTTAGAAAACGCCGATATTTTGTTTGATGAAGCATTGGTATCAGAGGCCGGTTTTACTGAGCAATCCGGCGCTCACGCGATGGAAGCGCTGCTCGCCACAAAGCGTTCTTTTACTGCCGTGTTTGCCTGCAACGATCACATGGCGTTTGGCGCATTTGAAACATTAAAGGAGCGAGGCATCAAGGTGCCCGAGCAGATTTCGTTGATAGGATTCGATGACATCTTGTTTGCTCGATACGTCACACCACCTCTGACAACCATTAACTTCCCTATCGAGGAGATGAGTACTCAGGCCGTTCTACTGACGATTCAGATCCTCAACAGAAATAAACGAGATGTGAGCTTCAAGCTGTCACCAAGGTTAGTGCAGCGTAGCTCGGTCAAACTACTCGACAATAATAAAGTCATTTAAGGACAATACGATGAAACTAAAAACCCTGACGCTTGCTACTGTCACAGCACTTGGAATGGCTGCAACAGTTAACGCTGCGGATTCTGAAATCCGATTTGACGGTTTCCCCGATTTTGATAGCAGCCTGAAAGTTCTGCTTCCTGATTTTGAAAAAGAGACGGGAATTAAAGTCGATTACCTGATGAACAATCATGGCGATCATCACACCAAGCTCACAACAAACTTAGCAACAGGGTCAGGCGCAGGTGACGTTATTGTCGTTGATGTAGAGAAAATCGGACCATTTGTTGCTTCAGGCGGCCTAGTTAATTTGTCAGAAAACTATGGTGCAGACAAATATCAAGAGCGCTTCGCCCCCTACGCTTGGGCTCAAGGCAAAGGCGCTGACGGGGATGTCTATGGTATGCCCGTCGACCTTGGCCCTGGCGTAATGTACTACCGCAGCGATGTGTTTGAGAAAGCAGGCATAGACGTAAACCAAGCGATTAAAGATTGGGATACTTACATTAAAGCCGGTGAGACACTCAAAGCGCAAGGCGTGTATCTTATCGCATCTGCCGCCGATGTCGCTCAAGCGATTATCTTTACTACCGTTCCCGAAGGTGAAGGGCTTTACTTTGACGCAGACGGCAATCCAGTCGTCACATCACCGCGATTTGTTCACGCGTTTGAAGTCGCAAAAGAAATTCGAGATAAAGGCTTGGATGCACGTGTTCTTGCTTGGTCAAACGAATGGTATGAGGGCTTTCGTAACGGTACGTTCGCCACTCAACTTTCTGGGGCTTGGTTACTCGGACATTTGAACAATTGGATTGCACCAGAAACCGCCGGGAAATGGGGTGTATCCAACCTTCCTGATGGTATCTATGGCAGCTGGGGTGGTTCGTTCCTATCGATCCCTACCCAATCCAAGCACCAAGATGAAGCGTGGAAGTTAATTGAATACATGACCACTCGTCGTGATATCCAGCTTAAACACTTCGAAACCATCGCGGCCTTCCCTGCCAACACCACCACATATGATGATGAGCTTTTCCAGCAAGAAGTCCCCTTCCTTGGTGGTCAGAAAGCACGCCTGTTATTTGCTGAAGTCGCCAAAAACATCAAGCCTGTGGCACCAGCCAAAGGAGACCATGTCGCACGCTCTATAATTTTAGAGAATGCGCTTATGGAAGTGCTTGATGAGGGTAAAGATATCCAAACGGCACTCAAAGAAGCAGAACGCATGATTAAACGTCGTACGCGTAAACTTTAATCCATAGCTCACAGACAAGGAAGGCGACCTCGCCTTCCTGACTCGAGGTCAACACTATGAACCAAGCAGCTAGCAAGGTTGTTGAAACACCACAGGGTAAGTCTTTTTTTTCTCGCTTGAGTTTGAAACCGCTTACACCGTATGGATTCTTGCTACCTTTTCTGATCATTTTCTCAGTCTTTGGGGTTTTTCCTCTGCTGTTTTCCATCTACCTATCCTTCCACGAATGGAACCCCGTAGAAGGACTTGGGGCCATGGATTATGTCGGGCTTGAGAACTATCACATTGCGCTTACCGATCCCTGGCTATGGCGCTCTCTGAAAAACACGCTCTGGCTGGCGATTACCTCTGGAGTCGCGCAACATTTGGTTGCTCTGCCTGTGGCTTACATTTTGGTCTCATTGGGCGACAAATTTCGTCATTGGTTAACCTCTGCTTATTTTTTGCCGTTTATCACTTCTACGGTCGCCGCGTCACTTATCTTTTTCAATATGTACTCACCTAACGCCGGTATTATTAACCAGACCTTAATCGCGCTCGCTGACAGTTCTCTGTTTGGTTGGGCTTTCTCTTGGGTCAATGATTTTCAGCCTATACGTTGGTTAGATGATGCCACCATGGTCAAACCGTCTATCGCGATTATGGTGTTTTGGAAGTACACGGGGTTCAATATCGTGCTTTACACCACGGGCTTAATGACGATTCCCAAAGACATTCTCGAAGCAGCAAGAATGGATGGAGCCAACGCATGGCGCCGATTCTGGAGTATTTCGCTACCCATGATTCGTCCATTTATTTTCTTCGCGGTCACCATGACCATCATTGGCAACCTCCAGTTGTTCGAAGAACCCTTCGTGCTAACACGCGGCACAGGTGGCACAGGCCAATCGGGTTTAACGATTTCGATGTATCTCTACAAGGTCGGTTGGGAGTGGTTAGAAATGGGCACGGCTTCTGCAATCTCGTGGCTGCTGTTTATTTTGATTGCTGGCTGTACTGCCATCCAGTTTTTCTTCTTCGGTAAAAAAGGTCTGGGGGAGCAATAACATGAGCCATCAAAACACACCGATTCCACGCTGGCGTCCAAGCACGCGTACTCTCGATATCTTAACCAAGGTGTTGATGATCTTGCTGGCGGTGATTTTAATTGTTTCCGCCATCATGACGGTTTTCCCATTCCTTTGGTCGGCACTGCTGTCCACTCGGGATAGAACCGAAATTTTCGGCTTGGGGATCAGCTTTGCGATTGGGGACAGTCTAGCCATCAACTACGCTAAGCTTCTTGAAATCATGCCTTTCTGGCAGGCGATGTTTAACTCTATCTATATCGCCTTTTTGGGTACCACTATTTCGTTGCTGTTTTGCAGTATGGGAGGCTATGCCTTCGCGGTATACCAGTTTAAAGGCAAAAACCTGCTGTTCGGTATGCTGGTAGGTTCAATGATGATTCCCCCAGTATTGAGCCTGATTCCATATTTTATGATCGTTAAGTTTCTTGGCTTACTCGATAACTCACTGGCGGTTTGGCTTCCTTTTACCACCACTCCTTTTGGCATATTTTTGATGCGACAACACGTCGTGGCATCCGTACCGAAAGAACTGCTCGAAGCTGCCAAACTTGACGGTGCTGGAGAGTTCAGAACCTATTGGAGTGTTGTCTTACCCCTGATGAAGCCCGCGCTGGCAACCCTTGCTATCGTCCAGTTCGTGTTCTTCTGGAACATGTTCATGCAACCCTTGGTGGTCTTAACCACTCCTGAGAATTATGTGATTACACAAGCTCTAAGAAGCGTTCAGGGGATTCCAAATACGCCTTGGGGAGCGGTAATGCTCGGCACCACGATTTCGATACTACCACTGGTTATCACTTACTTATTTGCCTCAAGGCAGATGATAAGTGGTCTGACGTCAGGCGCAGTTAAAGGCTAAAAAGGTAAAAATTACAATGAATAAACTCCTACTCCCTACCGATTCTAAATTACGTCATCCTGATTTCCTTTTCGGTGTGGCGACTTCCTCATATCAAATTGAAGGTGGAGCGCAACTCGGTGGTCGAACCGCCTCAATTTGGGATACCTTTTGCAATCAACCTGGTGCGGTAGACAACGCAGATAATGGGGATATCGCCTGTGACCACTTCCACTTGTGGCAACAAGATATTGAAATGATCGAAGGACTTGGTGTGGATGCTTACCGACTCTCTCTGGCTTGGCCAAGAATCATTCCTCACGATGGTCAGGTTAACCAACAAGGTCTGCAATTTTACGAAAGAATTATTGATGAATGCCACGCCCGTGGACTCAAAGTGTTTGTTACGCTGTATCACTGGGATCTCCCTCAATACCTTGAAGATAAAGGGGGGTGGCTTAACCGAGAGACTGCTTATAGGTTTGAATACTATGCCAAAGTGGTGAGTGAATACTTCGGTGACAAAATCGATTCGTATGCCACTCTAAACGAACCTTTCTGCTCCGCGTATCTTGGCTATCGTTGGGGTATCCATGCTCCAGGCATTAAAGGTGAAAGAGAAGGCTTCCTTGCCGCCCACCATCTGATGTTGGCACATGGTTTAGCTATTCCTCATATGCGCAAGAACGCGCCAAACTCGATGCATGGCTGCGTATTCAATGCGACGCCTGCTTATCCGCTCAACGACACGGATATCGGTGCTGCTGAGTATAGTGATGCTGAAGGTTTCCACTGGTTCATGGATCCCGTTTTGAAGGGGGAATATCCACAACGAGTCGTTGAGCGCCAGTCACACAACATGCCGATGATACTCGAAGGCGATTTAGACATCATTCGTACCGAACTCGACTTTATTGGTATTAATTTCTACACCCGCTGCGTGGTTCGTTATGATGAACACGGTGATATAAAAGAGGTTCCACAACCAAGCAGCGAACACACTTTTATTGGTTGGGAAATCTACCCTCAAGCACTGACCGACCTGTTACTAAGACTCAATGATCGTTACAGCAATCTTCCTCCACTCTATATCACAGAAAATGGCGCTGCTGGCGAAGATCACTGTGTCAACGGTGCAATCCACGACAGCCAACGTGTGATGTATTTCCAAACCCATTTGGAGGCACTTGATAAGGCGATCAAAGCGGGTGTTAACGTCAGCGGTTATTTCGCTTGGAGCTTGATGGATAACTTTGAGTGGGCGTTTGGCTACAAACAGCGTTTCGGCATTGTTCATGTCGACTATGAAACCCAACAGCGCACGCTCAAACAGAGTGCCATCGCCTATCGCAATATGTTGCTGGCGCGTAGAGAGGAGAACCAGTAATGGCCAAGGTTGAGTTCAAAAACATTAAGAAATCTTATGACAATGTTGAAGTCGTCAAACACTTCGACTTTACCGTCAATGATGGAGAGTTTGTCGTTTTCCTCGGTCCATCAGGTTGTGGCAAGTCTACAACGCTGAGAATGCTCGCAGGTTTAGAAAGTATCACCTCTGGAGAGATCTACGTCGGTGACAAGCTGATGAATAAAATCGATGCCAAAGACCGCGACTTAGCCATGGTGTTCCAAAGCTATGCCCTCTATCCGCATATGACTGTTTATGAAAACATCGCTTTTGCACTCAAACTTAAAGGTATGACAAAGCAACAGATAGATAGCGAAGTACGCAAAGCGGCTAAGATGCTTGAACTTGAGCCCCTACTCGATCGTAAACCGAAAGAACTTTCTGGTGGCCAGCGTCAACGCGTGGCGATGGGTAGAGCGATGGTTCGTACGCCGAAAGTCTTTCTCTTTGATGAACCATTATCAAACCTAGACGCTAAACTGCGTGGCACGATGCGTGAAGAGATTAAACAGCTCCACCGCGAATTAAAAACCACCACCATCTACGTCACCCATGACCAAATTGAAGCAATGACACTGGCCGATCGCATCGTCATTCTAAAGGATGGCTATGTGGCTCAAGTTGGAACACCCACCGACGTATTCCAAAGACCGGCGAATAAATTCGTCGCCCAATTTATCGGCAATCCATCAATGAATATGCTGGATGCAAACCTGATTGAGGATAAGGAAGAGTGGCATATCGAACTGGGAGATCTGCGCATTCCTTTACCGCAGCGCTTCCATGCCCATGCCTCTAAAAATCTTGCTCTTCACTTTGGTATTCGCCCGACCGACATCCACTTACGAGCAGAGCAAGTTGCCCATCAGCGAGTGCTACCAATTCCAGTGAAAATAAAAGATAAAGAACTGTTGGGTGCAAGCATTCTGCTCAAAACGGAAATTGCCGGACAGCCATTAATGGTGGAAACCCAAGCGACGGAAGTCGATGTCGATCAGTTAACCCTCTATCTCGATTTAGACGCTATTCATCTTTTCGATGCGTTGAGTGAAAACTCCCTCGCCACGTTCTAACCCCCAGCGTAGAGCTCTCATTTCTATTGCAGTCATGTTGAGCTCTCGCTTCCTCTTTTCTATATTCAAAGCCTAGCTTGCACAGTTACACCTGTTAATGAAAACAACCAGAAAACAAAAAACGCCATCTATTTATGATGTGGCTAAACAGGCCGAGGTCTCGCCTGCTACTGTATCTCGCTTTCTCAATCGTACTACCTATGTCTCTGACGCTAAGAGTTCAAAAATTGAGCAAGCGATTAGAGCATTGGGCTACAAGCCAAACTACAGTATGAATCAAGGCCGCAATACTCGGTCAATGACCATTGGCGTCCTAGTACAAAATCCTGAAAGCCCTCACACCAGTCGCTTTCTTAACGACATGGAAAAAGTCCTCAACGAGCAGGGCTACTCCTTAGTGATCGCTACAGGGCATTGGAAGAACAAACTTGAATCTCATGCCCTTGAATATCTTGAGCGAAGCAATGTGGACGGTATCATCGTCGTGACAGGAACGCTGACAGACAAGCAAATACTCGACTACTCCGAAACTATGCCTGTGGTCGCGTTTGGCTATGACGTGATTGGTAAGCGCGTTCGCAGTATTAACATCGACAACGTACTGGGCGGGTATATGGCGACACTTCATCTGCTTCAGCAAGGTCATCTGAATATTGCCCACATCAAGGGGCTATTAAATCAGCCTGATGCAGTCGCACGATTTGTTGGCTACAAAAAAGCACTCCAAGAAGCGGGAATAAAAGTGCAGTCAAAGCTGATAAAACAGGGCGATTTTAGTAGCGAAACCGGATACAAAATGACCAAGGAACTGATCGAATCAAATAACCACTTTAGCGCGATATTTGCTGCCAATGACCAAACCGCGTATGGAGCAATCAAAGCTCTGCACGACCACGGCTTACGCGTTCCTGAAGATGTTTCCGTTGTGGGATTTGATGATCTCCCAACCTCCTACTACTTTACGCCTGCGCTGACGACCTTACGTCAACCAGTGGAGGAAATTGGTGTTGTCTGCGCAGAGTCGATTCTGAATCTATTGAATGGCAACAAGCACGAGGTGCGTTTACCACCGATGGAGCTGATCGTCCGCCAGTCAACAAAATCGATTTACCGCTAAGGCTAGCTGCGTGTGAGCGCATAGGTTATGCAACGACTATCGATGCATTCCGCTTTAGTTATGGTCGTCAATCGAGGAATCAGTCGCTCGTTGCTTAAGGGTATGATAGAGGGAAGCGACGCGGTTGGCCAAATCAAGGGGAAGCACAGAGTCTTCCTCACCAGCCATGTTACTTGAATGCAACAGCCCAGCCTGCTGAACCAGTAACTGCGCATGACTAAGATCGATAAAGTCAGCAATCCGGCGAAGCTCAGCTTCAGGTTGCTGACAGAGCTTATCAAAATCGACAAAGCAGATTCTGTCAGACTCAATGGCAACAAGGTGTCGATAGCAAGCACACCAGTATTCATACCAATACACGATATCTTCAGCACACCTTGACGTCGAGTGTTCCACCCAATGTTCGAAGTTCACTGGTTTAAGATTATCGCCAAAGTCAAAGTGCCCTACACCTGCCATATAGAGTTTTGAAAACTCATCTTGCTGATGGATGGTGAGAAAGTTTAAATGCTGGCGCAGTAAAGATTGGCAGTGTGCTGTTGGCGATCTGAATGGGATCAACACTTTAGCATCTGGCAACATCTGCAATAGAAACTCAACTCGGGCAATATTGAGGTTGTTTTTTGATAAGTAGCGTAGATCCCTATCACGACCTGAAGACGAACTAATTAACTTGCGCTGATGACGGATAAAAAAATCATCAAAACGACTTTTTGCGTGATCAGGCCAAACCGCTATCTGTTGACCATGATACTGCTCCTGCCAAAATGTCATCCACAATATTTCTTCAAAGGCTTCAGGACTATCCAGACCGACCAGCATGCCATCTCCGTGAGCTCTTTCTACTTCAGAAGCCTTACTCATAAACCGCTGAGCAAACCTTCTCCACAGCAAAGGAACAAGTACAAATGGCATATCTCGATAGGTGTGGGTAGCAAATTTGCCAGTATTAAAGCAGAGATCCATCAACAAGGTAGTGCCTGCTCGAGGCAACGCCGTAATAAAAACTGGCTGTGAGGATTGTGGGCTCACCGTTCGAAGCAAAAATCTATCTTCAATCTTAGCGAGGGCAAGCTGAATATCTCGAGTTGCAAACGCAAACAAGTGCAGCACTTTTTCGACAGAAGAATACCGAACTTCAAACCCTTTCCCTACTTTAGTCACATGGCTTTTTGAGCGCTGTTTCACCACTATCCAAACTAAGATACCGACTAGGGTCGAAACGATCAGAAAAGGGACAGACAACAGCTGCTGTGTCACCTGAGCAACCACAACCAACTCTGCTTTCTCGAGGATATACAGAGCAATTGCAGGCAGCAGGAATGCAACCATCAAACCTGCTAAAAATTGAACGAGTTTGACCAATAACTTTAGCGTTATTGACTGTATTTGAGATTCTTTCTGTTCATCGTCTAATGAAACATCACCAAATACGACCAGTACAGATAGTGCGGTTGTCCCGATCTGCCGGGCTCTTTTCGGTAAGTGCAAGACAAAAAACAGCACCAAAAAAAGGGCTAAAAATAGCCCTGAACAGAGATAGGCTAGTTGTTCATCACTCATTATCTATGCTCTTTTGTGCCTTCCTGCGCTTCCATGCTCTTTTAGCCGGATACCAAACAAACCCTACCAGAGCAAGAATGACAATCAGCACCAAAGCGACAAAGGTTCCGATCGCAGTGAGCCCAACGCCAGGTCCAATGTAGGCGTCAGCTCTAAGCGGGATAAACATCGTTAGAACAAAGAGATAGCTAAAACAATCTCGAAAAACTAGCCTATAGTTGGCATTCAATCTACTCATACAGCAACGGTTTCCTTCGTTATTGTTCCTTGTTTGCCCCACATTGTTGACTCACCCGAGTAAAAAAAGCAGGGTTAAACTCTGGCCCAAGGCGCTGAACTTCATCAATAAAACCGATAAGCCCATCTGGCAAAACATTGAAAAACTGCCAAACAATATCATCGCCTTTCAGCTCAAACGCTCTCCCGTTAGCCGCTTCCGTGATCAGTAAATTGCCATTGTCGAGCAGTTGATGTTTACCCATGATATGGCTAAAAAACGGTTTGTCATGACTGCCTTGATATCGAACAACAGGTTCGAGGCTATCACGGTTTAAATAGAGAATGCGGCTGAATGGCATCTCTGTGCCATAAGTATGAGTATAGTTATCAAATACTGAGATCGTGTTGCCATCAATAAAATCTGCATCATGCTGGCGGACGAAACTGCCGGTAAAGACCTTTTTGATTTTCATACTAGAATCAAACACCGCAACACTATGAATATTGCGCATGGATATCATGATATCTCCAGGTTCAAAGAATCCAGCGTTGAGACTAGAAGGAAACACTTTGACATCATTGAGATGCAAAGTATCACCGCTCAGCAACGGAACTCCTGCCCTATTGCTCGACATATACATTAAGCTTTCCAGATGGTTTTGCTTAAGAATGTCAAACAAACTCCACTCGTTGAGCAGCTCTCCATCAGAGGATAACTTGAATATTTTGAAGTCGTGATAGCCCGGAGCATAGGCAGGTAATGACTCCGATACCTGTTCTAAATAGTCCAGACCAAGTGTCCAAATATCGCCGTGTTCATCAAGAAAGACAGAATGGTGAGTCATCCTTGGAAAACGCCAGACCACTTGGCCGCAAGGGTCGATACGAAACAGCCCCGCATATTCAAGGCTAAAAATCAGATCTCCATTGCTCATGAGCTTTACCCCATGCGTAAAAGGTGTCGTCGTTTTTTGAATTTGTTGATGAACGTGTGTGGCATTTGGCCATAGCTGATGCCAATTGAGTTGCCAGTTGTGGATGACATTCCCGTCGGTATCAATCACTGAGGCTTGAGAGTGGCCATAGGGCCCTAATCCAGACACTAATGAAAGTCCCGGCTGAATTGAATCTCGCTCTAACACCTCCACCCTCGACACGCGGTGAGTTTGATGGAGATACCAAGGCAAATCACCTTGCAGTTGACTTCTGATTTCTCCAAAGCCTGCTTTTGCTAATTGATAGAGTTGATAAGGAAAATAGAGGCGCATGTCCGTGGTAATGACACCCAAAATAAAGGCTAGGACGGCAAGAGCGAGGTATTTTCGGATTCTATGCAATGTCACTGACTTACCTCTACTAAATCGACAACCTTAGTGGTACGTATCGTTTGGGGTCCAACACAAACATGCTATTCAAATCACTGTAAGTATCAAAATTCATCATAAATTAGATTATGATGATACTTATTGTTGAGTTACCACCTTACGCTTTCTCTAATCTGTACTGGTTAAAGACATTTTAAACATCAGATATAAGGAAGGTTAGTATGAAAATGAGTAAGCACAAACTTGGCTTGGTGTTACTTTCAGCCACCAGCATCGCTTTTTCGGGCGCGGCAAGTGCACTACAGCTCACCAGTAGCGATATTCAGGAAGGTCATCCAATGGCGAAAACCTTTGAGTATGCTGGCTGGGGATGCGATGGGGGTAACCTCTCACCACAATTGAGTTGGAAAGATATTCCTCAAGGTACCAAAAGTTTCGCTATCACCGCTTACGATCCAGATGCCCCAACAGGCAGCGGTTTTTGGCATTGGATTGCCATTGATATTCCAGTAGAAACAACTCAACTGCCAAGAGCGGCGAACATCAGTGAGCTTGGTGGGAAAGAAGTCCGTATAGATTATGGTTCGGTTGGATTTGGTGGTGCCTGTCCTCCTATCTCTGACGGCATGCATCGATACCAGTTTACCGTTTGGGCTCTGCCTAAAGCTGAACTCGGGCTCAACAAAGACACACCTGCTGCCGTAGTAGGATTTACTCTTAATAGTATGGCTTTAGATAAAGCGACACTAACCGCCACATACACTCGCTAAGCAAAAGGAGAAGTGATGACTCACCTCTATCAAGTGACAACGTTTCGAGCACAGCAGCTCCAAAAGCTCCGTAATGTGACGATTCACTCTCCTAGCCTGATTCAAATATTATCTGGCAGTAAAAGGCTGTTCCTTAATCAAGGTACGGTAGATCTTGCCTCGTCAACCTTGTTGCTGTGCGAGGCATCTTCTCGATTTAGCTTTGAGAATCTTCCAGATAAAGGGGCTTTTCTTTCTCGGGTATTCAGTTTTCACCACCCTGCCCCAGAAAGTTTGATTCAACTCAGTCATGACAATGCCAATAGGCTTCAACAATCTTGGATTAAAAACGATAAAGCGATTGAACAGACGCTAAATATTCTTTTTACTCTCGACTTAAAAACAATGAGTCACGCCACGCAGCGTCTGTGGCTGGCTCCGCTGTATCAGCAGTTAGCTGAGCGAGGAGCGCTTCACTGCCTGTTTAGTAGCGAGCAAACCTCGTTTAGCCAGCAACTGACTCGTTATCTTGCCCAATCTCCCAGTGAGGATCATCCATTAGAAGAAGTCGCTAGTCACTTTGCGATTAGTCGAGCGACCTTTATGCGCCGACTCAAAAAAGAAGGCACCCAATATCGCGATGTGCTTACCGAAGTGAGGCTCAATCATGCACTCAATTTAATGCAAACAAGGAACTGGAGTGTCCTTCAACTCGCTTTTATGTGTGGCTATCAATCTGAACAACGTTTTACGCAACGATTTAGATCTAAGTTCGGTTTAACGCCGACAGACTACATGCAGACCGTGAACAGCGATACATCTCACACCGCTCAAGCAAAGGTACATTAGAATGAAAAAGCTGACATTGGGATTGGTCGTCGTGGCTTGTTTGATTCTGAGCGCCTGTCAATCTGATAGCCCCAGCGTGTTCTTCGATGACTATCTTACTCGGGTGGTACGGGTTCAAAATGCGCCTCAAGTGGAGAGCACATTGGAAGAATATGTCAATCTACCTCGCAAGCGCGACCTATATATTGAGATACCCTCGATATCTATTGGGCTGCTCGATAGCTATCAACTGCGTCAGTGTGGCTTATTTAACTTGATTGCTGAGCGGAACTCCGTACTGGGTAAAGTCGCAGATGAGTTTCGCAACTACGATTATCAAAATGCACTATTGGGTGGCTTGTCACGTTGTATTAACAGTCCGCAACTTGATCCAGAATTACAGCAAGTGCTCACGGAGATAGGGACACAAAAGCGCGCACAGTTGGCATTGCATCAGTGGAATTTGCTCTTTGCCAGTGAAGCGATGCAAAAACAGTTACAAGGAAGTCAGTGGTTAGAGGCTAATCTTGGTCAAACGGTATCTGAGGTTAATGAGGCGCTGACTAGACTCAATCTCGCCTTCCATCAATCCGAAGAGAAAACCATCGACGTTCAAGAAATACTGGAGAAAAATAACATCATTGGCAATCTAAATTACTCTCTTGTCATGGCGACCAGTAAGCTCAATCTGGTCACGCAACAGCTTACCGAATATGACCATACTGTTATCTGCCAGCCCAACCGCGATACCACAAAATACCAGTACTTGAACAACGTCTTCGAACAGCAGTATGTCGCCAAAGTCCAACCTTATATGGCTCAGCTCGACCGCTATTATCAGACCCTATCCGCAAATTTGACTCTGCTTGCTCCTCAACCTGATATTCACAATTATGTTTATCCGTTAACGCAAAACCATCAAGCTTTTCGGTTAGCCATACGCCGCCACGTGGACTACTGGCAGCAGCTCTTTAAACGCTGTGGTCGTAAGCTCGGCTAACCGGACTTAGACGCCGTTTTCGTCGCAGGCTTTTTGCGATATCCACCCTTTTTGCGCTTGTAGGCAGGGCGCTCTACTTGCGGTAAGTAACGTAGAGATTGCGGGACGTCACCACTGCGAACTTGAATCATAAGGTCATCAATTCGTTGCTGTAGCGCCTGCATAAACGGTAGATATGCCTGATTGCGATCAGCCATACCTTGCAACTGGTGCTCCCAGTTTGCCGTCATGTCTGGGAATGTAGACTCACTCGGCAACGCGTGGATCAAACCACGACCCGCTGGCGTACTGAGAATCGATTTACCCTGTCGTTGCAGTAACTGGCGCTTAAACAGAGTATCAAGAATCCCTGCGCGTGTGGCTTCTGTGCCTAAGCCGTCGGTTTCTTTAAGAATCTTCTTCAGCTCTTTATCTGCGACAAAACGGGCAATACCCGTCATAGCTTGTAGCAGCGTCGCTTCCGTAAAGTGTTTCGGCGGCTCAGTCTGGCGATCTTTTATTTCACCCTCACGGCAAGTGAGTACACTACCTTCAGGCAGTGGCGGCACCGTATCTACCCCAGAATCTTCATCATCCACTTTGCCCATCAACTCTTTCCAGCCCGCGGACACCAACTGACGACCTTTAGCAATAAAGGTTCCTCCAACAATATCAAACACCAATTTCGCTTCGGCGTAGACTGCTGCTGGGTAAAACTGCATGAGATATTGTCTGGCGATCTGTTGATAGATCTTCATCTCGTTCGCAGAAAGCGCATTGTGTGAGGCTTTCTTTGGCGTCGGAATAATCGCATGGTGAGCGTCGACTTTTTTATCATTCCACGCTTTTGATTTAAGACTAAGGTTCGCACCCTTTACCGCCTCACCAAGCTCCTTGGCATTGTTAGCGATAGCGTCACAAACACTAGCGGCTTGACCATAGTGCTCAAGCGGCAAGTAACGGCAGTCAGAACGAGGATAGGTAATCAGCTTGTGTTTTTCATACAGCGATTGACAGGTATCCAGAACCTGCTGAGCACTCATGCCAAAACGTTTTGCTGCGTCAATTTGCAGTGCTGAAAGCGAATATGGCAGTGGCGCTGATTGTTTCGTCTGTTTCTGCTCAGACTCAACCACTTTGGCTGGTTGATTCGCTATTCGCTGAGCAACATTTTCGACCAACTTGCGGTTTAACACCCGCCCTTCTTCATCTTGCCACGGTTTACACGCTTCACTTGGCTTCCAACGCGCTCGAATATCAAACTGGTGCGAGCCATCTTGGTAAGGAATCAGTGCGTGTAATGTGTAGTAGTCACGAGGGATGAAGTTCTCGATCTCTTCATCACGACGTACAACCAGCCCAAGTACCGGCGTCTGCACTCGACCGACAGACAGTACCCCCTGATAGCCAGCCTTTTGACCAAGCAAGGTATACGCACGTGACATATTCATACCGTAGAGCCAGTCTGCACGGGAGCGAGCTAACGCGGAGATTGACAGTGGAATAAAGTCACGATTGCTGCGCATTTGGTTCAATGCTCGTTTAACGGCGGGTAAGTTAAGGTCGCTGATCAACAGACGTTGGGTCGCATCCTTCTTCGATTTGCTTACTTTGCAATAATCGAGCACCTCATCCACCAGCAGTTGCCCTTCTCGATCTGGGTCTCCAGCGTGGATTATCTGACTCGATTCTTTTAGCAATTTCCGCACGACGGTTAACTGTTTGCTGGCAGACTTTCGTGGTCTTAATTGCCACTGTTCCGGCACAATCGGAAGATCCGCCAGATTCCATTTTTTATAGCGTTCGTCATACGCATCAGGCTCTACCTGTTCAAGCAAGTGACCGATGCACCAAGTCACCACATCACCGCTGCCACAGCGAATAAATCCTTGCTCGTTTTTTTTAGGGCCAGGCAGTGCCGCAGCAATCGCGCGACCTAGGCTAGGTTTTTCAGCAATAAACAGACGTGACATAAAGTAGGACTAGCTAAAAACAATAAGGGCCACATTATCGAATGTGGCCCTTATAAATCAAGAAAAACTGTAAATTTACACAGTATTATTCTTCGTCAGACGCTGCACGCTCAGCCGCTTCTTTTACTAGAGGCTGAAGTTCACCTTTCTGGAACATTTCAATGATAATGTCACAACCACCGATCAGCTCGCCTTCAATCCATAGTTGAGGGAAAGTTGGCCACTGTGCGTAAGCTGGTAGCTCTGCACGGATATCAGGGTTTTGAAGAATGTCTACGTACGCAAACTTCTCGCCACAAGCCATCAACGCTTGTGCCGCTTGTGAAGAGAAACCGCAGCTAGGTAGTTTAGGAGAACCCTTCATGTATAGAAGGATAGAGTTATCTGCGATTTGCTGTTTAATTTTATCGATAGTTTCCATTGCTTCCTCTTAATGGAGTTACTGCAAATATTCTGGACATTCTAAACCATTAGCGCAGAATAAAAAGCCTATAATATCTATGGTTATTTACAAGGTTATGCTTTTGAGACTTGCTGAGCTTAACTAATAAAGAAATTTCATATAGAAAATGTCACCCTGCGCTTTTAATAAAGTAAAAACTTGCTAAACTAGAGCGCAAGTCAGCAAATTGATCTTGGTTGGTGATTCACTGACCACGAATAATAAATAACACTGGAAGCAATCGAGAGGGGCAACCCTTTCTCATCAATGGAGAATTGAGCAATGGCATTTGAACTACCAGCTCTTCCTTACGCGAAAGACGCACTAGAACCACACATCTCAGCAGAAACTCTAGATTTCCACCACGGTAAGCACCACAACACTTACGTTGTAAAGCTTAACGGCCTAATCCCAGGCACTGAGTTTGAAGGCAAAACTCTAGAAGAAATCGTTAAGACTTCTACTGGCGGTGTTTTCAACAACGCAGCTCAAATCTGGAACCACACTTTCTACTGGCACTGTCTAGCGCCTAACGCAGGTGGTGAACCAACAGGTGCAGTTGCAGATGCAATCAACGCTGCATTCGGTTCTTTCGAAGAGTTCAAAGCAAAATTCACAGATTCTGCTATCAACAACTTCGGTTCTTCTTGGACTTGGCTTGTTAAGAAAGCAGACGGCTCTCTAGAGATCGTAAACACATCTAATGCAGCAACTCCTCTAACAGAAGAAGGTACAACTCCACTTCTAACTGTTGACCTATGGGAACACGCTTACTACATCGATTACCGTAACCTACGTCCAGACTACATGAACGGTTTCTGGGCACTGGTTAACTGGGACTTCGTTGCAGAAAACCTAGCTAAATAATCCCTTCCCCTAGGATTAAAAATTTAGTCGCTTAAAAAGCCAGCACTTTGCTGGCTTTTTTGCTTTTCTCACTATGATTTTTCTAAAGTTTTCGGGATGCGAGTCGTTATAAAAGCATCACACGAGAGGCATTATGCAGATTCATACTTTAGACAAAGCAGCGATTATCAACGAGCTTCAGTTCGGCAATGGGATCAACCATGCTGTTCATGACGGTCGTCGTGCAGACTTTGCGCTAATTCTGTCAATGTTCTCTGATGACGTTCGCGATAACACGCCGACGGAAAAAATTGACCAAGTGGACACCAGTGAGCAAGCGTTACGCAAACGCTTCGAGTTGCAAGGACCACAACAATTGCGTTCAGATCAAAGCTCCTATGAACTTTCTGCCCAGCAAGCATCTCTCTTTCATAGCTCCGGTTTACCGAGTGCAAAACTGTGTCATTACTTAAAACCTGACGCTCTGACCTATCTGCCAGAAGATACTCATGACTTGCCAGAAGAGGTCTACCATAACCTGTCGGGTCATCAACGAAGAATGCTCAGTGAAAAAGAACCTAAGCCTTTGATGCCTATCGATCTTTATAATCAATTAATCAAAGCTCAACGTACTTTCCAAATCCAAGCACAAGCTTAGCACCATCATCCTACTTCACAGTTTTTTGTCTTAAATGTGCTACTCCGCTAGCAAGATCCCGCCAATGTGTGAATAGCGCCAAAGAAACGTAAATAACCTTCCATCTCACTAAGGTTATTTGACCTTATTCACAACTAAGTCACAGTTAATCTACCATGATATGTGGACACCTTTTTGCGCGTACATTGCTTATGGGGGGTAAGCCAATGGATATAAAAAAAGCTGTCGTTTTAATCACATCAGCAGGTTCTCAGATCGGGAGTACTCTTGCGTATCACTTCACTTCGCTTGGGGCGACCGTGGTTTTGTGTGATGTAAACAATCCACAATTAAAACAGACCTATCGTCTGTGCAGTGAGATCTCCGACAATGTATTCCAGTTCACGATTCAAGATCACTCACTAAGCTCAATTCAAGACCTGTTCGGTTTTATGGACAGCTCCGTCAAACGCTCACCAGATGTATTGATTAATGCTTTGACGGCAGAAGCCATGCCACACATTTTTGATCAACAAGCCAGTGCATTGTTTACCCAAAAGCTCTCCCTAATGGCAGCAACCATGTTCAGTTTTGGTCAAGCAACCGCAGAACGCATGCGACAAGAGAAGAAAAATGGCGTGATTGTTAATGTCATTGCACATCCGGAATATCAGGATTTGTCAGGTTTTGATAATGCCGCCTCGATGGTCGTTGGCTTCACACAAAGCTGGGCTCGTGAGCTCACGCCATTTAACATTCGTGTCGCTGGGGTGGTTCCCGCTCTTGAACATGACGACGCGCATTGGGCAGAAGTGCAAGATGAGTTGATTCGTAACACTGAATATATCGTATCCAATGACTACTTCAGTGGTCGAGTAATGGCAGCATAATTCGCTCACCACAGATAGCCAGCGTGGTGAGCAAACCGTCTCTAGATTGAGCGAAGAATCTTCTCAGAAGCTTCCTCTATTAAATCCAGTACGAGTTCAAAGCCACTATCTCCACCATAATACGGGTCGGGGATTTCGTCATAGTCTGAATCGGTATAACTTAAAAACAGCTCAATTTTACCTTGCAGATGAGTCGGGCATTGAGACATAAGATCCGCATAATTGTCTTTGTCGGCAGCTAGGATCAAATCGAACGTATCAAAATCACTACTGACTATTTTCCTTGATCGGATACCCTTAAACGAATAACCGCGTTTCTCCCCTGCCGCTTTAGCACGAGCATCGGGTGGATTACCTTGGTGATATCCTATTGTCCCTGCGGAGTCGACTTCCACTGCGACACCTAACTGCTCTGCTTTTGCTCTGAGTACCGCTTCACCTGTTGGTGAGCGACATATATTCCCCATACAGACAACGAGTATCTTTTTCCCCATTGTTTCGTCTCCTTACTCGCGGTCACTTGTCCATAAAACTGGTAGGTTTTTGCATCTACTCGAATCAGTTATCATAGCCATAAAGTGACTTAATAAAAAAGGATTAACCATGGTCTCTGAGAGCAACAAAGAAGCGCGTCACAAAGCAAGACAACAAAAAGTAAAACAAGAGGTCGATGCGAAAGTCGCGGCAGCTCAGGAAGAGAAGGGGCTGTTGCTGGTCATAACTGGAAATGGCAAAGGTAAATCAACATCTGGCTTTGGTACGATTGCTCGCGCTGTCGGTCATGGCCTCAAATGTTCTGTCGCTCAGTTTATCAAAGGAACATGGGACAATGGTGAACGCAACCTGCTAGAGAAGCTCGGTGTTGAGTTCCAAGTCATGGCAACAGGCTTTACTTGGGAAACTCAGAATAAAGCCGCCGATACGGAAGCGGCACAAATCGTGTGGCAAGAGTGTAAACGAATGCTTAAAGATGACTCAATTGACGTTATTTTGTTTGATGAACTGACCTATATGGTGAGCTACGGTTATATCGATTTGGATGAAGTTGTTGAAGCGTTGAATAACCGTCCTAAGATGCAATCAGTTGTGATTACAGGCCGAGCAGCGCACAGGACGTTGATAGAGTTGGCAGATACTGTTTCTGAAGTGAAGAATGTTAAACACGCTTTTGAATCAGGCGTCAAAGCCCTAAAAGGCGTTGACTGGTAGTTAAGAAAACAAATAACTAAAAGGCGCTCAAGTGAGCGCCTTTTCAATTTATGACCACGTTAGTTAAACAAACCCTTTATAAGGCTGTTCACCGCTTCTTTGGTTTTCTCATCTTTGATTTTGCCATCGAGCTTTTTCAGACCGCGGTCAATTTCCTTCTCTGCTTTCTGTTTAAGCACATCGTCAAACACTAGCTTAAATTTCGGTTCAGCCCAGCTACCTGAGATATTGATTGGGATGGTGACATCTCGCAGTTCATCAATATCCTTACCACCTTGCCCCTCTAGCGAGCCCACAATCGATGTGCTGACCGTGAAATCAACCGTCTCATTGATGTAGTTTGCACTACCGTTACCACGAATACGGAGCAGAGGTGATTGCATTGTCAGGTCGTTGGTCGACACATTGCCTTTGTTCAGTTTCAGTGTTGCTTTCATCGCACTAAAATCGGTCTTTTGTACCTGTTCGGTAGCCTCGACTTTCTCACCTTTGATTTTGGCGTAGTTTTCGCGAATAAGCTGAGCGACGTTTATACCGTTCACCGCACCATCTTCAAACTTAACCGCAACTGTACCGATTAGGTTTTTCTTGATGCCGGTTGGCGTTAAGCTGCTGCCCTTAACATCGACATCAATGTTACCAGTACCCTCTAGCATTTCGTTATTAGCGACATCTTTAAGTAGAGGAAGAACTTTTACGCCCTTGATATGTTTCACTGCGGTGTAACTTGCAGGTGATTTACGTGCATCTAAACGCGCGGTTGCGCTGATTGAACCTTGATATAGATTAGACGTAAACGAGGTTAATTCTGCAACACCACGGTTAACCGCAAAGCTCGCTTTCACATTCTGCATCTTGGCATTGCTGGCTTTAAACTTATCGATGCTGATATCACCTTTGACATCCAACGTTTTCAATGCGGTTAGATCAGGCTCTACTTCTTGAGCTGGCTTAGCTGGTGAAGTCTGAGAAGGTGTTTGCTCAGATTTAGTAGCTGGCGTTGAAGGTCCTTGCTGCTCAGTTGCTGGTTTATCCAAACCCAAGAACTCGTCCAAATCGATGTTTGGACTGTGCAGCGCAAAGCGCACTTTTGGGATCTCAGCTAAAGTAACGTCTGCTTTACCGTCAAACTGCAATGCATTCGCCGTCAGTTTCTCAAGAACAAAACTTAAATGACTTTTAGCGAGGTCGAATGATAGATCGGATGCCATATCGACTTTCATTGGAGATTGCGGTAGCGAGTCACCGTCGAATTTCGCGTCGAGCACTAGCTGGTTCATCACTACTTTACTGATTGCTTTATCAACCGTAAGGGAGGCAGAGCCTTTCATATCAAGGTCAAGACCAGCAGCGTTACCTACCACGGAATAGGTTAATGCGTTGGCTTTATCGAACTCGAATGTCTCTAAGCCAATCTTAGCGCTATCGATGCGAGTTGCAGGGTCACTCATACTAGCGTCAAGATTAATATTGCGTAACGCGTACTCCTTAAACCCTTTCGCCAGTTTGAACTCAGCATCACCTTTGGCACTGAATTTCTGCTGGTTGTTCTCGCCTTTAGCCGCGAATTCGACCTTAGTCCATTTCTCAGCGGCAAACTCCGACAAGCTTAGCGACACATCGTAAAGCTTAGTAAATGAGCCCGACTGCTTGTCCTGTACGTCAACCGAAGCGTTTGAAATCGTGACACCCGCTAGGTTAATCGTCCAAGCAGACGCTGCTGTTGGCTCTGTCGTCCCGGAAACTGGCTCTGCTGGCGCGTCCGTCGATGTTGATGTTGCGGCCGGCTCAGCCTGACTCGTTTGAGCCTGAGTCAGCACGTCTATGTTTCTCGTGCCATCTTTGAGTGTTTCCAGTGAGAAAGCGGCACCATCTAAAGTGATGTTGCCAATTTCTAGCTGTTGGCTGAACAGCGGCATAACCGAAACATCAATACCAACAGTATCAACCTTAAACATGTTCAGCTGTTCAAAACCTTGCGGGTTGCGCAATTCAGTCTGACCGAGCTCAAAGCCAATCGATGGGAAAAACTGCCAGCTAATGTCACCGTCGATGACCAGATCTAACCCAGTTTGAGTTTTGGCTTGTTCGACAATTAGAGGCTTAAATTGGTTGGGGTTAACGAGGGTAACCAACGCGATAATCGCACCAAGAATAGCAATTACAGGGATGGCTATTATTAGTAATAGTTTCTTCATCAGCAGTATCCTTGCTTGGTGAGCACACCAAAAAAGAGAGGCAAGCTCCAAGTATAAATGATCGTGGCAGAATACCAGACGACCATAAAAAGAAAGTGGCACTAAAAGTGCCACTTATCTCATAAAAAATAAAGTCTTAAGCGCTTATTCGGTATTAAGCTTTCAAAAGTTTTGCAATGTGAGCTTTTAGCACATCAATCGCGATACGGTTTTTACCGCCACGAGGAACAATAATGTCTGCATATTGCTTTGATGGCTCGATAAACTGCATAAACATTGGACGAACGGTTTCTTGGTACTGTTTAAGCACTGAATCCATTGTGCGACCGCGCTCTTCTACGTCACGTTTTACACGGCGTAGCAGACAGATATCCAACGGCGTATCCATAAATACTGTCGCGTGCATCAGGTCACGTAGACGAGGATCGGTCAGAAGAAGGATACCTTCAAGGATAATGACTTTCTTAGGCGTCATTGTTGTGGTGTTTTCTGTACGGGTGTGCTCAGTGTAGCTGTACTCAGGTACCTCTACTGCTTGTCCCTTAACTAACTGCTCTAGGTGTTCGCACAGCAGATCATGATCGAGTGCGCTTGGGTGGTCATAGTTGGTTTTTACACGCTCATCCATACTCAGATGGCCTTGGTCGTTGTAATAGCAATCTTCCGTAATCACACCAATTTGATGATCGCCCACTTTCGCACGTAATTCGTTGTAGATAGTGCTAGCGATTAAACTTTTTCCAGAAGCAGACGCGCCAGCAATACCGACGATGACGCATTGATTATTATCAGACATTATTCTTGCACCCGATGAATTAGATTGGTGTCATATGCTAATACTAGCAGTGCTCATCGAACCGAGCTCTGTGTATTAGGACAAATTTAGATAAACCGCCTGATTATAGGGAGTTAAGAGGTGAGTTGCCAGTCGCTATTAAGCCGATTTACGTAAATGGAATAAAAGTTTTCAACGCAATCGATTACACGGAATAAGAATTAAAAAGAGCGTCAAATGAACGCTCTTTTTTTAACCACACTACCGATTATTCGACCATGGTAAACAGTATTGAGTCGGGTTTTGCTTTACCCTGCCAGAACAATCTCGAGCTTACTGCTTCCGCCAAGGCGAGATATTGTCTTCCATGCTCAGACTCAGGTCGAGCAGCGACTGTCGGCTCGCCTCGATCGATATCTTCTCGCATTTGAATGTGCAGAGGGATCTGGGCTAACAAGTCTAAGCCATACTCACTGGACATTTTTTCTGCACCACCAGCACCAAAGATGTGCTCTTTTTCGCCACAGTGGCTACAGATGTGGTAACTCATGTTTTCGACAATGCCAACCACAGGAACGTCTACTTTTTTAAACATGGCTGCACCTTTACGTGCATCGGCCAACGCTAGATCTTGTGGTGTCGTGACGATAACCGCACCCGTGACCGGGACTTGCTGGGCAAGCGTTAACTGAATATCGCCCGTGCCTGGCGGCATATCGATAACCAAGTAGTCTAGCTCAGGCCATTCGGTTTCATTGAGAAGTTGAGCTAACGCTTTCGCTGCCATAGGGCCACGCCAAATCGCCGCTTCATCTTTTGAAACCAAGTAACCGATTGAATGTGTGTAAATGCCATGGGCAACAATCGGCTGCATCCACTTGCCATCTCTAACTTCTGGCTGAGCCTCCGTCTGCCCTAGCATAAGAGGAACCGATGGGCCATAGATGTCTGCATCAAGCAATCCGACCTTTGCGCCAGATTTTGACAGCGCAAGTGCAAGGTTTACCGATGTCGTCGATTTACCTACTCCACCTTTTGCCGACGTAACTGCAATAACATTTTTTACCCCTTTCACCTGTGAGGTAACGTGTGTCTCAAGGGCTTTTGGAGCAACAAGAATGTCATAGGAAAACGACGCCACCTCACCTTTCGATTGAGCAGCCGCTATCCAGTCATTAAGCTCCTCAACTAACCCGTTAGCTGCAAAAGGAATTTCTATCTTAAAGCCCGCCGCTTCGACACTAACGACCTTGGCTACTGACGCCCACTGTGGCGCTAAGCTTGAATGCTCAAATTGGTTTAACCAATCACAAAAATCTTGCTTTGAACTGAATTGACGCATAGGTCCTCCTTATGCATCTAATCGTAACACTCTGTCAGCCTAGACTGAACCATGAAAAAACTAGGGTATTCCTGTCACTGGTACCTTGGAGTCACTGGTTGGATAAGGTAGTATTACTCTCTATTTTTTTATACATCCTAAGAAGCGAATATTAAGTATGGCAAACGATCCAAGAACTCTTGATCCAAGGAAACTGCTGGTCACTTGTGCCCTTCCGTACGCTAACGGTTCGATTCACCTAGGTCACATGCTTGAGCACATTCAAGCAGACATCTGGGTTCGCTACCAACGCCTACGCGGCAACACTGTAAACTTCATCTGTGCTGACGATGCTCACGGCACGCCAATCATGCTAAAAGCACAACAGATGGGTATGACGCCAGAAGAGATGATCGCTGCAGTAAGTGAAGAGCACCAAAAAGACTTCGCTGGCTTCGATATTAGCTTTGATAACTACCACAGCACTCATTCAGAAGAGAACCGTGAGCTTGCATCTCACATCTATCTGGAACTGAAAAAAAATGGCTTTATCTCTAGCCGCACTATCTCTCAGCTTTTCGATCCTGAAAAAGAGATGTTCCTTCCAGACCGTTTCGTGAAAGGTACTTGTCCTAAATGTAAGTCTGAAGATCAATACGGCGACAACTGTGACAACTGTGGTGAGACATACAGCCCTACTGAACTGATTGATCCTAAATCAGCCGTATCTGGTGCAACACCTGTAATGAAAGATTCTGAACACTTCTTCTTCGACCTACCTCAGTTTGAAAGCATGCTACAAGAGTGGACTCGCTCTGGCTCACTACAAGCTGAAACTGCAAACAAGATGCAAGAGTGGTTCGAATCTGGTCTTCAACAATGGGATATCTCGCGTGATGCGCCTTACTTTGGCTTCGAGATCCCAGGCGAGAAAGACAAATTCTTCTATGTTTGGCTAGACGCGCCAGTTGGCTACATGGCTTCATTCAAGAATCTATGTAACAAACGTGACGACCTAGACTTCGATGAGTACTGGAAAAAAGACAGCACAACCGAGCTATACCACTTCATCGGTAAAGACATCGTGTACTTCCATTCGCTATTCTGGCCAGCAATGCTAGACGGCAGCGGTTTCCGTAAACCAAATAACGTATTCGTACACGGCTACGTAACGGTTAACGGTGCAAAAATGTCTAAGTCGAAAGGCACATTCATCAAGGCAGCGACTTACCTAGAGCACCTAGATCCTGAATGTCTGCGTTACTACTATGCAGCGAAACTCAACAGCCGTATCGACGATCTGGATCTTAACCTTGAAGACTTCACTCAACGCGTTAATGCTGACGTAGTTAACAAGATTGTGAACCTTGCTTCTCGTAACGCTGGCTTCATCTCTAAACGTTTTGAAGGCAAACTATCGGCAAACTTTGCTGAACCTGAGCTGTACAACGAGTTTGCGGCGGCGGCAGATCGTATCGCAGAACTTTACGAAACTCGCGAGTTTGGTCGTGCTATTCGTGAAATCACTGCACTAGCAGATAAAGCGAACCAGTACGTTGACGAGAAAGCACCGTGGGTAGTGGCGAAAGAAGAAGGCAAAGACCAAGATCTACAAGACATCTGTTCTGTAGGTATTAACCTATTCCGCGTACTGATGACATACCTCAAGCCAGTGATGCCAGAGCTTGCTGCGCGTACTGAAGCATTCCTGAACGAAGAACTGACGTGGGATGGCATTGCAACGCCACTGACTTCTCATGAAATTACGCAGTTCAAGGCACTATTCAACCGCATCGATCCTAAGAAAGTTGAAGATATGGTTGAAGCGTCTAAGCAAGATGCTGCCGCTGAAGTTGCAGCAAAAGAGAAAGCAGAAGCTGAAAAGAATCAAGCTAGCCAAACAGAACTAGACAAAGATCCAATCGCTGATGAAATTGAATTTGACGCTTTCGCCGCAGTGGATATGCGTATCGCACGTATTATCTCATGTGAAGAAGTGCCAAAGGCAGACAAGCTACTCAAGTTCCAGCTTGATATCGGTGGTGAGACTCGTCAGGTTTTCTCAGGCATCAAATCAGCTTACAAACCTGAAGAACTGGAAGGCAAGCTAACCGTAATGGTAGCAAACCTAAAACCTCGTAAAATGAAGTTTGGTATGTCTGAAGGTATGATCCTAGCCGCTGGCCCTGGCGGCAGCGAGTTGTGGATCCTTGAACCACACGAAGGTGCTCAGCCTGGCATGCGCGTCATGTAAACTGAATAAATTGTCTAACGCAGAGCCCTACTCATCGAGTGGGGCTTTTTTATTTCCCTCACATTATCAGTGCTTTATGCACCAAATCGGTTCAAAACAATCCAGAGGTAAATTTTAAGCTATTGAATTTTAATGAAATTACAATTGGCACCATATCTGCTCTACCACTTTATAGGTAAACATTAACAAGGAGTAAGTTATGTTTGTGCTTTTTTCACTAATCTTGTCCCTGACGATTCTTGCAACCCTATTTCACCATTCAAAGAAACGTCATTCCGGTCTTGAACGAAAATTCGAGATTTTAGTTCTGCTGCGCCAACTGTTGCTGCTTAGCCGACAACATAGAGCCATCACACATCAAGCATTGACTAACCAAGATTTTGAGCGCCAACAAAACACACTGGCGGGCATTTTCGATTCGATGATGGAACACTCCAATACACTTATCGCCACAGCCCAGTTCGAAAACAAGCCGATGTATCGAATTTTGCAATTAAAGCTCAAATCTCTGCACCAAGAGTGGCAGCATCGAACGGTGGCACGAAATCAGATTATTCACGGCAAAACCATTCGTCACTGTTTGTTTTTAATGGATGAAATCGCAATTGCATGGCTGATTGAATCTGGCCGAGAAGACATTAGTGACGAGTACCATATGAATTGGCAGCAAGTGCTCGATAGTATGGAAACGCTCACCCAATTAAGAATATCAATTCAGGATCTTGGCCATCCAGAAGGTATGATGCGAGTAAAATACTACTGCGATAAAACTCGACGCAAACTGAGCCAACTCTCATTGATTAGCCCACTTTCTGTTGCGTCACCACTGAGTTCCAAGGCAATGCATACACTGACAGAACTCAATGCCAATGATGCACTAGAGATGACCAGTGACGAGCTTTACCAGCTAACCACAGACATATCCTTGGTTATCTCACAAGTGTATGACCAAATGTTGTCTGACATGACTGAAAGTCTCTACCTGCCGCTACCTAAAATCGCATTTAGTTAACGCAAAGTCCTAAGCCCGCAACAATGGGTAGCAAGCATGCTACCTATTTTCTTGAGAGGACACACACCTCAAGCAAGTTTCCAAAAGCACAAATTTAAAGGACAGACACCTTACTCTGGACAAAGAAGCAAATGAAGGGAAGTAAATGAGGAAGTAAATGAAGGGACAGACGCCTCAAAGAATGAAATAAGGATGAGATGTTGATACCCCTACCAAAGGTTGCAACATACTCAGTTGCCGGGGCACCGTTACTCTCTTAGCTTGGATGAACTCTCTTCCACCAAGCGATGTTTGATATGACCACAGCAAGAAAAAACCAAGTATGTGTCGACGCTACTCCTTACTATCACTGCGTTTCTCGATGTGTTCGCCGCAGCTTTCTTTGTGGGGAAGATCCTCTCACCAACAAAAATTATCATCACCGACGCGCTTGGGTCGAACATAAGATTGCAGTGCTTTCACAAATATACTGCATCGATGTTTGCGCCTACGCCATCATGAGCAATCACTACCACTTGGTGATTCATATTAATCGAGAGAAAGCCCAAACGCTCTCCGACTATGAGGTCGTTGAACGCTGGCAACAAGAGCATAACCTTCCTGTCATAGTAACGCGCTGGCTCGAAGGTCAACTTACCAGCAGAGCAGAACTTGAAACGTGCTCAGCGATTATTGAATCCTGGCGTAAACGCCTATGGAGCTTGAGCTGGTTTATGAAAGAACTCAACTTTGACATCGCTTGCAAAGCAAACAAAGAAGACGATTGCAAAGGCCACTTTTGGGAGAGTCGCTTTAAAAGCCAGGCTTTACTCGATGAAAATGCTCTTCTTGCCGCCATGGTTTATGTTGACTTAAACCCACTCCGCGCCGGAGAAGCTAACAATCCTGAGACATCTAATTACACTTCTATTCGAACCCGACTTGAAGCATTAGACAATCAAAACGAAGCCACTCCTTGTCTTCATCCATTTATTGGTAGTAAGGCCAATAAACGGCTTGATGGTATTCCATACCGTCTTATGGACTACATCGAACTTGTGGATTGGACCTCTCGTCAATACCGCGAGGATAAAGCGCACTTGTCGCCAAACACCCCGCCAATCTTACAGCGTCTTAGCGTTAACCAATCCCAATGGTTTGAAGCCTGTACCAAGTTAGAACGACAACGGATTATGGCCGTCGGTTGTGAGAAGAATGCCATTCACGCAAAACGCTTGTTGCAGCGAAAGAGACTCAATCTTCTTAGGTTAGATGGCTAGTTCTCCATTTTTTTTAACGTATAACCAAGCAAAGTGTTTGCTCGGGAAGTATCCCTGCTCGCAAGCATCTTCAAACCTCACCTCTTAGTCGAAACCTCAAATTTTTCCCTGAATTGAGTCCCGTAACTCCTCAAAAATACAGATAAATGATGAATTCTGTGCGCTCAGATCTCTTTGTTGGCGTCGTAAATTTATGGCGACTGTCCCCATTAGATAGGGTGTGTGTCCTTTGTGGGGGAAGGGTTGATTGCGAGATAAACATTCCCTGTCGTAACAACAAAAATTATTCACTTTCTTTTATTCATCCAGCTATTGATTGCAAAGATTGATGCTTTTACTATCACTTCGCTTCTTGATGATAGCCAATCCGAGTACATCACAGCAGATTTGTGGCAAGGCGATAGAGCAACTATCCAAGAGTGACTTTGACTGCGCTTTGCGCATTTTTTGACGCTCCATGTTTCTTTGTTATCGCATTGAAACATGCCTATAACTTGTTGGAGACTGGCTATGGCTACTGCTCACTCTGTTCTAGATTTTCAATCTTATTCTGCTGGTGTTCTATCTGCACCAGAATCTCAACTTATTCAATCCTCGGTAGAGCAATTTGGCGCACCACTGCTGCTGCTAGATTGTGATGTTGTTCGTCAACAATATCGTGCCCTAAGCAACGCACTACCTAATGTCACGTTACACTTTGCGCTTAAGCCACTGCCTCACCCAGCCGTTGTACAGACACTATTGGCTGAAGGAGCTAGTTTTGACTTAGCAACCAGTGGTGAAGTTGACCTAGTGGCAGAGCAAGGTGTACCAGCAGAGCGTACTATCCATACTCACCCAATCAAGCGTGACCGTGATATTCGCGACGCACTGGCGTATGGTTGCCGTGTTTTTGTCGTCGACAACATTAACGAGTTAGAGAAATTCATCGCCTACCGTGATGAAGTGGAATTGCTCGTGCGCCTGAGCTTTCGTAATTCAGAAGCCTTCGCGGATCTTTCGAAGAAGTTTGGCTGCGCTCCGCAACAAGCGCTGGAGCTAATTGCGCAAGCTCAAGAGTGGAATATTCGTATTAAGGGTCTGTCGTTCCACGTTGGTTCACAAACCATGAATCCACAGAAATACGTTGACGCAATCAACACCTGTAAGCACCTAATGGAGCAAGTTGTTGAGCATGGTTTACCTGCGTTAAGTACTCTTGACATCGGTGGTGGATTCCCTGTGAGTTATAACACTCAGGTAATGCCGATTGAACTGTTTTGTCAGCCGATCAATGCGGCTTTAAACCAGCTACCAGAAACGGTTCAGGTTATTGCCGAACCTGGGCGCTTTATTGTTGCTCAAGCGATGACAGGTGTTGCATCAGTGATGGGACAAGCAGAGCGTGATGGACAGATTTGGTACTACCTAGATGATGGTATCTACGGTTCATTCAGTGGTTTGATGTTTGATGATGCTAAATACCCTCTCACAACGATAAAACAGGATGGAGAGTGGCTACCGAGTATTCTTGCAGGTCCAACATGCGATAGCATTGATGTGATTGCAGAAAACATTATGCTACCAAAGCTGAGCAATGGTGACTTGGTTGTCAGCCGCATGATGGGCGCTTACACGAGTGCCACAGCAACTGACTTTAACTTCTTTAAGCGTGCACAAACCATTCTGCTCAACGAAGAAGAAGCCGAGCAAGCTCGTTTGCTTGGTTAATAACAAACACATCTGGTGTCGTAACCGATAATCCGAAATAAATAAAAAGGCCCTGCGTATCAACGCAGGGCCTTATCTATTCAGTCACTGTAATCTTTACAGCATCTTACGTGCAGCTTCAACAACCACTTTGATTGAACGAGCTTCTGTCTCTTTTAGAGTTGAGTGATCAGGAATTTCTTTCTGAGTACGGTTGATAATTACACCCGCTACACAGCCAGCTTTAAGACCAGAACTTGCACACATAGTAAGAAGTGTTGCAGATTCCATCTCAAAGTTTAGAACGCCCATCTCTTGCCACTCTTTCATAGAGCCTTGGAAACGCTTAACAACACGACCAGAGAAAGTATCGTAACGCTCTTGGCCTGGGTAGAATGTGTCACTTGATGCCGTTACGCCCATATGAACCGTCGCGCCACTTTCTTCAACCGCGGCTTTCATTGCTGTCGCAACTTCAAAGTCTGCTACTGCTGGGAATTCCATTGGAGCGAAGTGCAAACTTGCACCATCAAGACGAACAGAACCTGTAGAAACAATCATATCACCCACGTTAACGTGTGGTTGAATTGCACCAGTCGTGCCTACGCGTAGGAAGGTACGAACGCCAAGTTGCGCCAATTCTTCAACTGCAATAGAAGTAGAAGGACCACCAATACCAGTTGAACATACGACAACAGGCTTGCCATCAAGCTCTGCACGGTACAGTGTGTATTCACGGTGGCTAGCAAGGAAAACTGGGTTCTCCATTTCTTCTGCAATTTTTTGAACGCGTGCTGGGTCACCAGGAATGATCGCTAATGTTGCGCCAGCGAGATCAGATTCAGTAACACCAAGGTGGAATACAGCTTGAGACATAGGGGACTCCTTATTGTGGCGAAATTTGGTTGATTAATTTTTACCATTCGCTCTATAAATTCATCGGGTACAGAACATACTGTAACCAACTACCAAGAGCTTTATAGTGACAACGATCACAACAACGATCGCAACAAAAACTTACATTGCAAGCAAAATCGGTTTCGATCACAATTTTTAGCAAATCCAATTTGTCAGTTGCATAAAAAATAGCCCTTACATCATAAATGTAAGGGCTATTTATTGTTCTATCCACTAATCGAGTTGGGACTTAAACTTCAACAATCGCAACGCATTGAGTGTCACTATCGCCGTCGCGCCACTATCAGCCAGTACCGCCACCCACAAACCCGTCAAACCGAGTAAGCTGGTGACAAGGAAGACACCTTTTAGACCGAGCGCCAAAGCAATATTCTGACGAATTATGCCTAACGTCGCTCTCGATAACTCAATCATTCCAGCCAGCTCAGTCAAGCGATTATGAGTCAAAGCTGCATCGGCCGTTTCAAGCGCCACATCAGTACCACCACCCATGGCAATACCAATACTTGACGCTTTCATCGCAGGAGCATCATTAATACCGTCTCCGACCATGGCGACATTATCGACCGCTGACAGCTGTTCAACGTAACTCACCTTATCTTGTGGCAGCAGACCAGCCTTGTAGTCAATACCGATCATTGAGCTAATTGCCAGTGCACTGCGAGGGTTGTCACCCGTCAACATTATCGAGTGAACACCCAATTTTTGTAACGCTTTAACCGCTTGTGCTGAATCATCTCGCAAGGTATCTTGCCACGCAATCAACCCCATTACTTTTGCTTGATTTTCAATCGCGACCACAACGGTTTTACCTTGCTGCTCTAACTCTTCAATCTGCGTCTGCCAATTTTCACTAAGTGGAAGAGTCACTTTACTTGGTGCTGTCACCTGATATTCAACATTATCAACGACACCTCGAACACCACTGCCAACCAAAGCTTGCTTATCTTGGGCTTCGGGAATGTCAACGCCCATGAGTTTGGCTTTGTTCACCAGAGACACCGCCAATGGATGACTTGAGCCGACTTCAATGGCAGCAATTTTCTCCACTAAGGTCATTTCGGTCCATTCACCAAAGGCAATAAGATCGGTCACGTCTGGTTTACCTTTGGTTAAGGTACCCGTTTTATCGAAGGCGACTGTGTCGATTTTTCCAAGCTGCTCTAAAGCCGCCCCACCTTTGATCAACGCCCCACGCCTTGCTGCCGACGCAAGCCCAGACGTAATTGCTGCTGGAGTCGATATAACCAATGCACAAGGGCAAGCAATAAGCAGTAATGCCAAACCTCGATAGACCCAAGTTTCCCAAGGTTGAGCAAACAGAAGCGGAGGTGTGATGATGACAAGTAGTGACACCAACATCATCAAAGGGGTATACCAACGGCTGAATTTATCCAAGAAACGTTCTAATGGTGCTTTACGCGATTCAGCCTCTTCGATGAGATGGAGAATACGATCAATGGCGTTTTCACCCTGTTTGGAGGTAATGGTCAGTCGAACAACTTTATCCACGACAACCGCGCCTGCCATTACAGATTCTTCTTGGTATCGTTCAACAGGCACAGATTCCCCTGTTAAAGCACTTTCATCGAAGCTAGCGACCTCCGCCAGCAACTTGCCATCGGCAGGAAGACGAGAACCGGGTGACACTTCAATCACATCGCCAGGGTGCAACTGACTTGCCGATACCTCAACACGTTTACCATCGATAATTTGGATTGCATTTTCAGGAACTAGCTCCATCAATGCCTGCACACCACTGCGTGCCCTTGAAGCAGCAAACGCTTCTAACCGCTCACCAATGAGAAACAAGAGTAATACCATCGCCGCTTCGATGGTTTCCCCCAAATAGAGCGCACCAAGTGCCGCAACGCTCATCAGGGTTTCAATAGCAAAAGGGGTACCCGAACGAGCAAGGGCGATCGCCTTTTTACTGATTGGATAAAGACCAGCAAGACAGGTGAAGATAAACATCCACTCACTGATTAGCGGAAATGAGGGTTTGATTAGCGCGGCGACCGCCATAGCAGAGGCAATCGCAATAATTTGACTGTTCTGAATAAATACCGATTTCCAACCCTGTGAACGTTTTTTGTCTTCACGCGTGCTAGAGCTAGAAAATGTAAATCCGGTATCAATGACAGCTTGCTCAACTAACTGAAGGACGCTAGCGCTATCGGTTTTAACGATGAGCTTCTCGGTCGCAAATAGTACCTTGGCTTCAGCAACACCGCTGACTCGGTTTACTGCGGTCTCAATTTTTCTTGCGCAAGATGGACAATCCATTCCATCAATTATCCAGCTTTGAGTAAAACGTGTAGAAAGACTGGGCTCACCCTCATCTTCACTAGGGTCTGACCCGCTGCTACAACTGTTCGAGCTGCAACAGCCTGCTTCTGCAGTTTCGACACTGGCCATTTTAATTGCTGAAATATTTGGGCTAGCGCAAGAACCAGATTGGCTTGGAACTGGTGCCATTTTGGTTGACTGGCATGCTTTGTGTTTTGTGCACATATGTTTATCTCCGTTCACTGTACACTCGAAGTGTAAACCTTAGAGCTAGCTCCAAGGTCAACCTTTTTCTCGATTTTGTTCTGTAACATCTGTGGTTGCGGCAACATCATCAATGAGCACGGCATCATGACTACAGAAAGGCTGACTGTTCACACTCGTAATTGCGGGATCAGAGGTCGAATGTTCAAGATGCACCGAGCGCATCAAATCATTAATATGCTTACGAAGCACCACGATGGCGATCAAACCAAAAACAACCGTGCCAAGCGCTTGACCATAAAGTACGCCCAGCGCACCGAACCACATTGCCCCTAAGTGGACAAAGGGCAGCGTCCCCAACGTTGCTTTACCAAGATTGAGCGCGGTCGAGTAGAGAGGTTTGCCAAGATTGTTAAACGACGTGTTGGCAACAAACTGAGCGCCGTTAAAAATGAAACTAATAGCCACATAGGTACAAAAGGCAGCAACGACCAACTCTGCATCTCCTGTAAGATTGAATAACTGTATGATGAGTCCTTGGCCAAAATAGAGAATGATGCACACCGTTAAGGTATATAGCGTTGTAACGATCAAAGAGTTATTAAGCGCCTCTTTGACACGATCCATTCTCTCAGCACCGTAGTTCTGACCGATAATCGGCCCGACGGCACCAGACAGAGCGAAAATCACGGCAAAACAGACAGGTGTAAGACGACCGATCACAGCAAACCCTGCCACATAATGTTCACCAAACTGCGCTATCGCAGAGGTGACAATCGCATTGCCAATTGGGGTCGCAATGTTGGTAATAATCGCAGGAACTGCAATCGCGAGGATAAGCTTGAGGTTGTTGAGCCAAACAGAGTAATTGAATCGCGCGACTAATTTATGAACTCGAATCAGTGGATATATAGAGAAAAACAACACAGTAAATCGAGCGAAAACGGATGCCAGCGCCGCCCCTTCTACATTCCAGTCGAAACCAAAAATGAAAATGGGATCTAAGATGGCGTTAACTAACCCACCGGACAGGGTCGCCCACATAGAACGCTTAGCATCCCCTGCCGCTCTTAGACCTGCTCCAGCCGCCATTGCGACTGCAATCACCGGTCCACTAGGAAGAATGATCCGCAAATAGGCTTCGGCACGCTCAGCGGCGACCCCTTGCGCGCCTATCGCTTGGAGCAACTCCGGAATAAACGTGAACATCAGCGCAGCGACAAGAACACTGATTGTCACCGCTGTCAGCATAATACTGGTACTCAGTTCGCGTGCGTGTTGTCGCTTACCCGCCCCGATCGCTTTGGAAACCAATGCCCCCATTGCGATTGAGGTACCAATAGAGATGGATGTTGAAAAAAAGACTAACGTTCCAGCAAAGCCCACCGCCGCTGCGAGCTCAACCTGCCCTAACATGCTGATGAACAACATATCAACCAGATCAACCACAAAGAGTGCCATCAAGCCAACCGAGCCAGCCCCCGACATCACTAGTATGTGACGCATGGTTGACCCCTGAACAAACTTAGCACTCTGATCGGACATACGCTTCCCTTTGAGATTGACGGGAAAACAACAAGAGGTGCACGTGGCACCTCTTATTATTTTCATGTTCTAACTGTTATACAGGATGTTTAAAGCAATCCTCAATATTTTTGCCTATCGCTCTGAGCACATCTCGTCGCGTAATGATGCCAACCAGTTTACCTGCATCTATAACAGGATAGACTTTCGGACGCCCTACCTTCATCATCTCTGCCAACTCAATAATCGATGTATCAGACGTAACGGATAACACTTCGCGATGCATACAATCTGCAACAATGTGACTGTCCTGACAGTAGTAACTCACATTAATGAGTTTATCGAGTAGATCTTGCCCAGAAAGAAAACCGATGACCTCTTTCTGTTCGTTAATAACTGGACCACCTAGATAGCGTGAATTCATTACCTTGTCGAGAGCTGCTGTTAATGACATCTCTGGGGTAAAGGTTACCGCTTGCAGGGTCATGTAGTCTTTTACTTTTAATGATTCCATCTGTGTCTCCTTGCGTGCAAGCTTTGCTGTATATTGTAATTGTTGTCTAATTTCTTGATTTTACTAAATGGAAATCAACAATTTTTGCAATAGGCTCAGTCTATTAAACCCCACGCCACCACTTACAATGCTTCTGAGCGTCCGTGTTGGCTCGCCATCCGCCTATCAAAAACCTTGCAAATAGCATGCAATGACTAGAAAACACTTAATCCAACAACCGCAGTTTCAGATCTTGCCAGTGAGACTCTTTCGCCCTTGTAATAAACAATAAAAAAGCTTCCCTAAGGAAGCTTTTATTCTCGCAATTCGCTCTGTCACTATTTCTGCTGCCAGCGTTCAGCAGCTTTGGCGTCTGAGTCTCTTGACTCAACCCAACGCGTCGTATCTGTGGTGCGTTCTTTTTTCCAAAAGGGGGCTTTGGTTTTAAGATAATCCATCACAAACTCACACGCATCGAAAGCCGCTCCACGGTGTGCGCTCGACACACCAACAAACACGATTTGATCACCGATATCCAAATCTCCAACACGGTGAATAACTCGGATATTTAAAAGTGGCCAACGTCGCTCTGCTTCATCACAGATTTCACCTAATGCCTTTTCAGTCATACCAGGATAATGCTCGAGCGATAAACCAGTAACATTATCGCCAAGGTTCATATCGCGAACCTTGCCAACAAACGTCACCACAGCACCAGCTGAAGTACCACCTGATAACGCCTGATATTCATCACTGAGAGAAAAATCTTCAAACTGAACCGATACACGACTGTCCATGTTTATCCCCCAGTAACTGGCGGGAAGAACGCCACTTCATCACCAGATTTAATCGGATGATCCAGCGGTACAATCGATTGATTTACCGCGGCGAGCAGTTTACCCGGCTCCAGAGCTAAGTCCCACTTACCTTCTTGCTGAACGAGATGTGCACGAATGGCTTCAACAGTAGCAAAGTCACCCTCTAACTCGAGTTCATCCTTGCCAACTAGTTCACGCGTCTGTGCAAAAAAAAGAACTTTAATCATTCTTCCACCTTAAAGTGACCCGATTTACCACCTGTTTTTTCCAGTAAGCGAACTTGTCCAATGACCATGTCTTTCTGTACCGCTTTACACATGTCGTAAATAGTCAGTGCCGCGACGGATGCAGCAGTCAACGCTTCCATCTCGACGCCAGTTTTGCCTGACAGCTTACATACAGATTCAATTCGTACCATATTTTCTGCTTCAATCGCTTCTAGCTGTACTTCAACCTTAGAAAGCAATAGAGGGTGGCACAGTGGAATAAGATCCCACGTTTTCTTCGCTGCTTGAATCCCCGCGATTCGCGCCGTCGCAAAGACATCACCTTTATGATGTTGACCAGAGACAATCAGCTCTAGAGTTTCAGCGGCCATGTGTACAAAAGCTTCTGCACGAGCTTCACGCACCGTTTCTGCCTTAGCCGATACATCAACCATGTTTGCTTCACCGGAAGCGTTAATATGAGTCAACTCGCTCATTGTTCGCTCCCAAAACTATACCGATAGGTGAGGCATAAAGTTACAAGGACGGTGACTCGCATCTAGCTGCTGCTTAATGATCTTAGTCCAACCCGTGCGGCAAGCGCCTGTTGAACCAGGCATCGCAAAAATAACCGTGTGGTTCGCAAAACCTGCGATCGCGCGTGATTGAATGGTTGACGTGCCAATCTCTTCGTATGAAACCATGCGGAACAATTCACCAAAACCTTCCACTTCTTTGTCGAATAATGGCTTCAGTGCTTCTGGCGTACTATCACGAGAAGTAAAGCCTGTACCACCAGTAATCATGATCGCTTGAACATTTTCATCAGCAATCCACTGTGAAACGATAGCGCGGATTTTGTACATATCATCGATAACAATCTGCTTATCGACCACGTTATGACCTGCTTCTTTAGCGTTTTCAACTAAGAAGCCGCCTGACGTATCGTTTTCTTCAGTACGAGTATCCGAAACGGTTAAAACTGCGATGTTTGCTGGTTGGAATTTGCTTTCTGCGTGACCCATTTGTTCACCTATATTTTTCAAAGTAATGTTCGCACCCTGCTATCACTGAAGTGCGTTATATGTTTGTTGAAGTGTATTAGCCGCCAATTGAAGCCAAGTGCGGGGTCATACCTGAATTTCCATCGTGAAGGAAGTGGCTGACCGACTTGGTTTGCAGCTGTGCTTGAATTCGTTCAATTAGCTCGGTTTCTTGCGCATCTTGCTGGAGCAAGTCGCGTAACTCGATGCCATGATCACCAAACAGACACAAGTGAAGCTTACCCGTTGCCGATACTCGCAAACGGTTACAGCTTTCACAGAAGTCTTTTTCATACGGCATAATCAAGCCGATTTCGCCTTGGTAATCAGGGTGGACAAAGACTTGCGCCGGACCGTCGTTCTTATTACGGACTTTAAGTAACCAACCATTAGCAATCAGTTGATTACGAATCGCAACGCCTGAAACATGGTGGCGCTTAAATAATTCATCCATTTCACCGGTTTTCATCAATTCGATAAAACGTAATTGAATCGGTCTGTCTTTAATCCAGTTTAGAAAGGCAGGTAACTCGTGAGCATTGAGATCTTTCATCAACACAACATTTACTTTGACCTGCTCATAGCCCACTTCAAACGCACGATCAATTCCCGCCATAACCTGAGTGAACTTGTTCTCACCTGTAATCTGATGAAACATGCGAGGGTCTAAGCTATCAACACTAACATTGACATGAGTAAGACCAGCTTGCTTCCACTCAGCGACCTGCTTCTCCATACGATAGCCATTGGTCGTAGTTGCAACTTTCTGAATACCGTCAGTAGAGGCGATGGTATGAATTATGTCGGTGAAATCTTTGCGTAAGCTCGGCTCACCACCAGTGATACGAACTTTTGACGTGCCACAATCAGCAAACGCGCGTACGACACGCTTAATCTCTGGTAAGGCTAGAAAAGACGAGTTTTTTTGCCCGGAAGGTTGATAACCATCAGGCAGGCAGTATGTGCATTTAAAGTTACAGACATCTGTAACAGAAAGACGCAAGTAGTAAAACTTGCGATGAAATCTATCTTCGAATTGTTGCGCCACGGAACACCTTTCCAAACACGGGAGGCATAATCATTTCCAACTATGCCCTTGTGACAACGCGTCACTGGCTCAAAACGCTTATTCAGTATGAACTTAGCTTTGTGAGCTCGGAGTTATGGCAACTACCCCTATATTGGGTAGTAGCTTTACATTAAAATACTTAATAATTGTACGTGATTCTACCCTCTAAACGAAAAAATCATGCTTAGAGCCCAAATTACCTATTATTGAGTATTTGATGTTAATGCAATAATCTAAATTGTAGTTGGTTATGAATAAAATAGAAGCTCAGCATGACAGTTTACGCTAGCAAGAAAGTCGTCGCAGTCGGTGGAGGCCATGGCCTTGGTCGCATGCTTGCGGCGCTAAAGGATTTTGGCAGCAACGCCACAGGTATCGTCGCAACCACAGATAATGGTGGTTCGACAGGACGGATCCGCCATTGTCAGGGGGGGATTGCTTGGGGAGATACACGTAACTGTATCAACCAGTTGATTACCGACCCTTCCATCAGTTCAATGATGTTCGAATATCGATTTAAAGGCGCGGGCGAACTCGATGGCCATAATCTCGGCAACCTGATGCTGACGGCACTCGACAACCTTTCCGTTCGTCCATTAGACGCCACAAATCTTATTCGCAATATGCTGAAAGTCGATGTGAACATCATTCCTATGTCGGAACATCCTTCAGATCTAAAGGCATTAGCACCAAATGGTCGTTGGGTGACCGGAGAAACCAGTGTTGACGAGATGCCAGATAAACTTCTCAGGCTAGATTTGGAACCCGAAGTACCCGCCACAAAAGAAGGTGTTATCGCACTCGAACAGGCCGATGCTATTATTCTCGGCCCAGGTAGCTTTTTGACCAGTATCATGCCGCCATTGCTGCTGCCAGAGATTGGTCGTGCTATTGCCAATAACCGTAAGGCAAAATTGGTCTTCGTCGAAAACCTCTCTGCCGAACACGGCCCCGCAGGAAAAATGACACTTAAAGAGAAGCTCGAATGGTGTGAACGCTCATGCCAAGGTCGACGCATTGACGTCGTGCTGGGTGAAGAGCCTCATCCTGAACTGGAAGAGTGGAACTGCGTCACGACGCCGCTAGCATCACCAAACCGTGATTGGCGCCATGACCGAAGCAAACTCCAGCAAGCAATAGAATACTTACTGTGTGAGTAATTGTTGATATCTCTGCTCAGTTTGATTGAGCAGAGATAGCATTTTGTCTTTGCAATCAGCAAGTTCAAGCGTCGCGCCCGACTTTCCTCGCGCATCGAGTTCAATCGAGTAAGCACACAACGCTTCTGCCCCAAAGCTTGCGGCACTGCTCTTTAAAGCGTGGCTGATTTCCTTGAGATACGCCTGCTGCCCTTCTCCTTCTTGTTGAGATAAGGTCTCAATATACATAGCGAGCTCATTCAAAAATATCTCTAGCAACACAGGCACGTTCTCAGGGCCAATCTCACTCGCCAGCCTGTCAATCTTACTTTGGTTCAAAATATCCACTATTGCACTTCCTTCGCGTTCCAAGCCTGTAGCTTACGGTAGATAGTCGACGGACTGACATCTAAATAACCAGCGGCTTTGGGAATATTGCCATCACACGCTTTAATGGCTTGCTCTATCGCATTTTTCTCGGTCAACCATAGAGGGAAGATATCTTGTACCGAGACCGCTTCACTTTGCGCTAATGGGACTCTAATCTCATTGGTAGCAGGCTTATTCAACGGTGGTGGCAACATCTCTAACAATATTTCCCTGCCGTTGTTGAGCACTACAACGTTGCGCAATACGTTCTGCAACTGACGCACGTTTCCAGGCCATTCGTAGCGAGCAAAACGTTCAACAACATCCGGCGCTAAGCGCACAAAATCTTTCCCCTCTTCCTTAGACATAAAGCCCAAGAGAGAGTACGCAATCTCAATTATATCATCGCCACGTTCTCTCAAAGGAGGTAGATGGAGTGGGATAACGTAGAGACGGTAGTACAAGTCTTCGCGAAAACGTCCTTCCTCCACCTCTTTCCAAGGGTCGCGGTTCGTTGCGCATACAAAACGTACATCGACACTTTTCATCTTAGAGGATCCGACCTTTTGGAAGGTACCTGTCTGGATGAATCTCAGCAGTTTCGTTTGCAACTCTAGATCCATCTCACACAACTCATCGAGGAATAGCGTGCCACCATCCGCCAACTCAGCCGCACCTTGTCGGTCAGTCGCGGCCCCCGTAAATGCGCCTTTAACATGACCAAACAATTCACTTTCAATCAGATCTTTCGGGATTGCAGCACAGTTAATCGCTATAAAAGGTTTATCCCCACGTTTGCTTGTCGCGTGAATCGCTTCTGCACACACTTCTTTACCGGTACCACTTTCGCCAGTAATAAAGATGCTTGCCTTACTCGCCGCTGCGGAATCTATGGTTCGATAGACCGCCTGCATGGTTTGGCTACTGCCGATAAAGCCTTGATAACCTTGGCTTGAAAGACTGTCGCCTTCGTTCTTTAACTTATTCGCTTTGCGTAAAGCGTTGTTCACGGTGACACGCAGACGGTCCGCTTCACAGGGCTTAATCAAAAAATCCTGAGCACCATGGCGCATTGCTTCAACCGCAGTATCAATTGAACCGTGTGCAGTCATAAAGATAACTGGAACATCTGGATTCTTCTCTTTGACCGCATGAAGTACATCCATGCCTGTCATATCAGGCAAGCGTAAATCTAGAAGGATCAAATCAGGGGTTCGAAAGTTGAGACTTTCGATCGCATCACGACCAGTGCCGACGATGTTGATGTCGATCTGAAGCGGAGTGAGATAAGAACGGTAGAGTGCGGCGACGGAAGCCGTATCCTCTACCATGAGCAGATATTTAGATTTTTGTGTTTGAGTACTATGTTGCATAACCTAGCCAATGGTTTCTTTGCATCTTGTATAATCATTGCATTGCGCTTTGCAATTTGCAATTCAAATACCCAAAAATGACCTATTTGAGTGAAATATGGCTCATTTTGGCCGCAGAATTTTTGGCACACTATATGCTATCAATTTCAATGACCCTAACGGGTCACCTAGCCAACTGACGTTGTTAGTGAATTTTATATTCACAAATTACAGCCAATAGATTCAAGATTTCTATTGGCTATTTTTTTAGTCCTGCACCAACAAATTAGCTGTTAGTAATAAACTTTTGTCTTAACCGATCTATCTGATCACGCTTCTCCGCCGCCAGTTCAAACTCCAGATCTTGAGCATGTTGATACATCTGCGCTTCAAGCTTCGCGATCTCTTTATCAAGCTGCTGAGGTGTCATTACATCGTAGCTTTGTGAGGACTCAGCCACTTTAGAGAGCGGCACGGTTTTGCTCACTCGCTGCTTCTTGCTCTTAGCAATATCACCCAGTTCCATAATATCTTTGACATTACGCTTAAGCGCTTGAGGCTCAATACCCATTTTCTGGTTGTACTCTTGCTGCTTCTCTCGACGACGGTTGGTCTCATCCATCGCCTTTTCCATCGATTTAGTGATCCGGTCAGCATACAAAATCGCTTTGCCCGCAACATTTCGCGCTGCACGCCCTATGGTCTGAATCAGAGAGCGCTCGGAGCGTAAGAAGCCTTCTTTATCTGCATCTAAAATCGCCACTAAAGAGACTTCCGGCATATCAAGACCTTCTCGTAATAAGTTGATACCGACAAGCACATCAAACTCACCAAGACGCAAATCACGAATGATTTCTACCCGTTCTACCGTATCAATATCTGAGTGAAGGTAGCGCACCTTTACATCATGCTCAGAGAGGTACTCTGTGAGATCCTCAGCCATACGCTTAGTTAACGTCGTCACAAGAACTCGTTCATCCTTGGCGGAACGAATACGAATTTCTGAGAGAAGATCATCAACCTGAGTCGCAACCGGACGAACCTCCAACTCTGGATCAAGCAAACCCGTTGGACGCACTACCTGATCGGCAACTTCGCCATCCGACTTCTCCAGCTCATAGTTACCTGGAGTCGCAGAGACAAAGATAGTTTGGGGAGCCAAAGATTCAAACTCTTCGAACTTCAGTGGACGGTTGTCCAGCGCGGAAGGTAAACGAAAACCAAATTCCACCAGCGTTTCTTTTCTAGAGCGATCACCTTTAAACATTGCGCCTATTTGCGGCACAGTCACATGGGACTCATCAATGATGAGCAGACCATCGTGAGGTAGGTAGTCAAAGAGCGTCGGAGGCGGCTCGCCTTCTTTGCGACCACTAAGATAACGGGAATAGTTTTCGATACCTGAGCAAAACCCAAGTTCGTTCATCATCTCAATGTCAAACTGGGTACGCTGGGAAATACGCTGCTCTTCTAGCAACTTATTGTTTTCCAGCAAATATTTTTTGCGTCCTTCCAGCTCGACCTTAATCTCTTCGATGGCATCAAGAATTCGATCTCTAGGCGTAACATAGTGAGTTTTGGGATAGATGGTGTATCGCGCTAAGTCGCGTTGCTTAACCGCCCCAGTCAGAGGGTCAAAGACACTGATACAGTCAATCTCGTCATCAAACATCTCGATACGCACTGCGTCCTGATCCGATTCTGCCGGAAAAATATCAATCACTTCCCCACGGACTCGAAACTGGCCTCGCTCAAATGCGACATCATTACGGCTGTACTGAAGCTCCGCTAAACGACGAAGGATATCCCTCTGGTCCATCATGTCTCCACGACGAATGTGAAGCATCATCTTCAGATAAGACTCCGGATCACCCAGACCATAGATCGCAGAGACTGATGCAACAATAATGGCATCTTTACGCTCTAACAGCGCTTTTGTTGCTGAGAGACGCATCTGCTCAATATGAGCATTGACGGAAGCATCTTTTTCAATAAACGTATCTGTGGTTGGAACGTAGGCCTCTGGCTGGTAATAATCGTAGTAAGAGACAAAGAACTCAACGGCATTGTTAGGGAAAAAGGATTTCATTTCGCCATACAACTGCGCGGCCAACGTTTTATTCGGGGCAAGTAAAATAGCGGGACGTTGCGCCGTCGCAATAACATTAGCTAACGTAAATGTCTTACCCGACCCTGTCACACCCAGCAAAGTTTGGTGAGCTAAACCCGCATCTAGCCCATCTAGCAACTGGCTGATAGCCGTCGGCTGATCACCAGAAGGCTGATAATCAGACACTAAATCAAATACTTTACTCATGACGCATCTCTGTCCTTGGCTGAGGGAAGGCTTCTATTGTGTCTGTATATATATACAGACTCAAGAGCCGATTATAAAATTAATCGCTGTTTTGCTTAAAGTCGTACCTTATGGCTAGATCATTCACTTCAATCCTGATATTATTCTTCGCCCTGCTAGAGATCTCCCTCTAAAAACCCCGAATAAATACTCACAGCTTATTCACATTTTTTGCCATTTTTGCATTCAATCCACAATCGCGGCCAATATTTTCACGTCGGTAATCTAAGTGAATAAATTCTAAAAATCCTTATTTAGCAAGCCATTAGATCCCGTGTTCTTTGAGTATCAATTCCATCAAGTTTGCATAAATCTGACTTACTCAAATTTAACACACACACTTATCCACAATTTTGGTGGATAAGTAAATATAGCCCTTGGTGGATAAGGGCTACAGAAAAGTAAAGACTTTTTTCTACATTTTAATTCACTTATTTTGCCGTTTGATAGTTGACACCTGAATAGGTGCTCGCTAACATTCGCAGCGCAAAATGCAATTCCCCCTTAGTTCAGTTGGTAGAACGGCGGACTGTTAATCCGTATGTCGCAGGTTCGAGTCCCGCAGGGGGAGCCAAATTCCAGAAGAAAGACGTCCTAGGACGTCTTTTTTTGTATCTAAACCTAGCTATTTCAAGGAATTTCATTCTCATAACGTCTTTCCCTGACTCGTTGTAGCTTAGAAGTTTAGGGTAGATAGTTCAGCCGAACTGAAAACGGAATATCACGAGCCTGATCCTGTAGTGGGATCAGGTTTCTTCTTTCAGGGCTTGAACCTAAACCACAATCCCTTCACAAATAATCCTCATATTCACCCTGTAACCCTCATACCTTAACCGTTAAACCAACTCCCACCCAGAGCCAGAACGACCAGATTACAGCCCTAATACCCCAGGGTTTAACAATATATTCCCGTGGCTGATACCGCTGGAATTTGCTGTTTCTGGTGGCGAGAGAGGGTTTTGTGGGTGGATTGAGTGATTCTGGGAAGGGGACGCCACTCGGATGAGTGGCGTGAGCACAAAACTTACAAAGTCACATATTTCCTAATTAAGACCGAGCTTGGCATTCTTTCCATACATCTTCAGGAACTGAATATGTTTCAGCTTCTTCTTTAGTTAATGAGCTAACACCTCTCATGTACAGACCACTCCAGCTATCTTCTTCTTCAATATACGCAAACTTAATATGAAACTGTCCCTCATCAGTTAGCGTTACTTTGCAATGCGTCCAGCGTTCTTGGTCAAAAATACTATGCTGCTGTAGTTCTTTTAACTGAGCTGAAATTAACTGAAGAACACTAGTTGGATGTTGTTCAAAATCATACCTCGATATATTTCCATCATGATCCAACCAGTTATACTTATAATCTCTAGATGCACGATATACTTGACAATAAAAGTACGCCTCCAGAGCATCTTCAGGAAAGATAGACCAAATCAGACGTCCTATTTCCTGATATATTTCTTGCGGATTTTTTATTTTGTGGTTATCCACTTTACATCCTCACATTCTCTATCGACTTAGATATCGGATCCCTATTACCAATCTGGTATGTTACAACAATTTCATCTGGTCGCTTACTACTTCCTGTATATACTGGTTTAATGTCCACCTTAACAACACTCCCCCTATCTAGTTCATTTCTCCATATTCTCTCTAGGCTACCCCACTCACCACCAGAACCATTCACCTTTTTGTTCATAGGTACATAATTAATCTGCTCACCTAGTCCATCGAACATCGACGCAATGAGATGCCCTCCGTGATCATCCTCTAAACCATCTTTTATGCCGCCTGTCTTACCAGCTTGCCCTTGCTGATAAGTGTTTCTATCTCTTCGTACTAGTTCTGTTAAATCCGTTGAAACCGAATCTACTCGCCCCAACTCATCTGTTTTATACAAGCTATCACTTGTTTTATAGTTCGTATTTGGCTCTGGGTTGTTTAGGAACTTATTCCACCCACCTTTTTGCCCCGGAGTAGTTTCAATAACAGTCCGCCCTGTACCTTGTTCGATAGAAACCCTCGCTATGTTCTCGGCACCATATTTATCTTCAAGAGCGTTCTTTGCTTCGTCTGATATGTAGAAGCCTTGATTTCCATTAGGCTTGAGCGTTGTTGAATCACTGATTATTTCAGTAGTATCACTGGCTTTAGGCTTTAACTTGACTGTAATATTCGCGCCATTACTGCCAAGTGTACCCGGTTCTACTTTGACTTCAATTCTACTGACAACCTGTTTGACTTCAACGAGTTTACCTTTGACCTTGCTGTAGAACTTACCGCCATACTCGACAACCTTATCGCCTACCGGACCCAGTGTTTTTTCTATTTTTCTAACTACTACCTCTTCTACGACTGTGGTTACAATAGAGCCATTTTTTATTCCTTCTGCCACGGCAAACGCTGTCGCAACTTGGGGCACTTCTTTCAAGTCATTTGCAGTATCCGCTGCAACGCCATCGGTTATTAAGTTCTCATATACTCGCTCTAGTGTATTTTCTTCGTCATACTCCTTTGCTTTCGTCAAGCTTGAAATAATTCTATCTTTAGCGTCATCTGTTAATGGAGGGTACGTATTGTCTAAAGCATCAGGAATATCTTCGATATCCATGTTGTAAAGGCCAAGCGCAATTTTCTTTTCTCTTTCTAACTTATCTTTCAGGTTTGGATTGCCTTCGACCAAAGACTGATAGTCCTGCTTCACATGAGCAGTTAACGGATTTGCTACACCATCACCATTATTAGCTTTTTCAACATCATCAATCAGCTCATTGGTATTCTTAACTAGTCGGTTTTTATCATCATGGCTGAGATTAACCGTTGGTGCCTTAGGCTTATTCAGCTGTACATTGGTATAACTCCCCGCTGAAAACTCCATACCGTCTGCGGAGTATTCGCCAAAAGTATCTGCGTACTCTTCAGCCAGAGCCCCTTCACGATACCTTGTTTGTCCTTGATCAATCCGTACGTGAGCCGCTTCATGTCCCATGGTTTCAGCCACATCTGTCGCTCCACCATTATTGTTATAGTCAATCGAGACCCTAGAGTTTGTAGCCTTACCATCCGCTGAATTGGAATATGTCATTCCCCGGAACTTCTCAGTCGCAACCGCTTTAGCGCTCTCGATAGTGACACCGTAAACACTTGCATAAGCCTTCGCATACTGATCTAACGCTTGGTCATATTCTTCAACACTGTAGTTCTGTTTGTTCTCTAAGACATCGATGGACTTGCCACCATCAGACAGTGCGAGATTCTTCTGTACATCGAAATCTTTTTGCACGTCACCAATGTGATCTAGGGTATCTGATATAACGATTGATTCCTTAGTTGCTACATCAGCAATGGCTTGACCTAATCTTTCCGTTCTCTCGATATCCTCTGCAATAGCCTTCCTGCCATCTTCGGTCAGCAGACGGTGATCAATAGTGACATCAAAATCCCCTTGCTTACGGTCAACAGTGAACAGGTCCTTTTCTGTATGTTCGGTGTCGCGATTTAGGGAAGAGGTGTCGTCGGAGTTTTCTGAGTCCACAATCGTCAAGTTACCTTGACCTATTGTTGCTAGTGTCTTGGACTTGCTGTAACCAGATGTATTTTTGTACTGTATCGATGTTGAGTTATTGGTTGAATCTATCTCTCCGCCATTGATACCCACGCTTGTACTGACCCCCATACTACGATTTTGGTTGTAGCTGGTGTTAGATAGGTCAGCGTAGGTCAAAGAATCTGTGGTGAGGTTGAGTTTACCGCTATCTTGTCCATTCTCGTCTGTGGTCGCAATGAGCGCGCCTTTCACGTCGGTATTGCTAGCCACATTAATATCGGCTGTACCACCCGAAGTTAGGCTAGTAACCACAGTTTGCTTAGTTCTTGTTCGCCTATTTAATAAGGACAGGCACCATTAAAAAGTATGAATAGGCAAAGGGTGCACGCCTTTAAAATTGAGTGAACCTCAATGAACTCAGCATTCAAAATGCGTATCTCGCAATTACCTTGTCACGCCTTATTAATTCTTCATTTCGCATTTTTCGTCATAATATCCAACAAAACCATCAGTAAGTTCATGAGTAATGGTCATGTTGGCTGAAAATAAGGATACGCCAACGAGTTGCTAGTCAATATTCTTTATGGTGCCTTTCCTTGTTATGCTTGATATATTCCCGTGGCTGATACCGTCGGAATTTGCTGTTTCTGTAGGCGAGAGAGGGTTCTGAGGGTAGATTGAGTGGTTCTGGGAAGAGGGACGCCACTCGGATGAGTGGCGTTAGTCAATCTTACATTGTTATTTTTCACCGCGTAGTAAAAGCGACTTACCATTCAAATTAACTTGATTGACCGTCACAAAACGACCTTTAAATGATTCATACGATACTGATATTAAACTACCCGCGGATATCAACTCGACTGCATCTTTACAAACATACAGACCCAAGCCAAAAGAAAATTTTTTCTTTACTTTTCGATTAGAAACAATGACTTCTACTGATTCTTCAGACTTGCCAGTTTCAATACAGCGCGAAGATATAACCTCACCCGAAAAACTCTTATCTTCTTTTAAAAATGAGATTAGAGAAAAAAAGCACAAAACTAAAACACATATTACTGCAAATACCTTATTACTCATTTGTATCCTCTTCACTCCAGATTTCATTTATGTTCTTATACATAGTCTCTAAATAAACCTCTGCACTACCAAGTTCACTAGCTTTATTTAGACTGCTGACTATCGCGTCAATTTTTGTTTTCGCTTGTGGTATTTTATGTATATCTTTTACACCATATCCACCCAACAATAAATCTGTTACAACCTTTTTAGAATCATAATCAATATAATCCGGAACTAAATCCATCATCGCTTTCTGTATAGGGTCATTCACCACATTATTCGGCTCTAAACCATTCGTTAGTACTTCGCCTAGGTCACTAGTGGCGATACCTGCACCTGCGCATCCAGCAACATTCCCACCCACACAGCTAACTCCACCTAAAGCAATGGAAAAATAGTTTACAACCAAGTTATAGGGACACACGCTATTAAACGTTTCTAGATCGCCCCCTATCGTTAGCGGAAAACATGCTTTGCTATTGGTTTAGGTTTAGGTTTAGGTTTAGGTTTAGGTCATAAGGCTAGGTGAAGTATGATATCAATCGGATGGTCGCCAATATTTCTATTGGTGTGCCAATTAAAACTTGACTAAGCTTAGTTACAGGATTAAATCTTTTTTATACAAAGACTTATTGTCGCATTTAATCGCAAATGGATATTGAAATGAATGCAGTCTACCTACTGACTAAGGTCAGTGCCAAACCATCACGTCGGGTGTTAAAGAAAGCGGTTCTTTTTGCTCAGGCATCCAATAAGTCCTTGCGTATCTACGCTGAAGACTACAGGCGCAGTGAAGAACACACCTTTCTAGACTTTCTCCTTCATTCTGAAGAAAGTTCTGTTCGTTACGATGATTACTTTATGCAGTGGTGTGATTCTGTCTTAGAGCAAGTCGAACAGATTCGAGCAGAGTATGAACTGGCAGCACTCGAAATAAATTTCGAACTACTTTCGGGCAGTAACTGGGAGAAGCAACTCACTCATCAATGTCAGGGATACAACGATCTGTTTCTTATTGATTACGCCAAAGGTGTACTGGCACCACAGATACTTAGAAAGCTCTCTAGTCAAAGTAACGACATACTACTGCTGACCGAAAAAAAATGGTCACAGAAACTGAAGCTAGCCACCGCGATTGACCCACTTCATCGTGGGGACAAAAACGCCGAAATTGATAAAGCGATTATCAACCGCAGTTTAGATATTGGCTCTAGAATCAACGCCAGTACCACCCTCGTCTATTGTCAGTATGTCGCACCTTATCTATATCGTTACTCAAAAGAGATTCTCTCCAACCAAAAACTAGCGATACAAGAGTTCCTCAATCTCAATAAGTTTTATCAGCTTCCTTTGCGACTGATTGAAGCGAACCCAGAAGAAGGGTTGCCTAATGCGGTAAACTCACTCGACGCTTCTATTTTGGCAATGGGGGCGTGTAAACGGACCGCCTTGTCTCGCTATTGGTCTGGTAGTACCGTAGATGTTTTGATAGCCAATCCACCATGTGACTTATTGCTTGTCACCAAGTAGGTAAACTAAAGCACGCTGGCAAACCTTACGGATTCACCTTGCGGTCATTGCTATCAATACGATTAAAAAACGCCAAAAGAGCATGGAATCTCTTTTGGCGTCAACTCCGTTTAGGCTTTCTTCGACTCTCTGACGATGGTGAGGGCACCATCTAGATGTATATCACGTTGTGGGTAAGCGATTGTTATGTCGTGCTCTTTGAACATAGCGTCAATCTCAAAACGGATATCGCTGGTTACTGCCCTAACCCCGCCTTCTACCTGTGAGTTAATCCAGAAAAACGTTTCAAAGACTAATGCGTTGTCTCCAAAATCCTGGAAAAAAACCGCAACTTCAGGGGTTGAAAGTACTTTAGGGTGGTTGACGGTAATATCACGCATTAGCTTCTCAACTAACCGAACATCACTTCCGTACGCCACTCCGACAATGACTGAACCTCTTACCAATTTATCCCTAAGAGTCCAGTTAATCACCGTATTTTCCAGCAGTTTACTGTTAGGAATCAGCATATGAACCCCATCAACACGTCGAATTCGTGTCGAGCGAGTGTTAATTTGTTCCACCGTTCCTTTTGCCCCTTCCACCTCCAGAAAGTCACCAATACGAATCGGTTTTTCACCTATCAATATCCAACCACTGATAAAGTTGTTAATGATATTCTGTGCACCAAAACCAAATCCAATCGCTATTGCACCGGAAAGAAAGGCAAATGCGGTGATAGGAATGTTCAGCATTGATAACGTGGTAAGGAAAATAACACCAAGAGCGACAACAAAGAGCACTCGCTCAATTAAGTGCACAATATTTGGGTCCTTACCCGATGATGTTAGTTTTGCGCGAACGCCTTTTATGAGTAACTTAGAGACCCATAAACTGACCACAACCCAGGTAGGTACCGCCAGAATAGCCCATAGTGTTACTGGTTGATCGTTAAAGGTAAAAAGTGTCATTTCCAACCAAGAAATTACCTTTTCAAACATACTCATCCCTCTTAGTACATCACCTATTTGTTTTGTCGTTATCTATATCATGAACTTATGATTATCGCTCAGCTTTAATCACTCGTTTTATCGCATCTTGGCAGTGGATAAAAATAAACCGCCAGGTTTTGGCGGTTTATTCACTCCAATATGTATCGCTACAGGTACTCGTATGCGCCATATCAACTTTTGCTTTTGGCGCAATCAAGCACACTGGCCAACAGCTTCTTTATTATCGTTGCGTTTGTCTTTACTAGCTTGGCTGGTGTTAATCTTTTTTACCGAATCAATGGTGACCACTTCTTCTGCGGTAACGTTTTTCGAGTTACCTAGGAATACACCGCCTTTTTGAATCGTAAACTCTCCCGCAGATACCTCACCTTCTAGACGACCGTCACCCAGTATCTCAACACTCTTGGTGTACACTTTGCCACGAAAATGGCCGTTAACAACCAAACGATCCGCTTTCACTGAACCTTCAACCGAACCCGTTGCACTGATAGTCACGGTTTGGTCTGTCTCAATACTGCCTGTGACTCGGCCGTCTATTTGGATATTACAAGTAAGTTTGAGTTCTCCACTGATGTCGGCTCCGTCAGCGATGACAGTCTGTGTGAGGTGGCGATTCGATTCTCTATTTTGTTTACTAAATAATCCCATTCTATGTCCTTATTCGATTCAAAAATCGCGGCAAAGTTATTCATTTCCCATTGAGTAAATGGCAGTGGGTCAAGGGCGCGTCCTACCATACGGATCTCATAATGGAGATGGTAACCCGTCGACAGGCCAGTATTTCCAGACAAACCAATCAGGTCGCCTTTTTTAACGTATTCTCCAGGCTTCACTTTGAAAGCTTTTAAGTGGGAATACGATGACGTAAAACCAAATGAGTGAATGATGCGCAGAAAGTTACCTGAGCCCTGATTACTTTTGCGTGTTAACTCAACAACACCATCAGCAGGTGCGTAAATTGGCGTACCAATGTTGACGGCATAATCTATACCACGGTGCATAGATCGCGTCTTTTTCACTGGATGAGTACGCGTCCCAAATTTAGACGACAGGTAGCCAATTTTGACTGGCTTGCCGCTGGGAATTAATTGCAACATCTGGTGACGAGCAGCGGTGCTGAGTGCGGCGAGATCCGCGCGCTCACGCAATTCTAACTCTTCATCCGGCAGTGACATTGCTGTCTCTATTCCACTGAGTTTCTGCTCGACATACACCAGCTCTTTCTTGAGCAACTCAGCATCTTGAACTTGTTGTTTCAGTTGTTGCTCTTTAGCAGCCAATTGCAGTTCAAGCTGCTGGGTTTTATCTGCAAGCTGCTGTGCTTGATATTGAGAGTCTGCAACATTAGTCAGTTGTATCACCAGTACAGTGACCAGAGCGCCAAACACCAGCACAGCGAACAATAAGCTGAGTTTGATGCGACGAATAGTTTGGGGCGATAGGTTTAGGAATCGAGTTCCCGTTACACTAGAGACCGCCACTGTAAAATTACTGGATTTCATAAGGTCAAAAATACAAGGTGTTACATTCATTTGTTCTCAAGGCTGACAATTCTAGCAATCTAATTCCTCTAAATCAGATTGGAAGGGCAAATTCGTTGACTCGATTCCAGTCTTATAAAATCCGTTTAATATCAGGTTTAAACTTGTCGTCTATTGGCAAGCATAGCTCGGATACTGTGCTGTAACGGGGGTTGTGCGATTCGTTACTAACTTGAAATGCTCCCAGTTCAACTGTCTCATCCACAGTGAGGATGAGGATTTTAGAGGGCAAGATGTCAACACTGCCTGACCGCAGGTAATGGATTGTTGTATATGGTTAAAAATACGTTCATTGCCAAGCATTGCGCTGATGTACAACGCATGCAATCTAAAACTCATACTGCATTGAGGTAACATGCTGCTTAAGCTAATAAGCTGTTTTTGCGCAGAAACCTGCCATGATTTCTCGACCAAATAGTCTGCATGGAGCGTCAGCAATGCTAACTGCACATTTTGCGCTTCAGATAGCCGACCGCGAGACACCTGTTCGCGCAGCTGTTTAAATTTCTTTTGGTATAACGCTCGCGCGTCGCAATTGACCATCCATGACATCAGCAATGCAAACAGGTAGTTCATTGTATGTTGGGTAAGATCTCTATTAAGTTGCTCGGCACACTTGAGGTTATTTGCGAACAGTTCCAACGCCTGATCGTATTTCTCCAGCGCTACAGCAAGCAGTGCCATTTCAGTTCTCTGAGCTAAGTTCATCCCATACTCCTGCTTAGAGCTGGAAAGACATTGATAAGCGTTATCCAGATGTCCAGTACTGAATTGCAGTAAGGCGCCCATATCAGTAAAAGGCTGACCCAACTTACGCTGACCGGCAGCAAATTTTTTGTGCAATACTAGTGCTTCTCTTGCCTGTCCGTTTAACGCCAACGCGTTGAGGAAGTAACACACTTCAAGTGTTGGATCTTTCTGTCGCCTCTGTTTGATGAGCAGACCATAAAGTCCGGTCGCTTCTTTGGTACGCTGATTCGCCAAACAATAATGTCCACGATGAAGGAGTAGGTCGTATTGCCACTCTGGATATTTCTGACTAAAAGATTGGAAGCGTTTCTCCATCTCTTGTTCTGAGTCCCAAGGCTTAGGTTGCAGCATGGGCGCGATGCGATTTTTGCGCTCGAACTGAGTACGAAGTTCCTCAGTCACCTCGCGCAAGTTCGTCTCTGCTAACAGAGGGACATCTGCGAGATAGTATGAGTAATCTTTGCTCATATCCGCATGACAATCCATCACGATCACGGTGCGTTCGCCAATGGCTTTTGATGCTTGCAATTGCTCAACGATATCTGACGCAGTCAACTGACTGTCCCGATAAGTTTGGTCACAAATCAGTATGTCGAACTGGTGGTGGAAAGTGCGTTTCACGGCTTCAATAGGATCATTGAGATTCACCATTCGATAGGGCTTGACCCCCAGTGAAAGCATTAGGCTTGATATGCTGATATTCCGATTAGGAATCTCTTTAACAATTAATACCTTGGCGTCTTTAAAATTAAGCATAACAATGCCTCTTCCTCCTTGAATGAGCCGTCACCAATGTCGATGACAATCTAGAACATGGTGCGTGTGGTGATGAGATTAGTTGCTCTTAATTGCAAATCTATGATTAAGCAGTTCTTCAAATGCCAGATCTTGACGTTTTATCTGCTCTAACTGATGCTCTTTCTGCCAACGCTCCAATGTTGTTTCTAGGCATTTCACTTTCAGGTGTTTGCGTTGTAACTGATTCTGTAATGAAGTGCACTGTGCCTGCATCAGTGCTTGCTCATGTTGCTGATGATTGATCAGCTTTCTAAGCATCTGATCGACTCGGCTATAGTTGAGCAGCGCCTCACGGTTGAGGCTGTCATTCCCTTGCCAAGGTGTGGTCTGCTTTTTAAGTTCAGCAAGTTGGTTTAACTTCTCGACCGCCACTTCCTGCTGACGACGCATTACCTCCAACTGCTGAGACATCGCATCTCGTTGGCGTTGCTGGATCTTTTGAAATTTTTCTATCGCTTGGAGCTTAGCTTGCATACATGCCTCGCTTAATCCTGAAACAGCTGCGCCAATTCAGTCAGGCTCTGTTGATAGTTCACGCTGCAATCCTGAGACTGCTGAAGATAAGCGGCTAGTTTAGGGTACAAGGCAACCGCTCGGTCCAATTCCAGATCTTGTCCTGGTTGGTAACCGCCCAATGGTAGCAACTCTTTAACCTGTAAGTAGCTGGCGTACGCTTTTCGAAACTCGTTGGCGAGTGTTTGATGTGCGGGCTGGGAACAGGCTGTCATACAGCGACTGACCGATGCATTAATGTCGATGGCAGGGTAGTGTCCCTGTTCAGCTAATTTGCGCGATAGCACAACGTGTCCATCTAATATTGCACGAGCTGAATCAACCACGGGATCTTGCTGGTCATCCCCAGCCGCTAAAATGGTATAGATGGCCGTTAAGCTACCCTCGGTATTACCGCTGTTCCCCGCTCGCTCAAGTAGTTGAGGCAGAACATTAAAGACTGAAGGCGGATAACCTCGACTCGCAGGCGGTTCGCCAAGAGAAAGGGCAATTTCACGCTGCGCCATTGCGTAGCGCGTCAACGAGTCCATCATCAACAGGACATCTTTGCCTTTGTCTCGAAAGTACTCTGCGACTCGATGGCACAATAAGGTCGCACGCAAACGCATCAATGGTGACTCATCGGCTGGTGCGGCGATAATAATGGCTTTTTGGCGCGCTTCGTGGGTTAAGTTACGCTCAATAAACTCACGCACTTCTCGACCACGCTCACCTATCAAGCCAACCACAATCACGTCCGCTTCTGTGTTTTGACTGATCATGCCCATCAACACGCTTTTACCGACGCCGCTGCCAGCCATCAGACCAATGCGCTGACCTTTGCCAACCGTCAGTAATCCATTAATTGCTCTTACGCCAACGTTCAGCGGAGAATCCACTGGCCTGCGCTTTAACGGATTGATTGGCGTAGGTTCGAGCGACACCCGCTCTCCCCCCTTGAAGCTAGGGCCATCATCCATCGCTTCACCAAGACCGTTTAGCACCCTGCCTAACCACTGCTCACTGAGCTGAACTGTACTGTCTCCTTCTAACGGAATCACTTTAGCACCAGCAAACAAGCCCCCTAAACGTCGGATAGGCATTAGGTAGGCTATCGTATGGTCAAAGCCCACAACTTGGGCTTCGATCATGTCGCCTTCTGCGGTTTCTACCAAGCAGCGTTGTTCGAGCTTAAAACGACAACCAACCGCTTGTAACATTAGCCCACTGACCTTGACCAAGCGCCCAGTAACTCTGGCAACCGGTATTGAGTCGAGTGATGCTAACGCTTCATTCGTTCGCTCGGATAACAGGTCAAATGCGAGCGTGTTACTCATTGTGAACCTTCTGGGTGACGAATAGAGCTATCGTCAAGTAGATGTTGTTTCACGTTATCCATGCAGGCTTCTAAGCGCGAATCGCAACTGGCATCCGCTTCTGCCTCTTCGGTAACTAAATGGCAGCCACCAGACGGTAGACCGGAGTTCGCGACCAGTTTCCATGTTTTAGGCAGCTCAGCATTGATTTGGCTAATACGCTCTAAATCCTGCGGATTAAGATGCACAGTGACTTGTTCCGTTTTGCCCGGCATAGCGTCGAGGGTTTCATCAACTAACGCCAAGATTTGCTGCGGCATCAGCGTTAACTCGGCGCGAATAACTTGTTGGGCCACTTTCTGGACTAATTCACAGATGACATGACGTTGCTGCTGCTCACGCTCTTGCTGCCACCTAGCGAGCGTTTGATAGAGCTCATTGACGGGTTTACTCGCTTCAAGGAACGCTTGTTTACCCGATAGCTCTCCTGAAATAAATCCTTGCTGAAATCCCTCTTTCTGACCTTCAAGCAGCCCCTGCTGTTGGCCTTGAGATAACCCCTGAGTGAAGCCTTCTGCATGTCCTTGCTCTAAGCCGGTCTGGAAGCCTTGTTCTAGCTTTTGTTGAAGCTCGACCTGTGCATCCTGCCAAGAGTCGCTCTGTTCAAACTCTAGATCACTTACTACTGGCTGTGCTAACGGTGGAAAACGATGCACGCGATAGCCTGAGAGCGGCATATTGAAAAGTTGAGATTTACCTAACGACATCGCCTTACTCCACGGTTGGTTCTTCATACAGAATCAGCTCGATTTCGCCAGAATCATCCAATTCACGGACAATCTGCATAATCTCTTGTCTGGAGCGCTCGACTCGACTGAGCGGAACAGCGCCACGCAGTTGCATATCATCCTCAAGCGCTTTGATCATACGCTGCGGCATGGAGCGTTTAATGGCTTGCTGCAAGCTGATTTCCGCTCCCTTTAAAGCCATTGCCCACAGCTCAAGCGGTACTTGCTGTACCAAACGATCCATGGTCTCTTCTCGCTGACGACCCAGCACCATAAAGTCGAACATATTCTGCTCGATCTGGCTAACCACTTCTTCGTCATGGAGTTTTAGCATTTCCATCAGTGAGCCACGATCACCTTCAAAACGATTAATGATGTCGGCAACCTGTTTAACCCCTGAAAGAGGTGCACTTTGGCTTGCAGAAACATGCTCAATACAGCGTTCAATCAGCTCATTGAGATCACTCGCAACCTGATGATCGATGTCTTGCAAGCGGGCAATGCGATAAAGCAACTCATCGTGATAGTCTTCCGGAAGATGTTTCAGTACCAATGACGAGCTTTCCGATGGCAAATAGGCAAGGAAGATAGCTTGCATCTGTGGGTGCTCATTGCTGATAAAGCGAGCCAGAATATCCGCATCGACCCACTGTAGGCGTTGCATATTATTGCGTACTTCATCCCCATAAAGGTTGTTGAGCAGCCCTTTAGCAAGGTCATTTCCTAACGCCTTGCGCAGCGTATTCGAAAGGTACTCTTTCGATGCACCACGAATACCACTGTGCTGACGAAAATCCTCAAAAAAGTTCTGAATCACGCCATGCGCACTATCACTTTTTATCCCATTGAGTTTTGCCATCGCTCTCGTCACGCGTTGAGTTTCATCGCGGGTAAAGTTGCGTAGCACTTTGGCTGCCGCATCTTCACCCATACCAAGAAGCACCAAGGCGGTCTGCTCTACGTAGCTAAGCGTTGCTTTCTGCTTTGACTCTGCTGTGTTCATTCACATTTACCCATTGTTTTAGTACTTCAGCGACTCGCTCAGGTTCTTCGTTCGCAATAAGTTGTAGATGTTTCAACTGGATTTCCAACGGCGAACCGGCTGGCGGCAGCATATCGTTACCGACATTCAGACCAGACGACGCTGCGATGCCTTTTTCAGATAACTTACGGTTGAGCGCCTCTTCTCTTTCACGCTCTTCACGCGTTTGCAGATTGTCATAAACAGGTTCATCTTGTGGATCTGCAAACTCCAACTCTTGAGCTCGTGTATCTGCTCCGGTTAAGTGCATGATTAACGGGCGTAACACAAAGAAAATCATTGCCATACCCAGCATGCCACCAATGACATAACGCATCGGCTGCTGAACGGTTGGATCTTGCCACCAAGGGATACTGGGTGGGGCTTCAATCGCCAACGGCGTAAAGTGGAAACTCATGAGACTAAAGCTATCGCCACGCTGAGCCGCGATACCGACAGCGTCAGTGATCATGGTGGATATCTGAGTTTTCTCCTCGCTGGTCCAAGCGGTTCCATTGGGAGCCGCCGCTTCATTAAGCAATACCGAGACACTCAGTTTTTCTATCTGACCTTGTTGATATTGGGTACGGCGAACACTGCTCCCGACCGCGTATTGTCGGTTAACTTCTGAGCGAGCATTGGTATTCTGGCTATCCTGTGTCGGCACTTCACCGGTCACTGGAGGTTGATTACTTAACGTTCCCGGTACACCAAGCGCGATCTGATCAATCGAATTATTCGTGATGGTATGTTCATTACGCACAATGGGGGTGTTATCGAGAATTTCCTGAGTCTCTTCGACCTGACTGAAATTCATATCGGCAGCAACTTGAACACGGAAATTACTCGGCCCAACGATCGGCGTTAGCATATCAGCAGCACGTTGAATGATTTGCTTTTCAACACTTTTCTGATAATCCAAATACTTAGCATTCACTTTGCCAGATTCGGCCGAGGCGACATCGGCACTGAGCAATCGCCCATACTGATCAATAACAGAGACCTGCTCTGGCTTCATCCCTGTTACACTTCCCACCAATAGATTTATGATTGCTTCAACTTGTGGGGGTTTAAGTTCTTCACCTGGCTTGAGTTCCAACATCACCGAAGCAGAAGGCGCTTCGCTGTTTTGACGAACAAACAAAGTCTGACGCGGAATCGCCAAATGAACACGTGCATTTGCTACCGCATTTAGCGAGATAATGGTACGAACCAGTTCTCCCTCTAATCCGTGTCGATAGCGTGCAGTTTCCATAAACTGGCTAGTACCGAGGGAGCTATCTTCTTGAAGAGAATCTAGGCCTGTAGGCAATTTAGCTTTCACTCCTTTAGCCGCTAAAAGCATGCGGATACGAGCGACCTCTCCCTCAGGAACTAACACCTGACCATTCTCTTCCTGTAAGCGGTAGTTGATACCTTCCGATTCCAATACCGAAACGATCTCACCGGTATCAAAACGCTCTTGCTGACTGTATAGAGGACGGAAGCTTTGTGTGGAACTCCATAGAGCAACGACAATAATGGCGGCAACTATCGCGGCAAGTACCGCCGATAACACTAGGTTTCGTTGACTGTTCGACCACAACTGTTTAGCTTTTGCAGTAAACTGCTGCATGCCATTACTGGTTGAAGGTTCAGCAATCCCTGCACCATAAGAAGGATTGCCCGCAACTTGAGTTGTAATTTCTGACATGGGTTACACCGGCATCTTCATAATATCTTCAAAAGAAGTGACAACCTTGTTGCGTACCTGCATCAGGGCATTAAAAGACAAACTTGCTTTCTGACTGGCGATCATCGCCCCGACTAAATCATCACTCTGACCAGTTTCAACGGCTGTCATTTTCTGACTCGCAATGGACTGATGCTCATTGACGCTATTAAGTACATTGGTCATCGCGGCCGAAAACGACATCGGTGAGTTGACTTTTTGCACGTCTAACGGGTTAGCGGATACAACAAATTCTGGTTGAACCTGAGTGCGCATCACATCCATTTTGGACAACATGAGTTGCTCCGCTGTGATTGCACTATTTTGAATTTGGCTTGCCATGACGAATCCTCCTTTATGCTGCTGAGCCAAGTACTGACTGTAGATCGATGCCTTGTTCACGCATTGCCGCTAACTTGTAGCGCAAAGCACGGGTAGTGACGCCAAGTGCGTTTGCAGTCTTGGTTCGATTACCGCCGAACTGACGTAATTTATCGAGAATATATTGGTACTCAGCTTGTTTCTTCGCTTCAACGTGGCCCATATTGCTCGATGGCTGAGGCTCTACGACAGGGCTGAGTAATTCGGTCGGGAGCATCAAATCCTGAGCGGTAATGTAATCGCCATGGCGCATCACCAGCGCCCTTTGGATCACGTTTTCCAACTCTCGAATATTGCCCGGCCAGTGATAGTGACTAAGGGCCGCCATCGCATCTTGAGATAAATGGCACTGGCCACCTTCGTGATACTTGTTAATGAAGAACTGGCTGATGGGAAGGATGTCTTCCTGACGTTCGCGCAGTGGAGGCCAATGGAGAGGTAAGACATCAAGTCGATAGTACAAATCTTCACGAAACGTACCTTGTTTCACCTCTTCACGTAGATCCTTATTGGTCGCGGCAATCACGCGGATATCTAGTTGAATCGGTTTATGGCTTCCCACTCGTTCAACTTCTCTCTCTTGTAAAACACGCAATAACTTGGCCTGCACTGCTGGAGACATCTCACCGATTTCATCAAGCAAGATAGTGCCGCCGTTTGCCTCTTCAAACTTGCCGCTTTGCGAATTCGTCGCGCCAGTGAACGCCCCTTTAACATGACCAAACAGCACAGCTTCAAGCATTGATTCAGGAATAGCGGCACAATTGACCGCGACAAACGGACCTTCTGCACGTGAAGATTGATGATGCACGTATCGCGCTAATACCTCTTTGCCGGTACCCGACTCTCCCGTAATCAGGACACTCGCGTTAGTACACGCTGCGCGGTGAGCAAGTTGCAGAACTTGTTTACTACGCCACGACTCCGCCACAATATTGGTAATGGGTTTTCCAATCGCCTCGACACGGCTCAGTAGATTAATCAGTTGGCTTTTTTCAAAGGGGCGCAATAAGTAGTCTGTCGCTCCCGCTTTCATTGTTTCCGCAGCCAAGATCCCTTGCTCTTGTTCGACAATCGCGATTGCAACACCATCGCCAGGTTTCTTCTGGTGGCAGTTGACGAACTCACGCACACACATATCAGGGAGATTAGAACTCACCAAAGTAATAACGGCTTGTTGTTCAAGTAAAGCACTGCGTCCAGTACGAGAATGGGTAACTTGATACCCAGACTCCTCTAACACGCGAATGACCGGTTGAGCTAACTCATCTCTTGGCTCAACCAACAAGATATTTGTCTCTGTCATGATTGAACCTTTGTGATGTTATTTGGCTTTGATGACACTGGAACCACCATTTCATTTGATCGGATCAATCGTAGAGTGACTCGTCGATTTTTTGCCTGTCCGGCGGATGTCGCATTAGTTGCCGTTGGATAGCGAGAGCCGTGGGCACGAACCTCTATCTTGCTCTGGCTCACGCCGAGGCGATTAAGTTGCTGGCTAACAAGGTCAGCGCGAAGGCGCGATAAGGCAAGGTTGCTCGTTCTCGAACCTGAACTGTCTGTGTGTCCATCAACTAAGATCTTGCTGACCTTGGGGTCAGCCTTCAAATAACTCACTAATGCCGTAAGCGTATTTAATTGTTCGGTCGTTAAGTTTTTCTGCCCGCTATTAAAATGGAGAGAAATATCTTTCGCATGCGAATAAGAGATTAACGGTAATGAATTCTGACAATTTACAAACTCACGCAACGGCTGATGAATTCTCACCGTCGGAATGAGGTATGAACGCAGAGCGGAAGTATCTCTTCCGCCTAAGGAAAAGCGAATCCATCCACCACGTTCGATAAATTGAATTAAGCGAGAGATGTTCTGCTCGAACACAATAGACTCCCTAGCCTGATCATATTGTTCAGTTATGAGCAATGACGCCACCTCACCCTGCCAAGGTGCAGGATGGCCGTATAGCACACTGTTAGCTACCTCTATGTCGACGTTGTTTAGGTGAATATTTAAATACGGGTTATTTCGCTCTTCAGAGCGGAAATAAAACTTCCCCTGTCCATCATCGATATATTTCAACTCACACTCTAAATTATTACCTTTATATTGCCATTCAACCTCATCCATAGGAAAAACAACAATATCATTGGCAAACAAAGAGAATGAGGAAAATAAAAGAAATAGCCAATGCAATTTCGAACAATTAATCATCAGTTCCCAACAAATTATTAAAATAAAGCATTATAAAATTTAAAATTATTCTTGGCAGTTATCATTCGACTCACCTGACTGTTTATTAGCCAATCTACAAACCGCTTCCAGCAGTTAGATTGTTAAATTTTTATGCATAAAAAACAGTCATATAAAGTGATATATGCAACAATAGATTGATAGCAGACAAATCCATTCACCAAACTTTATATGAAGTGAAACTAACCTTTTTCATTTTTGATGAGAAGCTCTAAAGCAGCCATTAAATCAACATATGGAGTAAAATCACAAAATTTATATATTGGCTTAAATATATTTAATAATTCTATGTAGACTGGCGCCGTTCGAAGATAGAAATAACCCACCAATTGTCAAGGAATGGTTAAATATAAAATGGAATCCAGAGATAAAAAGTCTATTCCTAATTACCAACCACTAAGCGTAGAGTCTTTGGGAAAACCGATACATGTCATTCGAGATAAGTTGGAAGAGCTGATTTCTTCTTCATGTAATAACCTGACTTTCCAACTGCAAAGCTGGCTCAAGAGCAATCAGATCGACACTCACCTGAGCGCAGTATCGCTACATTGTTTCGCTAACAATGAAATGGAAAACAGTACCACCAGCACATTCAAACACGACGCTGGCGGAAAAGTGTTTGTTCACTGTGACAAAGCCACACTGATCAAGTTAGCCGATAGTTTCTACGGAGCACACGTAGACCGAACAGAAGCGACCCTCAGTAACAGCGACCTACGATTACAAGATCGTATCGGTCAGTTAATCACTCAATGGTTGGCTCCAAAAGAGATGTGGACAGCAGCAGAGTTCGAGCTGGCGCTTGGTACAGGCTTGTATGCCAAAATTGATATTCAACTCAACAATCATCATGGCAGCCTGCACATTAAGCTCGACGAGCAACTGGTCAAGACGCTGACGGAACAACTCGATCTCCAACCAAACGACACGCTCTACGATTCATTTTGCCACTCGTTGAAGGCAACCCCCGTCCGACTAAACGTACTGCTTAGCCAGAAACGTATGCCGTTGAGCGAATTACTTTCACTTAAAGCCAATGACATTTTGCCGATCGAGCTTTTATCTAACGCCCCAGTCAGCATTGGTGACCAGCACCTATTTAATGGCCGTGTTGCCGAAAAAGAGGGGCAGCTTGTTTTAATCATTAATCACGATAAGGAACCTCTGCTATGAGTGAGTCAATCGATACCACCTTCAACGGTGAAGAACTAAATTTCGACGATTTTGAATTAGAAGGGACTCATTCTGATCTTCTTGAAACTTCAGCGCCAATGCCTGAACGTGACCTCAGCTTCTTTAAAAACATACCCGTGACCGTCACCCTAGAAGTCGCTAGCAAAGACATTCCTTTAGGTGAGTTGATGAAAGCCGGAGAAGGAAGTGTGATTGAGCTGGATAAACTCAATGGTGAACCTCTTGATGTCAAAGTTAATGGCTCACTAATGGGGCACGCTGAAGTGGTTGTCGTGAATGAAAAGTACGGCTTGCGTTTGATTGACGTGGTCGATTCTTCACTTAAAACTGCGCTTCAATAAGGCTGAATTCACCATGGCAAAGCTCGGTTCTGCTAAAGGTTGGCTAGCGATCATCACCGCTTCTCTTGTGCTCTTTTCTTTGCCCTTATCGGCGAATGACACTGGACTAACGATACTGTCGGTCAGCGATGGATCTTCTCAACAAGAATACAGCGTCAAGCTACAAATTTTGTTGTTGATGACCGCATTAAGCTTTCTGCCAGCCTTTATTTTGATGGCAACCAGCTTTACTCGAATCATCGTCGTCTTAGCCATTCTCAGACAGGCACTCGGTTTACAGCAGAGCCCACCTAACCGTGTCTTGGTTGGTATTGCGCTTGCGTTATCGCTACTCATCATGCGCCCTGTATGGACGGACATTTACCACAATGCCTTTCAGCCCTACGACAATGGCGAAATAACTCTGATGCAGGCTTTTGCGGTCGCGGAAAAACCAGTAAGAAACTTTATGCTGGCACAGACTCAACAAACGTCATTAGAACAGATGCTCCGCATCGCCAATGAGCCGCTTGATACGAATGTTGAAGAGATCTCTTTCGCCGTCGTGCTACCCGCGTTTGTCATCAGTGAACTAAAAACCGCTTTTCAAATCGGCTTCATGTTGTTCATCCCTTTCTTAATCATCGACTTGGTAGTAGCCAGTGTGCTGATGGCAATGGGTATGATGATGTTGTCGCCACTCATCATTTCACTGCCATTCAAATTGGTCGTGTTTGTTCTGGTTGATGGTTGGGCTATGACCGTCGGTACCCTATCCGCGAGCTTTGGCTAACAGGAGCTGTTATGACACCTGAAATGACCGTTTCGCTGTTTTCCAATGCTGTCTGGCTGATCATCACTATGGTAGCGGTTCTTGTCGTGCCGGGGCTGATTGTTGGCCTTGGGATCGCCATTTTTCAGGCCGCGACTCAAATCAACGAACAAACACTCAGCTTCTTACCTCGTCTGCTAGTGACTCTATTGATGGTGATTTTTGCGGGTCACTGGATGCTGAGAAAAATCATGGAACTGTTTGACTACCTGTTCCACAACATTCCGGGAATGATTGGTTGATGGATATCACCTTTGCCGATTTGTCACGTTTTCTCGGTCAGCTTTGGTGGCCTTTTTTCCGTATTGGGGCGGTATTTATCTCGATGCCATTTTTTGGTGATGCTCTGATACCAGTCTGGGTTCGTAGCTTATTGGCCCTTTCCATTGTGGTCGTCGCTGCCCCCCTAATGCCGCCAATGCCCGCTGTCGACTTATTCTCGCTTTCGTCACTTTTTCTCGCCTTCGAGCAAGCCATTTGGGGGCTGTTTTTTGGCCTAATACTCCACATGCTGTTTTCGATATTTACCACACTTGGTCAAATCCTATCGATGCAGATGGGGCTTGGTATGGCGATGATGAACGATCCAGTAAATGGTATGTCAGTCGCGATTCTTGGTCGTATTTTCCTAATTTTCAGCACCTTACTATTTCTTTCCCTCGAAGGACACCTAGTGATTCTTGATGTGCTAATCCAGAGTTTTAGAGTCTGGCCTGTAGGTTCAGGGCTCTCGTTTGTCTCTTTCCAAGGGATTGTGAACCTTTTTAGCTGGATGTTTGCCTCCGCTCTGGCACTGGCTCTCCCTGCAATCGTCTCTATGTTATTAGCTAACATCAGCTTTGGCGTGATGAACCGCGCTGCACCCTCACTCAACGTTTATGCTCTCGGCTTTCCGATGACCATGTTGCTCGGCCTATTTAGTGTTCTGATCTCTATATCTGGTGTGCCGAGTCGCTACACAATTCTGGTCAACGACACCCTCAAATATCTCAGTCAGTACATGCAAGGTGGCGTATGAGTGACCAGTCGTCTCAGGATAAAACCGAACAGGCCTCAGCACAGAAAATTAAAAAGGCGCGTGACGAAGGCCAGATTCCTCGAGCCAAGGAATTCACTACCGCGGTTATTTTTGTCGCGGTCGCCGTCTACTTCTATAGCCAGCTCCCTGCTATTTGGCACAGTGTTGCCGGTGTCTTTCGATACAACATGTCACTGACCAAACAAGACTTGGCAAATCCAACGCAGATGATTGAGCAATTAGGTCACAGCCTAGGGGCGGTCATCCAGCTATTAGTGCCATTGTTTATCGTGATCATTGTCGTCGCAGTCGCCAGTACTCTCATCCTTGGTGGCTGGATGTTTAGGCCCGCTAACGTGATGCCAAAGCTGAGTAAACTCAATCCGTTAAGTGGCATCAAACGCATGTTTTCCAGCCGCTCAGTGGTAGAGTTGCTTAAATCAACATTCAAAGTGACGGTAATTTTTGCCCTCTTGTATGCCTACTTAAACAATCACTTACAACCGCTCCTCGGCATGCAGCGACTCTCTCTAGAGCAAGGGGTCGTGAAAGTGATGATGATCCTATTTGATGGGCTACTTTTGATGGGGTTTGCCCTGCTGCTATTTGGTGTCATCGATATTCCCTACCAACGCTGGGAGCACCTTAAAGAGCTTCGCATGACGAAGCAAGAGCTTAAGGAAGAGTACAAAAACAATGAAGGTCGACCTGAAGTTAAGCAGCGTATTCGTCAAATTCAGCAACAGTTCGCAAGGCGTAAGATTGAAAAGATGGTGCCAACCGCCGATGTGGTCATCACCAACCCGACTCACTATGCAGTAGCGGTGAAATATGACCCAGCCATATCAGACGCACCATTCGTGGTCGCCAAGGGTGTTGACGAAACGGCCATGCATATTCAGCGTATCGCCCGAGAAAATAAGGTAGAGATCGTCAATTCTCCGCCTTTGACCCGTTCCATCTATTACACCACAGCAATAGAGCAAGCCGTTCCAAGCCAGCTCTATATTGCTGTCGCTCATATTCTGACTTACGTCATACAACTTAAATCGTTTCGTACTGGTCGTGGCGAAAAGCCGATGCCACTGCCTCACTTCGTGATTCCGAAACACTTGCAACACTGATCACTCGATTTATTCCAAGGACATCAAAGCTATGCTCAATCGGTTAAAACAACTACAGACTTCTGCAAAAGGATTTATCGGAATTCCGCTGGTGTTACTCATGGTGCTGGCGATGGTGATTCTGCCGCTGCCTCCACTATTATTAGACGCCCTATTCACGTTTAACATTGTGTTGGCCATCTTGGTTCTTTTGGTTAGCACCACCGCGAAGAGACCCCTCGATTTCTCTATATTTCCGACCATATTGCTGGTCGCCACACTACTCCGTTTGACCCTAAACGTGGCCTCTACCCGAGTGGTATTACTTGAAGGTCACAATGGTGGAGACGCAGCGGGTAAAGTGATTCAAGCATTTGGTGAAGTAGTGATTGGCGGTAACTACGTCGTCGGTATGGTGATATTCGTTATCCTAATGATCATCAACTTTGTCGTGATTACCAAAGGTGGCGAACGAATTTCCGAAGTGTCGGCGCGTTTTACTCTTGATGCCTTACCCGGTAAACAGATGGCCATCGACGCTGACCTAAATGCAGGTCTTATTGACCAGCATGCTGCACGTCAACGTCGTCGCGAAGTCGCGAACGAAGCAGATTTTCATGGCTCAATGGACGGTGCCTCAAAGTTTGTTCGCGGAGATGCGATTGCAGGTCTACTGATCCTGTTCATCAACATTACTGGTGGTATCAGCATTGGCGTGTTCGAACATGGCCTTTCTGCCTCGGATGCCTTCAAAACTTACGCCCTGCTAACGATTGGTGATGGTCTGGTCGCCCAGATACCTTCGCTACTTCTAGCAACTGCGGCGGCAATCATAGTGACGCGCATCAACGATAGCGACAATGATATGTCGGAGACGATGCACAAACAGCTGCTCGCCTCACCGACCACCCTTTTCACTGTCGCGACAGTCATGTTGATCATAGGTCTGGTTCCTGGAATGCCTCATCTGGCATTCTTCACTTTCGCCGCTGTGGTGGCTTTTGCAGGCTGGCGCCAGTACAAAAATCCGCATCATGATGCTCAGATGGATCACATCGAGCAAATCGGCCAAACGATGCAGCAAGAGGAAACGCCACTCAGTTGGGAGGACATTCCCCACGTTCATACCCTTTCTCTTGCATTAGGCTACCGACTTGTTCATCTGGTCAATAAAGAACAGGGAGCCCCACTGACCCAACGTATTCGTGGTCTGCGCCGTAATTTGTCTGAGCAGGTTGGCTTCTTACTGCCTGAGGTCCGTATTCGCGACAACCTCAGCCTCAAACCAAACCAATACACCATCTCGCTAAATGGTGAAGTGATTGAACAGGGTTTTATTGAACCGGATCGTCTGATGGCGATTGCTGTGGGTGAAACGTATGGTGAAGTAGATGGCATCTTGGGCAGCGACCCTGCTTATCAGCTTCCGGCAGTATGGATTGAGCATCCAGACAAGGCGAAAGCTCTCAACATGGGCTACCAAGTGGTTGATGATGCGACGGTCATTGCCACCCACATTAGCAAGGTAATAAAAACGCACTTGGCTGAATTGTTTAATCATGATGATGTCGAAGCCATGACACAACGGTTAACTCAACAAGCCCCTAAATTGGCAGAAGCGTTGACCGCCGCCCTGAACCCAGCGCAGCAACTCAAGGTATTTCGTCAACTCTTGCTCGATCAGGTTCCTTTGCAGGATATTCGCACCATTGCCAATACCATGCTTGAATCTGCGGAGAATACCAAAGATCCGATCCTACTTGCCGCGGATGTACGCTGCGCTCTGCGCCGCACTTTGGTCAATCTCATTGCGGGTCAAAAGAATGAGCTCAAGGTTTATGCCCTTTCTGACGAGCTTGAACAAATGCTGCTCACCTCTTTGCATCAGGCGCAGGCAAGTGGTGCCGTGATGTTAGATAGCTTCCCGATTGAGCCCAATATTCTCAGCCAATTCCAGCAGAATTTACCTTTAGTTAAGCAGCAACTAAAACAACAAGGCATCGCGCCAATTCTTTTGGTTATGCCTCAACTGCGACCTCTTATCGCAAGATATGCACGCACCTTTTCACAAGGCTTAGCGGTGCTGTCATACAACGAAATTCCAGAAACAAAACAGATCAATGTGGTAGGTAACCTTGGATAATCTAAACTCACATCAGGCCATGTATGGCTACATCATCAAACTCATGGAAGAGCACGCTGAGACCACAGATGACGCGCTGTTGTTTGAAGCGCTAAAGCACAATGATATTAAGCACGCTTGTCAGGCAATCAGGGAGATACGCTCCGAAGAGGTCGAGTTCCAACATCTGACACTCCGATTTGGCGGAGAGGGCGAACAGAGCGTCTACCAGTTTGATTTGTCGGAAAATATTCAGTATTGCCTCGACTTGTTCAGCCTCTATCTTGCTATTCGACAAACCCAGTTTCAGTTAGAAACCTTTCATCCTGATCTGATTAGCAATGTGGTTGTCCCACTCAAGATTGATGCATTGAACTGGCCTCAAGGACAGACTTTCTTTCAACAAGTGGTCCAATGCCACGGGAAAGCTTTCGCTCACGTCATTCCATCGCTTCAGATGTCGGATAACGGGTTCACCACTGAAACCTATCAGCTTATTGAGAAAATTGAGCAGTCGGCGTACTCGGTGTGGTTTGAAGTGTCACCGCCATGCGACAGGCTTGAACACATAGCCGCACTCAAGCCAGCAATGCTAAAACTCTCTATCTCATTAGCAGATAAAGAGAACGGCCAAGTGCTCATCCCTGTGATTAAGCAATTGCGGAAAAACAAGATTAAATGGGTAGCCAGCCGCGTCGCCAGCCAAAAAGAACTCAATCAATATAAATTGCTGGGTGCCAGTTACTATTTTGGTTACTTCAGCGATATCCCTACTGCGCTCTCTTTTAAAACGTTCGAAAACGATAGTGAGGTGTGGTAAACGGCCAAATAGTGGAATCAACATCACCAATATCACCACTAAACGCTGATTTTCGCCATTATTTGAATTTTTTAATTAATTTCTGACAATCAGCGTCCGCCTCTAGTTAGTGACCAGGGAAGTCCTGGAGCCGAAATCTAAGTATTGAGAGAAACGAAGGAGACTAAGATGGCTTTATCAATGCACACTAACTACGCTTCACTAGTAACGCAAAACACACTAAGCAGCACTAATGATCTACTAACGACTGCGATGGAGCGTCTAAGCACAGGTCTACGTATCAACTCTGCAGCAGACGATGCAGCGGGCCTGACAATCGCTAACAAACTTGAAGCACAAACTCGCGGTATGTCTGTTGCGATGCGTAACTCTCAAGATGCTATCTCTATGCTACAAACTGCTGATGGTGCACTAGAAGAGCTAACTAACATCGCTTACCGCATGAAAGACCTAGCAACACAAGGCGCGAACGGCACTAACGGCACAACTGAACTCGCAGCACTTAATGCGGAATATCAAGAGCTAGAGCAAGAAGCAATCCGTATCATGGGCGAAACGACTTACGGTGCAGGCCAAAAGCTTCTGACTGGCGGTAAGCTAGCGGCTGCGGTTGATTTCCAAATCGGTGCTTCAGGTGCTGAGAAACTGACTGTAGACGTATCTGCTGGCCTAGCGGCAATTGACTTCACAACCACAGCAACACTAGATACCAACGCTAACTCTAACGCTGAAATTGCGAAAGTTGACGCGCTATTTGACCAAATCAACACGGTTCGTTCTGCTCTAGGTGCGAACATCAACCGTCTTGACCACACAATCAACAACTTAGCAAACATCTCTGAAAATACCGCGGCTGCGAAAGGCCGTATCACAGATGCAGACTTCGCGGTTGAATCATCTAACATGACTAAGAACCAAATGCTAATGCAAGCAGGTACAACGGTTCTTTCTCAAACGAACCAACTACCTGGAATGGCAATGTCTCTGCTTCGCTAAGCATAAGACACGCTGCTATCTAACAACTCCAGTTTACAAGCCTCCCATGCGGAGGCTTTTTTGCGATTCAGCCCCCAACTCCATCGGGTTTTGATTTAATCCTAGCCCCTCTTTGGTCGCCTTTAGAGACTAAGAAACCAGAGTTTAACGAGGAAGCAGCGGAACTTAAAACAGGAAGACTCGCTTCCGCAATTGCAGAAAAATAAATCTAAAACACTGAAAAATAACAACTTATTCAGTGGCATTCATTTTGCTATTTCTAATCAATTCAGAATCATGATGTGTCACCACTTGCTAAAGGGCTGGCACTAACAAAAGGGAGGACTCTGATGAGCTCAATAGACCCAGCCACGATGGCAACACAATTGGCTACGTTCGATGTGCAGTCGTTTAGACAACGTTATTCCACTCAAGCTTCACAATACCAGTCCCAGCTGAGTGCACTTGGCAAGGTTGAGTCTGCACTACGCGAGTTCAGAACCGCGATCAACGAGATGAACAGCAGCACTGCCGGAATCATAAAAAACAGTGCCACCATCTCGCAAGATGGTTTCTTTAGCGCGACAGCCAGCTCATCAGCCTTGACTGGCAGCTATCAGATCTTCGTCGAACAAGTTGCGACCGCTCATCAGGTTTCTGCCAACATGCCTGCCAACCTTGATGCGACAACTGAAGTCCCACTGACGGGGACGTTGGACCTGACCATAGACGGCAACACACTCACTATCGACCTATCTACGCTCGACAGTGATGGCGACGACAAGGCTACCATCGCAGATCTCACTTCTGCGATTAACAATGACCCAAATAACCCAGGGGTCAATGCCACCTTGGTTCGCTCTAATGGCCAAACCCACTTTATGCTTGCCAGTGAAGAAACCGGCGTTGCAAACACCATTAGCGTTAGTGCCTCCGGCACCGGTCAAGCTTGGTTTGAAGACGCCTTTGCCACTTTGAATCAGATCAGCACACCGCAAGATGCCATTATCTGGCTTGGAGCAAAAGATACAGGCCTACAACTGACAGGCGGCAGCAATACCTTTAGTAACGCGATTGATGGTGTCGACATCACTGTGACTCAAGCACAAGCCAGTGGTGACGCTGCGCTGACGATGAATATTGGTGGTGACCAAGACGCGACCAAAGAACAGGTCAATCAATTCATTGATGCATACAACAACTTAATGTCGGTCATCGATAAGTACTCAAAAGTCAGCAGTGAGGACTTGCAACGTCCGGCACTTGCGAGTGATCCAACACTGCGTTCGATTGAAAGCCAGATGAAGTCATTGGTTCGCGGTGATTTCGGTGGATTACGTCTGAATGATATCGGCATTGAAATTGGCCGCGATGGCAAAATGAAGCTTGATTCTGAACGATTTGAACAAGCTCAGCTCAACAACCGCACTGGGCTAGAAGCGATGTTCAACGGCAGTGGCAACCTACTCGATTCCGTCGAAGATCTGATTGAGCCCTACCTCCAGTTTTCTTCAGGTTTGTTTAAGTCACGCAAAGATGCGCTGCAAGCCAACATCGACCGCATCAACGATAAACAGGTCGTCCTCGATCGTAAATACGACATGGCCTACGACCGCTATCTAAAACAATTTACTCAAATGAACGCCATCATGCGCCAGATGAACCAAACCATGTCGTTGTTTGGTTAACCGTTATTAGGAGACAGTTTATGTTAATGGATTCAGGTTACGACTCATATCAGCAAGTCGACTTAGATGCTCAAGCCGCATCGGCTAATCCACATCAATTAGTGGTGATGCTTATTGATGGCCTGCTGAACGAAATAGAACGAGTACGTGGCCATATGTCATCGGGACGTCTGGCTGAGAAAGGGACGGGCATTAATAAATGCATGAACATTCTCGTCGGACTCGACAGTGCGTTAGACACCGATAACGGCGGTGAAATCGCACAAAGTCTGCACCAACTATACGACTTCTGTCAGGTAGAGCTATATCAGGCAAGTGTTCACAACGATCTAGATAAGTTGGTTAGCGTTGAACACGTGATGAACAACATTCGACAAGGATGGATGAGTTTTGGTCAGCACGCATAAAGTCTCTCCGGAGCGATTTCGTCATCTGGCGACCTTGATCCAAGTTGCAGCCAAAACTCAGGACTGGCACGGACTGAAACGCTACGACTTGCAATTAAGAGAGCTATTGGTGAGTCACAAGCCCTATCTACAGGATCCACGTCTTGCTCCTGTGATCAAAGAGGTCAAAGCGATCCACAAAGCGGCATTTGCTCAACTTGACGCGGCGATCAATGAGCTCGAAGCAGAGATTAACGTCGCTGATGCCAAGCATGAACGTGCTAAGGCTTATCAACTCGCGATGACTATGGAGTATTAAATGAACAGCATTTCAACTCTGCCATCAGGCGAAGGGAAAACCAGTGGGCAAAACGGTGTAACGTCAGCGATTCATCAAGCCCGATCGTTTGGTCAGTCGGCCCAGTCACAACCGTTTCAGTTAAGTGCCTACCCCTTATTCGGTCAAAGAACGCTTGAAGCAACCGAGACGCCTCAACACGCTCTGTTTGATTCAGATCCTCAACAAGTAGATGAAACTGAGTTAAGCGCAATACCTATGGGGGCGGAGGTCAACGCCGACATCGTGACGGCACAAGCACATCGCTCAAGATTAGATGCTCGCTCTGTCCACATGGTGCCACAACCAAACGCGATCGGGGCGTCAGAGGCAAACGCCTCTGCACAGTCACAACATCTTCCTAGCCAATCATCTACGTTAGCGGGGCTGACCGATATGACGATGGCGAAACATCCCATCGCCGCCACACAGATCGAAGCCATTGTGAATCAAACTCAAACCGCTTCACTGCCTCAGTTCGCGCTCGCCGCAACCGGACAGACTCATGCGAATCAGCTCTCTTTAATGGCGAGCCCGAGTGCTCTCACCCAAGGCGTGGAATGGGCATCCGTCAAAATTGATACCAGTGCAGGTCGCTGGGGTGAGCAGATGATGCAAGTGCTCCATGACCGCGTATCGCTACAAGCTCAGCAAAGCATGCAAGAAGCTAAGATACGCCTCGACCCGCCAGAGCTAGGCAAGCTCGACCTACTTGTTCGCGTCGAGGGAGACCGTTTAAGCGTGCAAATCAACGCTAACGCAGTGGCTACGCGCGAAGCACTGATTCAAGTATCAGAACGCCTGCGTGCAGAATTGCAAAACCAAAACTTTGTCCACGTCGAGGTCAACGTCGGTTCGGGTGATGCTCAACAGCAAGGCTCACATTCGCAACGTCAACATGACACAACGATTTTCTCTGCACGCGAATCTTCGTTCGTCGAGAGTTCAAGCGGCCAATCGGAACATTGGCTCAATACCCAAGCATAATAATTAGGAACAGGGTTATGACTAAACAACAACTGATCGCGATCTTTTTCGCCATGATCATTACCAGCGCTCTTGTCTCAGCAGGCACCGTTCTTGGCGGTATTTGGTTTTTAAAACAGTCTGGTAATAGCACCAATGACAAGGAGTGGTTCGCCGATTCACCGTTGGCGTTTCTCACTCAACCACCAGCCCCATCTCGCACACCCAGCTTTCACGAACTGGATAAAATCGTCCTAAGCGTCAAAGGCAAAAGACAAACCCATTTTGTGATGTTGGAAGTGGCTGTTGAAACACGCCGCCCAGATAGAATCGAGTCCATCGATGATTACATGCCGATTGTTCGCAACTCGCTACTCAAGCTGTTTAGTGACAAAACCTATGATGACTTGCGTCAGGATGGTGCCGTCAATCTGCTCCAAAACCAAGTCAAACAGACGGTACTGCTTGCGCTGGAAAATACCGATATTGTCGCAGAAATCGATGATGTATTACTGACCAAATACGTCGTTCAGTAAGGAGAACGACTATGTTTGATCTCAGCTTTGAGCAAGAGTATCACCTCGATAGTGAAATTAGCTCACCAACCGTCGCCATTGATGAAAACAAATTGCTGTCACAGCACCAGATACTCGTCAAACGCATCGTCAATCAGCTTCGTGCTCATGCTACTCAGCATTGCAGCATTGAAGACATGCAGCAGATTGGTTTGATTGGCCTACTAGAAGCGGGGCGACGTTATGGTGATATTGATGACCCAAACTTCCCTGCTTTTGCGGTTTGCCGCATTCGGGGAGCGATTCTCGACGAATTACGTCGATTAGATTGGCGTTCTCGTAAAACGCGTCAACAGGCGCACGAACTCAATGATGTCACACGCGATTTAATGCGCAGTCTTGGTCGTCAGCCAACCGATGCAGAGATCATTAAAGCTCTCGGCACAGATGAACAAGACTACTACGCGAGACAAAATGCGGCCCTAGCAGGCGAAATGCAAAGTCTGGATCAGTTGATTGAAAACGGAGTCGAAAGCCACATTGATGCCAGTTACGACGGCATGGCACATGAACAGACCCGCCGAGCTCTTCAGGCGGCACTCGACAAGATGCCCCAGAGAGAACAACTGCTGCTGACCCTGTTCTATCAACACGAACTCAACCTACATGAAATCGCCTTAGTTCTGAATCTGACGCCACCAAGGATCTGCCAGCTTCACAAACAGGCGTTAAAACAACTCAACCAATATCTATCCAGCTAGGAGTCACAAATGCAAAAATTTTTTGGAGCCCTCACCGTCTTGTTGTGTGTCTTTGGCGGATATGTCTGGGCCGGAGGTAATCTCGGTGCAATTTGGCAACCAGCAGAATACATGATCATCATTGGCGCAGCGGCGGGGTCACTCATCATAGGGAACCCGCCTCAAGTTCTCAAAGAGATGCGTCGTCAGATCCGTATGACCATCTCAGGACCAAAAGAAGAACGTGAATACTGCATGGAACTGATGGCATTGATGCAAGTCTTGCTCGAAACCGTTCGCAGCGGTGGTTTTAAATCTCTTGATAAACATATCGAAAACCCAGAACAGAGCCCAATATTCAGCCGCTATCCCTTGGTAGCGAAAGATTATCGCCTAGTTTCTTTCATTACCGACAATCTGCGTTTAATGGCAATGGGACAAATGTCGCCTCATGAACTAGAGGGACTGCTGGAACAAGAGATTGATGCCATTCAGACCGACCTATTGTTGCCATCACGCTCCATGCAACGTACCGCAGAAGCCCTTCCTGGTTTCGGTATATTAGCGGCGGTGGGTGGAATCATCATCACGATGCAAGCAATAGACGGCTCAATTGCAATGATTGGCTACCACGTAGCCGCAGCCCTTGTTGGTACGTTCGTCGGGATCTTCGGTTGCTACTGCTGCCTCGATCCACTTAGCAACGCGATGGCACAAAGAGTCAAAAGAGACATGACCGCTTTTGAATGTGTCAGGGCTACCCTAGTCGCTTATGTTGCTAAAAAACCGACACTATTGGCAATTGACGCCGGCCGTAAACACATTCAGCTCGATATCAAACCCACTTTTAATCAGATGGAGAAGTGGCTAGCTGAGCAGGAGGGATAATGCAAAGACAAGAACAGGTAGTGTTCAAACGAAGTAAAAATCACGACCATGAGCCTCACCACGGAGGCGCATGGAAAGTGGCTTTTGCCGACTTTATGATCGCATTAATGGCACTGTTTTTGGTGTTGTGGGTCATGCAGGTGGTTGATAAAGAAGAACGCAAAGCAATTGTTGCCCATCTGCATAGCTCAAGTGTCTTTGACAAAAGCTACGGGAACCCTTTTGATACGTCACAGAGTATATCGCCGATTGATTTGGCGTCTGACTCATCTGTACCGAGCCGCCATGACTCTACACATACCGTGAACTCTTTTTTTGACGGCGATGGCGATGGTCCCGAAACCGATGCATTAATTCCAGGAACGTTTGATACTCAAGAAAGACTCGCGGCACTGGCTAAGGTCATAGAGGAAGCCGTTCGTCAAAGCAGCGCTCAGGGTAACGTCAACGTGACGGTGACGCCGCAGGGCTTGCGTATCGTGCTCCAAGATGACTACAAGCAGCATATGTTTAGTCGTGGCGGCTCCGAACTCACTCCGTTCTTTGAAGATCTGTTACTGGCATTGGCGCCGGTGTTTAAACGCGTGGTGAATCCCATCATCATCAGCGGCCATACCGACGCTACCTTGTTCAAACACCGTTTTAAGCAAACCTCGAACTGGGAGCTTTCCGCGTCGAGGGCGAATGTCGCACGAGTCACCTTGGTCTCTGGTGGCATGCCGGATGAGCGAGTGCTACAGGTGACAGGCATGTCTGACCGCGCCCTGCTCAATAGTGAGGAACCGGAATCGAGCGAAAACCGTCGTATAGAGCTATTTGTACTCACAACGCCAGCCGCACAAGTCTTGCAAACTCTGTTTGGGGAACAGGACGACAGCGAACTGAAAAAAGCTCGTGACAAAGCACGCTTCAACCAGCCAGTGGTTCGTCAGGAACTGATCCGCCATACCGAGCCTGTTGAAGCCAACGCAAGCCAACTCCAAAACCTTTAACACTGTGCCAGATGGCTGGCTAACGCTATCAGACATCTGGCCAAGCAGATAATTAGATTCTCATGCCACAACATTCAGTCAACACAGCTAAAAAAGACGGTTTAAAAAAGGCCTTCTTATGGCTCATTATCATCGACTATATGTTGCTCACGCTATTTTTGAGCCAGCTATACAACCTGACTCTCAATGCAGGCACGGGCATCAGTACCCTACTGCTTATCTACAATGTGCTGCTCACCTTTCTCTGTTTCCAGCGAACCAACAAACAGGAAGCGCACATTATCTATCCCACTCTGTCTGCGACCTTGCTCGCTTTCGTCTGCTTTCTCTATTATTTTTTTCTTATCTAGATAAGCTAACATCGCCTAAAAGACATTTGATGCCCGCAGAAGGTGAGTCACCTGAGGGGTGACACCATCTCAGTTTTCCATCACTGGACAGGGGCGAATTAAAAGGTGAACTAATTGTTTTCAACTGGACATTATTACTTCGGGTTTGTTCGCTAATAATAGCGACATAAACCTTTGCTGTGTGAGTAATACCATGAATCCATTAGACTACACCTTCTATACTTTAAACGCGAAACAGTACTTACCGGAACCACCTCAAACGATGACAGTGATACAAACTCAAAGCCGTCCTCGTTTGTCTGGTATCGTGTTCTTGGTGGGATTCATAGTCGGCCAGATCGTCCATATCTATTAATCTCGGCCTGCTTGATAATAAGCACACTATTTTACGTGACGTCGCCAAATCACAGAGTGAGCCGTCGTTTCTAATGAAGATAATTTTGAGGTTGACATGGTAGGTTCTCAGTTGTTGTCCACGAGTCATCTACAACGCTTAAAGCAGCTCGAGAAACATTTTTCTCGTAATGAAACTTATGATGTCGATATCGTCACCCTTGCTGAAATTCTGGTCTGCTCAGAAAGGTACGTGAGTAAGCTAATGGCTGCTTTCGAGAGTTTTGGGCTTATCCATTGGGCTTCGGGTCAGGGACGTGGCCACCGCTCTAAACTGACACTACTCAAAAGTTTTGAGGCCTCACTGCTGACTCAGCTAGAGCAGATGGCTCGGTCTGGCAGAATGAATCAGGCATTTCGGCTAGCCACTCAATTTGGCGAAGTCCGCCTATTTCAAGATCACATACCTCTCTGGTTAGGGGACGCACAACAGGAACTGAAAAAGCAGAACACTTTAATGTATTTAGTGCCATATATGCTGCCTGAATGGCGTCCACATTTGGCACAATCCGCTCGTTCTATTTTATTAATCGAAAGCGTGTTCGACACCTTAGTGCGCTATGACCCCATTCAAAATGATATTGTGCCTCACATCGCACACCAATTTCATTTCAGCGACAAGCAAATCCGTCTTCGCATCCGCAATGACATCATGATGCACAATGGAGAAGCGCTGACACCGGAGCTGGTCAAAAAAAATATCGAGATGCGTCTCAACACGCCGCACCCATATCAAATTCTATTTCGCCATGTCGAGCGAATTGACATAGATAAGCAGTGGCTCATTTTCTCTATGCGTCAATCTGACCCCGTTTTGCTTCATTTATTAGCCGATTCGCACAGTGCGATTTTTGATTATCAGGCATCAAAACCTATCGGGTGTGGAGCATATCGGGTCGAAAGTCTGGAAAAGCAGTATTGGAGTTTGGTTCGTAATAACCACTATTTTGGCTTTGGTGGCCATATTGAACGAGTAGAGTTTTGGTGTAGCGATGCCCAACCTCAAACGCCTATGCACGTGGCAGAACTGCTCTATTGCGAATCTCAACCCGCTCAGCCACAAAAAGTCGATCGCAGTGGGTGTACTGTTTTGCAGTTTCATCATCATGCAAACGCCTTGTCCGCTCAAGAAAGAGCTTGGCTTGTTCATCATAGTCGACGCTTTACACTCGATAGCCAAAAAAGAGCAGCGAATAGCGTGATGGATTGCCATCAAGATAAGGGGTTTCACTTGTTCAATCACGACATGAAACTGCCATCTCGTCCGGTGGTCATTGAAGTGATAGACAGTCATATGAGGGAGTTGCAACCTTTGCTTGATGCGTTGTCTCAAAAAGGGGTTATTTGGCAGGTATGTCTTCAAGGACAATCTCAAGATGTGGCTGTTGATGTCTCCTACGACTGTTACGTATTTGGCGACGACCTGACGTTCCAGTATTACGAATGGCTACTTTGTGGCAATGTGTTTAGTCTATGTTTGCCTGAACGAGGAAAACAAAGCCTATTAACCTTTATTGATATGCTCATGCAGGAAAGTAACGACAGTGAGGAGTTTCTGCACAAGCTGTATCGAGCGGAGGATTGGCTTATCCAGAACTATTATTATTGTCCTCTGTGGCGCAATCATTTCACCGTCACTCGCGCGGACAATTTGTATGGCACCGAAACCAACAATATGGGTGTCATGTCTTTGGTCAATATGTGGTTGGAGTAAAACACCTATGGTCACTTTTTACGAACTGTGTGGGGACGATGGCTTAAAATTCAGTCCTTATTGTTGGCGAACGAAAATGTGCTTAATACACAAAAATATCGCGTTTGATACCTTAGACCTATCTTTTGTCGACATTCAGGCTCAGTTTAAGGCGCAGTTTTCTACGCTCCCCGCCATCAAAGATGGTGAAACAGTGCTCTCTGATTCGTTTAACATCGCTGATTATCTCGAGGCCCACTACCCTGAATCACCTTCATTATTTGGCGGTGAAAAAGGGCGTTTAATGGCACTTTTTTTCCATGAGTGGGCAGCATCATTACATTCGGACATCGCCAAAATCGCCATCTTCGACATTTACTGCAAGCTAAAAGAGCGCGATAAAGATTACTTTCGTTCCTCTAGAGAGAAACATTTTCAGGACAGCTTAGAAAATGTACAGAGCAACAACCAAGAGTTAGCAAAGGCCGACTTACTCAAAAAAATGAGAGTACTGGAATCTTATTTAGCTAAGACACGATATTTATCAGGCGATACGCCCATGTATGCAGACTATATCGTCTATGGAACCTTGAAGTGGCTGCTGTCTACGAGTAACGCTTTTACGGAGGAAATGCTGACTAGCCATGTTTTGAATTGGTATAAAAGCCTAGACAAAATGGGAACTGAAAACTAACACAGCCCTCGATCCAATGAGCCCAATGTGGAAGCAAAACAGAGCGATACGCTTGGGTTCATTTCATGCTTCTCAACATCGATTCATTGTTTTGCAATTCTCTGCCAAGTTTATTGCTATACCACTTTTCTACGACACTAAATTTTCATCAATTTCAGCTTTATCATTTTAATTCGATACGTATAATCCCTGCTCAATTTCTTACATACCAAGTAAAGAGTATCTGCATGTCTAAGCTGTTTTTTAAAGGTCGAATCGAAACTCGACAAAATCACGTACTGTCAGGCTACAACGTTAATCGTGCCATCAAAGCAGGTACAGAAGAAGCGCCGATCAATATCGTTGTTCCGACAGAGTTACGTAAACAAGAAATCGAGGCCATTACTCTGGAGCACTCGATTGTCGCTAACATCACTGTAGATGAAAGCCAAGAGGAAAACACGATCGAGCTAGATACACTCCTGAACAAGGCAAAAACAACGGTTTTTGAAAAAAAACCAAACAGAAACGACCCTTGTAGCTGTGGTAGCGGCAAAAAATACAAGAAGTGCTGCGCTTAGATTCCTAATACCGCCCTCACACGGCGGTATAACGCTTATCAACCTCCACACGATGCCACTCGAAATCGCAAGAATTCCTAAACCGACAACTACCGAACTCGCTACTGGAACAGAAAGCGTAGCTCCAGCAACAACTCCCAGTACGTAAGCCAATATCACAACGCTTACCGCATTAACCCAAATATTATCTACCTACAATTTTTCACACTGGTTGACATCTAGCACGTAATCTCGAAGTAAGTTCTTTTTGTAGCCGATCTTTTTCGGACAAAGCTCATATCCATTATCAGGAATGATCTTGTGAAGTAAGATGACGTTAGATAAAAAAGCACCTCCACCTCCAATCACTACCAAAATTAGTACACCTTTGTAAAACTTCCGTAGTTTAATTTCCCTAGATAATTGAAAAATCCGCTTTTGCCTAACACATAAAATCACGTTATATATACTAAAAAATCCTGCAAAAGAACCGATAAGGAAGCTAGCACCAAAGAAAGCTGACATAACATATAATGGATCTCCGATTAGTTCAGGAGATGGCGCTATCACCTGTTTAATGAATAAAGTCCAGAACCCCCAAATACATAAAGAGCTAATCAAAGGCATAAGGATAGATGCCGCTATAATGAAAAATAACCTTTGGATCTTACTCATTTCATTTGCTTTTTGATCAGTCACAGAACTCATCGACAACAGCCTCTACTAGTTTGGTCTCAAAGTCAGTTAATTTATCCACTCCCCATACGATAGCACTAGACACGGCTAGAACCATCAGGCTAGCAACAACAGTAGGGGGTACAAATAACCCGCCAACTAATGCTACCCCTACAACAGCAACGGCATGAACCAAAAGCTTAGCTTCATCAACACCTAATTCTCTTAGTGTATAGTCATCGGTTAATAGATATTTAAGACCATTGATCCCTGAGCCAATAAGAAATTCGGCAGGGGCATAAGTTTTAACATAGCGGATCATGCCTTGAACAGAATCAAGAGCACCTATCCCCATTTTCACCACTTGAGCATTATCGGCACGGAAAACGCCACCATGCAGAATCGTCTGCTTGAACTTATCGTAATTATTTAGAAAGAGATACTCGACACCATCGACGTTTCTGACAATAGCGGTCACACCCAAGCCACCCAGCGCTTTGGCGGTTTCTCTGGCATTATACAACCCCGTTAGCGAGTCCTTAACAGTCTTAACATCACCATTGAAATCCCAAATCTCAAACAGTTTTTTCCATTCTTCAGGCGTAAAGATCGCGATCTCTGCTATCTGGCTGCGATAAATCACCTCTATCTGTTTTTTACCCTCTTTCGCTGTGAAGTCATAAGGGGGCCAGTACATGTTATACGGATTAACACCAGCAGTTGATGTAATTTTCTGACCAGTAACGGTCGGTTCTGTAGCACTTGCCGGAGACTGAGATGAGACAACATCAGCCGAGCGACCACCAAATGAGACACCTTGCCCAACACTTACGCCTGAGCCCATATTAATATTCACTCCCTGCCCTATATTGACGCCTGCACCCATGTTAATAGAACCGGACGTTTGAGATCCAAGACTCACTGCGTCTCCACTCGATAATACAAAGCAATTTCCACATCCGGTATCAACCGGATCGTCTTTCATCGCTATTAGCTTGCCACCAATCTGAATATTTCGCGGGCTACCCTGCATGATTGGACCCACTCCACGACAGTTTTCAGCCCCACAAGTACAGGTGGCTTGGTCTCCCACGACACTCACATCCAAATTGTTAATCTTTACGCCAGCAGTGCCTGTTAAGACTTTTCCGCCTGTACTGGTTGGCGTTCCAACGGTGACGGCATTATTAAACATGATGCTTACCAACTTGAAGAAACGTTCGACGTGCTCGCAAGCATAAGCAATTGATTTGTTATCAACAAACTCAAAAGACAAACCCTAGGCAAAAGGTCACATAATCGACAATTGAGGAAAATTCGACTATTTGCCCACTTAGCTTTTGCTAAATTAGCAAGCCATCAATAACTACAGGTATGGTAAATTTACTTTTGAAGAGATAGTGCGATGAGTAACTTCACACCAGAAAGAGTATTGGCTCAGTGCACGCCAAACAAATTACTTTTACTTTAATCGAGCAACTCTAAAACTTTTCACACAAGGAAAGATCAGTAACATAATCTCGCATTAAGTTTTTCTTGTAACCCATTTCCTTCGGACATTCGATCATGTGACTAGGGGTTATGACAAAATGATAAAGAGCAGCGTTAGCTCCGACACCGCCCACTCCAAATATGCAAAGTAAGGTGACTATAGTTTTAATGTGTAGCTCTCCACCTCTAAATAGCCTAGAAATGGTATTCAAGGGAGCAATCACCACAAGAAAACCAATTGTTGAACCGCTGACAAACGAGATGAACATAAATGGATCAGCCATTAATTTATTGACATTCTCATTAGCAAGCGGGGTTATGTAAATATAATTAGCAATCCACACTCCTCCGATAAAAGCCAGAATAGATGCGAATATTACCCACCATCCCATCAATAAGCCTTTAAGCTGTTTAGTCATCGAGTAACTCCAATACCTTATTTACAGTTTTCTTTTGAAAGTCAGTGACTTTATCAACAACCCAAACAGAAAAACTAGCTCCAACTAAAATTAATCCACCGCCAACGACTGTTGCAGCTAAAGCAGGCGCAAGAGAGGCAAAAAATAAGCTAGCTCCAGCAACGCCTAAAGCATTCACAAGCAACTTAGGTGAGCTACACCGAGGTCTTTGCGCATGTCCTCATCATTCAAAACGAACTGTAAAACGTTAATTGACGAACCGACAAGAGCCTCTACTGGAGCAGTTATTTTCACATAACGAGCTATGCCTTTGACTGAATCCAAAGTGCCTGTTAAGACTTTTCCGCCTGTACTGGTTGGCGTTCCAACGATGACGGCATTATTAAACATGATGCTTACCAACTTGAAGAAACGTTCGACGTGCTCGCAAGCATAAGCAATTGATTTGTTATCAACAAACCCAAAGGACAAACCCTAGGCAAAAGGTCACATAATCGACAATTGAGGAAAATTCGACTATTTACCCATTTAGTACCAATAAAAGGGCGGAAAAAGCCAGCCATGGAAGCTAGCTCGTTGTTGGACAGAAGCTTGTCAGTGAGTTTACTAAATTAGCAGTAGACTAATTAACCCAAGTAGGGCAAAACTGAAAATGTTAAGCATTGGGAATCCGCCTTAGTCGTTTGTTAGCTTTTGTAACCCAACGAAGATTGAACCCAATTATTTAAAACTCCGTGAGCAAACTCAAAGAATGTGTTAGCTGAAATGGGAAGATCTTCAGCAGACCAAGTAGCCCCCAAAGAGTGGCTAGCTAAACCTAACATACCTTTCTCCGAAGGCGGCATGTCTTTCTCGGTCTGATCGGGCGCACAACATAGTGGCGCTGGAAACGGCACTCCACCGTGTAAAGCGCTTGAGCGATAATCATACAGCTGAGTCAAAATTTTTCTAAAGCCCGTTTTTGACCATTTTATTTGAGCCCAATCACGAGGTCTTTCTTTAGGGGCCTCAGGTAAGTGTTCTAGGCAGAACTTTACAAATTTGCTCGTGGCACCAAGAGACTTTTCTATATGCACAGCGACCAAATTACATAGCTCATCACCGCCCTTAGCTTTCAACTCTGAATACAATTCAGGTTTACTAGCTTTAAGTTTCATGGCTGGCGTATAAAGTGCCTTGTCCCAATAATTTGCGGCAGTTTCTATCGCTGAAATAAGCATAAGCCAAGCTAATTCAGGCTCACTTTCAACCATCCACAGTGCATCTTGATACATCCTAGCACTGCGAATTAATGCGACATAGTTTTCTTCACTTAGCTCGTGTAACTGACCAAAGTTAAAAGCATTAGTAATGTTTACTGTTTTAATTGCATTGGGAACTATTGTTCTAGTCATTTTTGCTGCATAAGTAGGAGCAACTTTATCTGACGCGCGTGGGGTTCCAAAAGGGTCTGAATAGTAGCCACCGTATTCTCTTACTACTCCCCCCGCTTTTACCCTAACCCCTAATGTTAATGACATTAACGCAGCAATTTCATCTGGTGCCCATCCACCGTGATAAGACGAATTATCAGTTTCTAAATCGTAACTGCGTTCAGTACTTAAGAACCACTCTACGCGCAGCATCATTGCTTCCGCTATGTTGCAACTCCCAGTGTGACAAGGAACTAAATTCAATATGCTATATGGAACAGACTTTCCCCTAAATTCCCCTGTAATGTGGCTATCAGTGTAGAGAGGAACTTCAAAAATCGCATATGGTTTTGCTTCGTTTTCTTTCGATTTATGCAAATTCCAATACGATTGTATACCACCCGTTTTGTTCAAAACTCACTCCGATATTTATAAAGAAAGCTAACGCAATCTAGACGGCTCAAACCGCTTTTCATTCAGGCATGATGCCGTCTTTGGATTAGTAATTCAATTTACAATCATAAGCTTAACGGCTATATGTCGTCTCACATTCGCCTTCGAGCATACCAAATAACTTAGGATAATTTTTTGTAAGGAAAGACAAAAAGTAGGCGTGATTGTGAAGCCCTAATATCGGTCTTTAGCATGATAAAAGCGAGTAACCAAATAAAATGGTTCTCGCTTATTTAATCAATTACCACGTTCGATTCGAGATAAAAATTACCCAGTAAACTCTTCAGAATCGGGACGATTGGTAAACTGCACACCATTTAAGAAGTCGCACAGCAGTTGGTCTTCACACTGTTTGTAGTTTTTGTTGTTTGGTTTGCGGAAATACGCACCAATTTCGTATTTACTTAAACTAATACCAACCACTTCTAATACGTCCAACACATCTTCTGCTTTCATGTCTAGCGCGATACGCAGCTTCATGAGAATCATGTTGTTGGTCAATGTGGCTTCTGGCTTAGGTTGCTCGCCATCTTTTTTTCCTCGCTTGAGGTTAATAAAGCCATTTAAGAATACCGCTAACTCTTGATCCTTCATCTTGACGCAAGATTTGTCGCTTTCATCTTTTAACCAGTTTGCCACTTTATCGTGAGCCACAGTGACTTCGGCCTGCCCGAAAGCTTTCATTATCTGCGCGTTTTTAAGGTTTAACGCGTGTTGGATACGACGTAAAATTTCGTTGTTAGTCACTAGGGATTCCTAAAATGAGTTCTAAGGGTGAATAAAAATCCATCAATAACATGCGATCAGTGGGTGTCTTTATTCAATAGCGTAGTTGACGGTGACTCTAACAGAGAACACGTTTCTTCGGTAGGTTAAAAATAGAAATAAGACGGCCTATTCGAACTAGTTGGCTAAGTTGGTAAGACCCCACCTTCATAAACACAATGCTGATTGGAAGAAGTAGGTCAAACCACCTCACTGTTATTTATACGGTGGAAGGTTACTGGCAAAGAATGGAGCAGAATTAAGCTAGAACTATCTGTGAGAAGTGTGAGTAAAGTTCAAAGACTAGCGCCAAGTGTCTCTCATGTAATAAAAAGACAGGAACCATTAAGCTCTTATCAGACGGCAAATTGTCGTCTTTCATCCTCAGATGATGCATCCTTTATGGCGTGTGTTCTTTTTACTCGAAAACTGCCACACGTTGCGAATCTGCTTAAATTGTTATACGCGGGCTTCCGACCAAACTGCGAACTCATTACCACTTGGTTCTAAAAAATGAAAACGGCAACCGCCAGGAAACTCGAATATAGGGCGAATGATTTCACCACCACATTGAGCGACTTTCTTCAGAGTACCTTCAATGTCAGAGCTGTAGAATACTAAAAGTGCTCCACCGGTATTAGTTTGGTTGCAGCAATCAGCTTTGTAGAAACCACCGTCTAATCCCTGATCTGAAAAAGCTGTATATTCAGGTCCGTAGTCGACAAACTCCCAACCGAAAACTGAAGAGAAGAATGATTTTGTCGACTCTAAGTCTTTTGCGCCAAACTCAACATAATTAAGTTTTTCATGCTGATTCATTTTCTTGCTCCCTGTTGAACGCCTTAATATTTACGATATCTCTATATTTTTCCCACTTCATGAGAGGTTTACACAGCGACCTCAGAATCATTTGAAATAATATTCGCGCGCTAGTAGTTACTTCTTTAGGGTAGCCCAAGTTAACCCATTGAGAGGGAAAGTAAAAACGAAAATAGTAGGTAGAGTTAGGAATTCGAAAAATGTACATCGTGACACCTTGTCGTATCACTGCTAATTGGAATTGCTTAAAATTGATGTAAATCTTTGAAATTACTGAAGAATTTTGGAGCGTACTGCGGGAATCGAACCCGCGTAACACATCACACACCAAGACAATTTAACCCTAATTTACAACAACTTAGCAAAAAAACCAAAAGACAAAAAATGGTAAAATTCACCCCAAAAGACCTGTCTTTGGGTTGGATCAAATTCACTTGATACTCTTAATTTTCTCTTAAAAACTCTTTAGTCATCAAAACCAAAAAAATATACTTTCAATTCATGCACATACGTTGATTTCGTAATTATTTTAGAGAAAAACTGCCTGATTAAAGTCATTTTCTGCCAAGAAAAAACACATATTGCCCGATTAAAGTCACGTACTGCCTTATTTTAGAGAATTTCTGCCCATAAGGCGTTACTGGTAAAATTCGACTTGTCAATAACCAAATCCCCTTAATTACCGCGCTTTTTCCCGCAGATCTACATTGCAATAACTCGGACGTATCCATAAAAATATTTCTTACCCAAGCTATCTGGACTAAAGTTAATGACGAAATACCATCCAATATTCACGACAGAATCCCCACACATGCCTATAGGTCATCTTTCGACCAATATTGACTCTAGCAAAGTAACCTATTCAAACGAGTTAGCTTTTGCGATACACCATTACACTTCTCAAGAACAAAAGCTATTTGACATCGTAATATCTCAACTGCATCTATTCCCTCTCTATGATGAAGAGGTATTTCAAGTAAGCGACAATGGAGAATCGTCGTTGTCTGAATGTTCAGTCACTTTTAAGATGATTAGAGAAATTTATCGTCATAGCGATTATCGAAGTGTTTTCATACCCAACAATATAGTATGTGAATACCTAGGTTTGGGCGGAAAGATGTCTAGACTTAAAGAGATAGACAAACTAGAAGAAAAAGAAATAACACTTTGGGAAAAGTTCTTTCCGGGGGATATTGAAGAACTCCAATTTGAACATGAACAAACCCCGTCTAAAGGACTAGTAAAACCTAAGCCGTCGACAATCACTTTAAAGCCTTTTGAGAGCATTGAAAAAGGCAATGGGTACATTAAGTTTGTTATTAATTCAGACTTTGTCCCTTATGTAATAGGCGTTCATGGTTTCAAAATGTATAGCGTAGAGCTAGCCCGACGATTAAAACTAAAGCTGAGCTTAAAGCTCTTCAAGTTAGTTAACTACTACCATAACAACGGAGGATACATGAACGCAAAACACTCAAAAGCCTTTGACATAGATGAATTCATGTCGCTTCTGGGCGACTTACCAGATTCTTACCGAAAAAGGCCTACCCTATTTATTAACAAAGGTGTTAAGCCCGCTCTCGAGGAAATTGCGAAGGTGGTTGGCATAAAATACAAACTAGAAACTTCAACTCTATCTATCGGTTTTAAAGGTAGACCTTCGATTTCCTCTGTGCGGCTAGTTCCTCTTCTTATGGAAGAAACGAATCTTAGTCATACCCAAGAAGGTGTTAGCTAATCGTTTAAAAAGAGCTTTTAGGGTAGTCAAGAAGGGCTCCCCTTCTTGCCAGTGGAGTAATATAAGCGCAGCATTAGTCCTATCTGGACACTACGTAATGATCAAACCAGTCTGCATGTTTATTTGGAAAAAAAGGATATTTTTAATATCCTTTTTTAAAACACTACTCATGCTAAAAAACTGGAGCGTCATAACCAAACCTGTCAAAAACTCTTCATTAGGTGTCTCCCACCGCGAGCGCTATTTGATGGATAAGCGCCACACTAATCATCGAAATACAGAACGGCTAGTTTCAATTTTCGGTAACGCCGCCACAACAAGAAAAATTGCTCTTGAGGGTGAAGCATTTCGATTAATGCAAGTAACTAGCGGCAAAGGAGGTAGACCTCTAACAAGCTATGCAATGGAGTACTGCCTTACTCTTCCAAAGGGGTACCGTCCCTCGGCCAATCAATGGCGATTAATTGTCAAAGACTGCTGTATTGCATTAGCTAAACTATGCGATCTAAACACAGAGGAACTCAAAGCCTTTCAAAAGCAGATTAGAGCTGTACTACACCAGCAGAAGCAAGACGGTAACAGAGGCAGTGGTGATCATGTCCACCTGATTATTGGCAAAGTCGTTGGCAGCCGCGTATTAAAAGAACTTCAAAAGAAGAAGGCTACCAAAGTCATCAAGCAAACTTTTAGCCTCGCGACGTTAAAGCATGCCAACATGGATCATCGACTATATGAAGTAGTTGAAAAACAACGAGGGCGTAGACTCAGTACTTGGCAGTACCAACATCAGAACTCATTAGAAACTCTCGAGATAGAAAAACTGATTAAGCAGATCCAAACGCAGAGTGACAAGTGGACGAAAGCCAAACTAGAAGGCGATTTCAAGCAGGAGCAACGACAGTTCAACAGAATCCAAAGAAACCTAGTTCGAATTGAGAAGTACGACCTATCGTCACAGCATCGACGTAAGCTAGCCGTAGTAAGAACCACAGTTAAGAAACGTGGTTCATGACTAGTTCTGACTAGACTATACGTTAGCTTCTACGTCGCGACAGGAAACTTGCTGGTTTAAACTCAGATCTGAACAAAAGCTTGTGAGTGGATTTGCCAATTTAATGACCCGCTAATAGACTCAGGTAGGGGAAAACTACCTGAGCTAGTTTTTTACAAGTCTAATTAAAACTGAGGAAGTTGCGAGGGGAATGTTTTAAACCATTCTTCATGCACTTTACAATTCTCACTATTAGGCTCTGGAGATGCCTGTTGGATGCGTACATGTAAAGGCATTGAAACACAGTTGCCAAAGACTAACGCCTCACCCGGAACTGACTGTTTGATTTTGTTTGCAAAATCATCAGAGAAATAAGGCAGAATAGAGTAAACATAGTTCATATCAACTTCATTTTGAATACGATGAATAATGAAGTTAGAACACTGGGACAATACGGTTCCAGATAGTTCTGATGGGCGTTGTGAAGAAATCAATAGATACAGAGCGAACTTGCGTCCTTCACGAGCTATCTGCTCAAAAATGTTCTCTCTCAGAAGATACTTTGAATCCTTCTTAATGTAGCGATGAGCCTCATCCAATACTAGATGGATTGGGTTCTCACGCCTTTCAGAGCCTTTGAGCTTTTTCCTGAAAGAGAAATGCAGCCTAGAGGTCACTGAAGTTAACGTTTCAAGTGCATCTCTAGAAAGCTCACTAGTATCAATGATCACCATGTTGGTCTGTGAAGGAACGGGACATTTAGACTGCCACAGCCAATCGAGGTAATCCTCTATTTTCTTTACCCCTTCTGGGCTTCTTCGCATAAATAAGCAATTATCGTTATCAAGAAAAAAATCCAATCGAGTCATCATAGTGGATGTGTACTCTCTGATTCGACCGTTACCGCGGGCATCTTCCTCAAGTAGAGCCATATTTGCTGCTTGTTTTAGAAAGCGGTAGTCGAAAAACTCCTCACTCGTAGCCCTGCAATCCATCACTTCACGCACATAATCATCGTCTACTTTCTGACGAACGACTTGGAGAGCATTCTTTAGCTTGTCTTTATTTTCACCGAATGAAATTGTACAACTAGCTAACAAATTTTGAAGATCTCCGATAATTCCTTCTTCTCGACAAGCTTTATTTAATTCACCATCAATTTTAATAAGTTCCACAATTCCATAGATAATGCTCTTTGCAGCAGTAATAATCGCGGTTTCACTGTCACCTTGTGCATGGAGAGTCTGGAGCAGATTGCAAATCTTAAATCTCAGGTAGTTGATTAACTTTTGGCGCTCATTCCCCTCACGAGTCGATATCATGTAGAACTTATAGCTCTCCTGTAGCACCTTATCCCAGAATGGACGTTGGGTGGCGTCTGTTGCCATCAAGAAAGCACTCCACTCGTCAATGTTCATCAAGAAATGAGGTAGAAAAAAAGGTTCATAACCATCTTCGTCAGCTTCAATGTTTGGTTTAAGAAACCGGACACTTAAATTTTGACATTTTTGATGGTCTTTAAACGCATTGCGGTACTCCCCGTTAACATCAAAAATCAATATCCTAGAGCCAATAGCGGAGTAGTCTTTTTTCTTATGGATATCTTGAATTATGTGGGCAATCGTATTCGATTTACCACTACCAGAGTTTCCTAAAACAGCTGTGTGAATATTGAAAAACGAATTGATAGATATATCGATAGGGTAATTGATTAAGTTCTTGCTCTCCCCCAAGTGAAAGCTTTGATGGACTTTTTCGCACAATTCTTTATCTCTGTTAGTTTGGAGTATCAACTCCATATCTTCAAACGTTACAATACTGACTTCACTATATATAGAGGGAAATATTCCCACACCAAGATTAAAGCGCCCAGCCCTCGTAATCGTGCCGATAGGCTTCAGGAGTATTTCCCTACTGCTATCTACATCATAAGCAGCACTATCAATTTTCATGTCACTGTCAAAGATAGAAACAACTTCACAGATAAGTTGCTCACCGATCGAGTTGGTGGTTTTCAGATAACTACCAATGTTACCGAAGTAATATATAACACCTGCAAGGTTGACTGAGTTACCCCGAACTTCTGTTGAAACCTTGACTTTAAACTGGTTAAAGTTAACAGAGGTGATTGTTCCAACTCTCATTTTTTACCTCTTGCCTGCTTAAGTGATAAAATAAAATCCTCAAGTAAGTTGTTGTCACGGCTCTTATCTAAATCAGGTATCAGATTGTTAACTATGTATTCGAAGTAATGTATCTTTACAGTCTTTTCTTCCCCATCAATATTTTGAACTATTTCTCCAGAAATTTGATAGATACGCCTATCTGTAAGTTTTGTAAGGTTTTCTGAAGGGTAGTAATCTCCAAAAATTACTACGCTTAAACTTGAGTTCGATGCGAGAGCTGCATAAATAGCATTGTTAATGTGTTCGTCGCTAAAGCTGTAACCAATGACGATTAACACCCCATGCTGGAGCAGCAGCTTGTTCTGAAACTCTCGAATCAAATCAGCATAGGGTGAGCCTAAGCTCTTGTTTTGTTTTAAAGGGGTTGGGTAGATAAGAATGTTCTTTTCTGGTGCAGCTTGAGCTGGCTCAACATCGACCTCCTTGATATTGAAAAAAGAGTTATCATCAGACTCAATCCAGCTAATCGAACCATGCAGTTTGTATAGGTAAACCATGTTCTCTAATGGTTCGTACTTCTCCATGTTTGAGTCAATTTTGCGGGAGTATGTGTAAGAAAAACGTGCAGGATTGAATGTTCGAGATAAACCACTACTAAAGCCATTATTGTAGTTGACGTTCAGATAGCCAAGGGCCGTTTCACTTAACAGGTCATTGTTTGTGGTGAATACATTGACTCTGGCAAGCTCCTTGTTTCGCAGTGAGAGTTTTTGATATAGCTGTTTATACAAATTGAGGGACTTTTTTGCATGATTTGAGTAACAATCGATATTTATCGATTTATAAATCTGCGACTCAATGAGACCAATTAGGTAATCATTAATTAAATCTTCCTCTCCAATCCCTTTGAGATAAGAGCGTAACGAATAAAGAGTGCTCAGTATATTTTCAAGGTTTTTAGGTGAATTACTTTTTACAGTTTGAAAAGTATCTAACAAGTCAGAATGACTACACCCTTTTACATGTTTCTCAAAATTACTTGCCGTGACTTCACTCCTCACCGACTCTTCTACTATTTTTATCAGTGGTTCCATTGCCGGTATGGCGTCAGCACTAGCTCCTGCTCCTAAGAGAAAATGAAGGTTCTTAATGTTAGTAAGATCAGACATCTTACTTCTAATCTTTTCAAGTCCCTCCTCAATTCCGTCTGAGTCACCAAAGAGTGAGTCCTGACCTTGTTTAAAAATAAGTTGATCTTTAGCAAGCAGCTTTGTGTCTGTACTTCCACACATTATTAGGGATTCCTATGCATACTACGAGTTGGCGGCGTAATTAAATGGCGACAAAGAAAAACATTGTGATAAACAATAATGCTATCAGGACGTGAAGAACGTTTTTTGAATGAGCCTTGTTATGGGGAGTTAGTAACGAGTCCTCAGACAAGTTATTCCACTCTTTAATGATTAAGCTAACTTGAATAGATAATGCTTCATTGGGTAGACCTGCATTAATCTTTAGTTGTAGTTCTTCAATGTCTCTAGCTAAGTTGGCGTAGCGAGCGCCAGACGAACGGTGCACTTCAGCTCTTTCACCAAATCTGGCTTGGGTCACTATGCCTGATATAACTGCTGCAATGCATCCAACTAACACCACAACATGCTGCTTATTAATACCAAATAGAGTCGAGGTCAAGTCATGAGAAACAAACGAGAACACTGTGACAAATACAGTTGAATAGATAAGCAGGTAGCCAAGAGTTTGTGATAGTCCAAAGAGTTTTTCTGCTCTCTGGTAATGCCCATTGCGTGCATCTCGGCAACGATTAAGCCATGAGCTCAATACACAAATGACTTCTGGGGTAGTGAATCCACTATCGTTTTGTTTTATTTCGTTCATTAAGAAAGTAATGCTATGGAGTAAAAAGCAACATTTTACACTTTACTCAACACATTGAATATTACTTTGAACACAAAAACATATTGATCATTCAGTCCGGGTGATTTTTTCTAGGGAGAGTTTAAATGGTACGAAAGATTTTTACTCTAAGCTACTTTTGCGGAACGCTGAAATATACACATGATTGTAATCTAGTGACAGTTAGAAGGCACATATGTGACCTTTGGCTTATGACTGAGCATTCCCTTCTATAATGAAACCATTCGGTCGACCCTACTTTATAAGTAAATATATAGTGAAGTGATAAGTTACCATTTTATATTCTAGGCACCTAAATCCGGTGTGTCGTAGGCATCACCGGATTTTTTTCATTTCCCTTTCTCATGGCTATCTGCCAATTTGCCCCATTGCTTTCATATAATCGTCCAGCTTGCCAATTGTATCAATCATTCTGAATGGGTTGTTTTGAGCAGCAATTTCTTCATGAGCGTCCGTTATGCTGCACCATGGGCAGAGCGATGTGTTGACGATTAATGGTTCTGAACAGGACTCACAAGTTTGGTTTGTAGCGATAATTCGGTCATCTTCGAATATGAATACATCATTGTTTTCATTTTTCATGTAAGGCTTTGGATGGCTCTTCCCTATGTATAACTGATACCAATCAATGTTATTCTCAGCAGCTAAACCAACGCTTTCCTCAACTGATTCTTGGGGGCACTTGGGACCAACAATGATTGAAGTAACATATTCAATGGGTATAAATAGAATATTGTTGCCGTTTACATCTTCTGTAACTTTTTTCATATCTACGAAACGACACTCACGCTCATAGCTCCACTCATCATATTTCGTAAAGTATGATTCTACAAAAACAAACTCTTGAAGATCATATGAATATCTTGGCTTCAGCAGAGTCGCTGCCCTCTCAAGTATTTTTTTCAAGTTTTCATGAGGAGCATTACGATAACTAACCTCCCAAATCGGGTTTCCCTTAAAGTATTTCTGCAAACCATCCAGATCAAACTCAAGAACGAACCCTGAATGGTTGTTTGCATAGTGTGCCCACATTGGCGAAACAATAGGTGATTGAGAGAAGCATGTTGTTGGATTTTGAGGGATTCCTCCAACGATGTCCTTATAGAAAGCCAGTTGGTCAGTGGGAGTATTTAAATCCATTCCCAAAAATAGCTCGTACGGATCATTGTAGTCTTTTGGTAAAGAGCACTTTACCCCACAAAGCCCCTCTCGGTCGAAAACCAAATTAATTACATCATAACTAAAGTACTTGTATATTTTACCCACAGCTTTACTGCCTTTCTTAACTCGATTATTTTGAAGATCATTCAAGGCTTTCTTGAATTTCTTCATTTTCAACTTCTTCCCGATTCTTCCCATAGACTCAGATTTCTATAGGGGAAACTAACCGATAATTAGACTGAGTTTTCATCAAGATCCTCCTATCTTCGGTCTATTTAGGGCAATTTTCTCGCACAGCCCCCGATTAATCAACTGATTGCACTTAGACATTGCTTTGTTTGTGAGTATCATCTCTAGAACCAAAGAGGAGCTTGGGTATAGAGAAAGCTCACATAGACATCTCGTTCAAGAAAGATTGGCTGCTTTCATTGTGTTATTTGGATTAATTCGCGAAGAAAGCAGCAGAAAGATCATATCGTTAAATGAGAAATCGCTTTCAGCGTTATCCGTGTCTTCAGGGTAACTTGTAGTAGCAAGTTCATCAGCGTGTACTGTACGAGCTGTTAGTCCTTCCAAAAGGTCTTTTTCTGACAGCCGTTTTTGTAGTCTAACTAATTTCGGACTTTAAACTAACATCGGCCCTGAGACACGGAAAGGGACAATTTTGTGGTTGAAAGTACCGACTGTAAAGGTTCTAGACACACACGGTTTAGAATCACCACTCTCAACCTCACATAAGTTTTAGGAAGTACTAAGTGTTCAGAGCGATTTGAATCGCTTATTGACTACTCAGCCCCCCTCCTACCTTTATGCATCGAGTAATTTGTTTAAGAAAGGCTTTTCAAGCCCAAATAAAGTGTCAACTTCGCGATACTTGTACTTAATCGTTAACAATTGATCCCGACCTCATTCAAAACCCTTTCAAGCGCCTCACCTTCAAGTTCTTGCTTCATCACCTGACTGGAACCTGATTCGTGTATAATGCACTTCTGACCTAATTTTATTTCCACTTTTCCAGCACTAGTTAGCTTAGAATCAAAGGTTAAGAATGCAGGAGTCCTTACAGGCAAGAAGAATGAATATTTTTCAGCTAGCATTGATATTACTTTCTCTTTATAAGTCTCCGAGCAGTTAGAACCAAAGATAACCCCCTCTATTACATTAGGATCGTGATGAAAAATCTTACTTTTCTTACTCACTGGCATTTGGGACGTCGAAGAAACCCTGAGAGAACCAAAGCTTTCACTTAATAAAAGTCTCACTTCTTTCTCGTATGACCAAAATAAGCTTTTGTTAAGCAAATTGCTCTCAATAAGATTAGGCCTAGTATCAATATCCAATATATCTATCACTTTTTCCTTATCATTATAACTCACTTCTTCAAACTTGAAATTTTGAGCTTTGTTTAAAAAAATATTCGGTCGAAGATTGAGTGAGCCATTCGGAAGAACTTTATAAATTAAAACGCACCCTCGAAAACCACCTCCATAATGAGCCCACATCTTAGGGTCCAAAGGATCTTTAGAAAACGAGCAGCTATAATACCGCTTATCCCATCCTCTAATTATTTTCTCCTTGAGAAAATGCACACACATTGAACTTGCAGATTTTGAGTCAGTGTATAAGTCTCCCCTATCTGCGAGAAGGTATTGTAAAAAAATATTAACCAAGTTTTCTTTTTTAGCATCTATTGCAGAAATAAGGTTTGAACCATCATCAACCTTTGTACCCTCAAACTCATCATTTAGTGCTTGAATTAATTCTATATTCTCAATATCAACTATCCTTGCCATATTCCAACTATCATAAGGTTCACTGCTTTTTAAAATGCTTCTCCAAGCCTCTGGGCTACTTCCAAAATATGGTTTTATAATTAGGTCATGTGGATCGTTGAGTTGTTCGTTTGATGCGAAAAAAATTTCGTCATATCTAAGTGACTTTTCAAAATAAAAATCGGGCCTATAATATTTATATAACCGCATAGTTCTTTTAGTTCCCCCAAAGACGGTAGCTCTGCGCTCTGCCGCAATTTTTAAGCAATGCGGAAAGGTAGTGTAACTGCCTAGTCTTGTTAGCTTTTATTACTTAAAAGCTAACAAGCATTAGAGTTTTCATCATCATTCCAGCAGTCACTCAGCTGAGTTACCAAATCACCATATTTGTCAAAGTAATCTGATTTTATAAGACAAGAATATGAGCACTCTCCCGAAAGATTTGAAACTCTAAATATTACACCTACCAGTTCTTCGTGCTCAATTAGCACTCCATTTCTTTGGAGCTTTCCACTGATATTCGACTTTCCCTCGAACTCTATAGCCTTCAGTATTCTATCTCCATATTCGCCGAATGCGATATACCACAGTTCACCAGAAGAAAAACTGTTATGCATGTTTTGGTTGTGAACGATAACACTTGATTTCCTATAGTCTGATGGATGCTTTAGGGATGTCAGATCACAAATCAGTAATGTGGGGCCAAGCTTCAACTGAGCTGGCTTTACGTTCTGGTTTAATTTTGCAGAAATAGCCTCAATAAAGTACTTCTCTGGGTGTTCAATTGATTCTTCGGTGGTCCCGAGCGGACTAATTTCAGATTCGCCAGCAGCAACAAGTTTTCCGTCACATAACTGCTCTTCAATTGATATTTGCGCGTCAATACCGTCGTGAATAGCGGCATTGTGCTGAATACCACCCGAAGCCCAGCCAAGCACCTTAGCTTCTAGGTATAAGTCTTCGCCACCAATTGAAACTTTAAAGTCGGGCCGTGCTTCTTTTTCCTCTGGAACTTTCTCTATAGGAATACCTTTCAACATCATCTCATGAAACATTGCGTACTCGGAATAAACTTCAAATGCAGATTTCAACTTTTCTGAATACCCTACTTGATACCCCTTAAGTAGGTTCAATATCTCTTTCACTGTTTTCTCAGCAAAACGGTCACTCGCCGATGCAGCATCAATTTTTTTGCACATATCGAGTGAAAATGAAAATAAAATTCCATTGTGCCCATATCCGCTGTGTTCTTGTTTTAACTCAAGTATTCGGTCATGTAGATTCATATGTATCAGCTTCAATTCCAATTAATTACTAACAACTTAATAGATCCCAAAAACAGGTAATTAAACACATAGTTTGAGGATTTTGTCTGCATCTGACAAATGCCATTCCTTGGCATAACTGTATGTTTTTAAGAGGATATCATAGAGAGCGCCAAAACCGAGATAGAGAGCTCACGATAAAATGAAGTATTTCTACACACTTCACGATAGACATTAGAAAATCTATTAAAAACTCTCGTGATGATACTTGTGAGTTTTTTTGTAACGAGAATTTGGGCATTTTCAAGAAAGAGCCCAGTTTTGGACGAAAGTCGTTTAATAGTATAGCTCAGACTAGTTACCCCAATAGCCCAGTTCTCGATCGGGCATGCGTCCAACCACAATAGAGTCTCTGTGACGACCTTCGTTGAGAATTAACTCTTCTATCTCTTTCACTATTCTGAAAGCTAGTTGAGACGCGTTGATACTGACTTCTTCGCTTGGCTTAACTGAGGAAATATAAGTTTTTATAACTGACTCTGATCTCAAATGTGCGCGGCATCTACGAGATACTAGCGCAGCAAACTTGCTCTCGTTTATTAATGCTTCTCCATCTAGGATACCTAGCTCTAAATAAACAGCGAAAACTTTACTGATTACTGCACACTCGAGTTCAGATGCGCTGTTATGATGTGCCATTAAATAAGGGCGTAGGTACTGATTAAACGCCTCTTGCTCACTCTGCATAATAAATGATTCATATTCTCTAGTTGTATTATCCATAGGTTTATTTAAAGAATAGAAAATTTGAGACGAACACTTCAAGACCGACTGTAAAGTTGTCGGGTGATTGGAACAAAACCAAAGTCGATCTTATCTATCAAGCTCTTTAACCTCAGCAACGATAGGCGTTTTCCATATCTTCCATATGTCATGCTTTGTTTTGCGTGACCGACGATTTCACAAACCTCATTTTCAGGCAAACCTATAGCCTGAGCAGAATCAACAAACGTATGACGCAAACCGTGCAACGTCGGTCGTTGAGCACCTGTAAACCCGATAGCTTTTAATACCTTAGTAAAACGCTTACCAAACTGCTCTGACCAACACATGGTTTTGCCATACGGCCGAATATCAAACAACTTATCCTTACGAGCTCCGTAACGATGGTTCACATAACTCAAGAAACCCATATTGAGTAATTCTTTGTGTAACGGTATATGGCGAATGGACGCTTTAGTTTTAACAGTCTTGCCGTCATCTTCGTTCACGCTAATGCACCAAACACCTTCTCGTTCTTGAACATCTTCGGTACGCAACTGACAGATCTCGCCCACTCGTGCACCAGTGAACAATAGCAGATACGGGATCCAATAGTCTTCAAGCTTCTTCTGATAGTTTACTCTTGAATCATTTGTTCCGATTACACCAGCAAAGTTGTCATGTGAGAATAGCTTCACTAGCTCTTCCCTACTCCACCTTCTGCGCTGTTCACTAGGAAGCCTGACATCCTTTTTGACCCTAACATTTTCAAAGGGATTAACAGTCGCGTACTCCATTGTAATCATCCAGCTATAAAACTGCCGAATCGCTGCGAGATAGTCCCGTACAGTCTTGGCGGATAGCCCTCGACCATAAAGGCTTTTGAGAAATGCACTAGCGTGGCGAGGGGTCACAGAATCAGGGCTAACAGTTTGGTTCTCGAAAAAGTTATTGATTCTGGAGCTAAGCAGATCAACGTTTTTGGGCTTAACACCTTCAAGCTGCTTGTATTCAACGAACTCGCTTAATAACACTGAAACTGAAGGGCTTACATTAGAGGTAATGGAACGCGGCTCCATAGATACTGGTTGTATCGTGCTAATGCGGCTAGGTGCAACGTCGTCAGATTTCACAAAGCCATTTTTTACGATGGTACTGATCGTCTCTTTGAATGTAGATACGAACTCGCTAACGCTCGTCTCAGGAGCTGTCTCACCAACCAATGAACGCGCAGACTGAAGAATAACTAAAGATCTATCTATAGCAATGGAACGTACCTTGGTACGTAAAGAAAAACGCACTTCTTTAGGGTAGCCAGACTCAACCCATTGAGTGGGAAAATAAAAACGAGAATAGTAGGTACAATTACGATTTCGAAAAATGTACATCGTGACACCTTGTCGTATCAGTGCCTATTAGTATTTTCTAATATTGGATGTAAATAATTGAATTCATTGGAAAATATCGAATGAGATTGGAGCGTACTGCGGGAATCGAACCCGCATCATCAGCTTGGAAGGCTGAGGTAATAGCCATTATACGAAGTACGCTTTGCGTCGAAGACCTAGCTAATATGCCACATCTGACTGAAAAGAAAACCTTTTTTTTGGAGTTTGCGTTCAAGTGGACAGTTAAGCATCAATGTGGGTGGTTTTTCCGCGAATTCTCGCTCTGACGGCAACAAATCAGCCGCCAGATTTAGCCGTTGTTTGGGGGAATCTCATTGTGAATACTTAGGGATAGCAGATCGCGGTGACCCTATCCTTCCCTTCTAACTTTGATTGATACATCAGGTGGTCAGCGTCGGATAGCGTGATGTCACCGTTATTAGACAAATAGTGGGCACAGCCTAAACTGACTGAAACTTTGATGCTTGGGTTATCGAGGATAGATAAGTGTCTGATTCTGGCACATAGGCTTTCTGCAATATCCACGACTTTGCCAAACTCCTCACCACACATGACTATTGCAAACTCTTCCCCGCCTATACGACCAATCAAATGTTGCTCAGGGACGATATCGGCAGCGGAATGTGCCACTCTTTTAATCACTTCATCACCAGTTTGGTGACCGTAGGTATCGTTGATATTCTTAAAATCATCAATGTCAAAGATCATTACTGAAATCGCCGCTTCACTGGCAAGACGTTGCTTTAACTCTTCAACAAAGTGGCGTCGATTACTTAGCCCTGTCAGCTGATCTGTTTCAGATAGTACTTTAAGCTCTCGGTTGGCCTGCTCCAGCGCCTTAGTTTTCACTTTAACCGTAATATTCAGTGTCACGATATAGCCAAAGGTCACTAGACCAATCGCAAGTGCAGATAGCGGTATTAGGTAATCAGGATACACGGTATTGATGTACATCCAGCGATTGAAGATCTTCTGTTTATCTTCAACATCAAATGAGTTGATGCCTTGTGAGATTCGTTCTTGTAGCGCGGTATTCCCTTCAGCCACCGCCGCCCTTAACTCACCAGAATAGAGATGACGTACCCCAACAAATTTCGGGGCTTTTTGCGATGTGTGGATGTAGAAGTTAGCCACTTGTAGGTCTGCAACAAACGCATCAAGCTCACCTGCAAACGCAGATTCGATCATCAGTTTGTTGTTGGCAAAGCTAACCAAATTGAGATTTGGAAAATGCAGTTTGGTAAACTCTTCCTCATAACCGCCCGCAACGACACCGACCTTATTGTCGTGCTTAGAGAGCATGAATTCATCTAGACTAGAGCCGATATGCTCTTGACTGATAAAAAGCTGAGTATCGATAGACATAATGCCAGCGGTAAAGTCTAGGTAGCTGTCTCGTCCTTCAGACCATAGCAAGCCCGCATGCACATCTGCACGGCCATCCTTTACGGCATCGAGTGATGATTGCCAGTCCAACAAGAGAAACTCAACGTCTATATTGTTCTTCTGACCAAACTCCTGCCAATACTCAATCAATATGCCGTCAGGCTTACCTTCTTGATTAATAAAAGAGAAGGGTTTCCATGCTTTTGAGTTAGCCACCACGAGTTTTTGGGGCGAATCAGCTTGCCCCCAAGAAGTAAAACTCACTAGAACCAATACACTAATAAAAAATCGAAGCACTTCCATCCTTACCATTAAGCTTACTCTTACAACTATTAAGCTATAGACCATATATTGAGGTTAGGTATAGATAGTACTTCGATCAATTTCATCAATTATGATTATTGTTAAGTAATTCGCGCGAAATCTCACTAATTCAACAAATTAGCTTATTTTAAACTGCTCCATCTCATTGTTGAGTTCGTCCACTTGAGTCCGAACCTGACTCGATATATCAGAAGAGGAATTGGATATCTTTGCGACATCCTCAACGGATAAGATGACCTCTTCCATTAAGCTCTGTATTTCGTCAGTCGCTAACGACTGTTGCTGAGCAGAACTCAATAACTCTTTCATCTGTTGGTTAAGCACTTCAATCTGATCCGTGGTTGAGTTGAGTGTCCCATACGCAAGCTCGGTATGTTCCGCACCTTCGCGAGCTAACTCCTTACTCTTCTCAATTTCGCTGACAACGGCTCTTGTCGAAGTTTGGATCGCGTTAACGATGTTGTTGATTTCTGTGGTCGATTCTGTGGTTCGCGTAGCGAGTAATCGAACTTCGTCGGCAACCACAGCAAATCCTCGACCATATTCCCCTGCCCTTGCGGCTTCAATCGCCGCATTTAGCGCGAGCAAATTCGTTTGTTCTGCTAAACCTTCAATCACCTCAGTAACCCGGCCAATCGCTTCACTCTCTTTGCTGAGCTCATCCACCTGGTCACTCGCTTTTTCTATTGTTGTGTGCAGCAAACCTACAGTGTTTTTATTGAGATCCAGCGCTTGTGAACCACGTTCGATCTGTTGTTTCGATTGAAGCAAATTACTTACCGACTGCTCTGCTTGCATTGCGGTGTCGTTGGCAGACTGGCTCACTTCACTCACTTGCTGGCCGACTAGTGCCATCGTCGCCTTCTGACGTTCGACCTGAGACACTGTCGCTTCGTTGGCGTCGAGCAATGACTTCATACTATCGCTGACTGTGTTCGCTTTAGTCGTGACACCTTTTACTATACTGGCGAGCTCATCATTCATTCGATTGATTGAATGCATCAAACTGGCCAGTTCATCGCTACCTTCAATTGCTAGCGAGGCTTGAGATACATCACCATCAGCAATGGACTCTGCACGTTTGGACACAATCGACACACGACGACCGATGTTTTTGCCCATGAAGTGGGCAGTTGTTACCGATACGATCACGACCAGAGCAATCGAGCCAACCAGCAAACGAATCACATTCGTGACTGAGCTAAAGATCCCTTGCCCACTAGCATCAGCTTGAGCTTGCTGCTGGTTGATCACCGCTTCGAGGCTAGCATCAAGTTGTTGTACAGCAGGAACCAGTTCGTTTGCCATCTTCTGGTTTGCGATGTTCCAGTCGTTCGATTTGCGAAGATTCACTACCTGATCCGCTAAGGGAAAATAGAGCTGTTGCATCTCTTTGAACAGTGACCATAGTCCTTGGTCACTGCTTGATAGCAAATCGGTCTTAGATTCGATTTCTTCTACAGATTTGGCGTGGATTTTTAGAAATTCTTGGTACTTGTCGAGATGGTCTTGGCTACCGTATTGAAGAAAATCTCGCATTGATGAAAGCGCGTTGGCTAACGAGGTATAGCTATCTGCATAGAGCCTAAATAGACGCTTACGCTCTCCTCCCTCTTTATTCCCTGCTTCGTCATTGATTAAACCTTGCAGTTGATCGAGTGCCACCTCTGCGATAGGAGCGGCTTCAAAGATAAACAGTGAGTGAGCAGGAAGGTTTTCATCGCTATGGCTGAGTTCGGCGATTTCATTCAATGATTTGGTTACCACTGTCCATTGCGACAAGACTCTTTGGTAACTATCTGCCACTAACAGTGTTTCTAATTGGGGGATCGCTTCATCAACCTTGAGCACCGCTTGGGCTAAGTTGTCTCTCTGCTCAGCCCCCGTCATTTCATCTCCTCCAAGCAGCATGTACGCTCGCAGAGAAGATACTGTGGCTTGAATAGATTGCTGAATTGAACGACCGGCATCTACGGTCGGCAGATCACTCTCTAGCAGTGAACGAGTCTGCGTATCGACGGTATTAATGCTGCGGAAGATTAAAAATGCGGAAACGATAAAAAGTACTGCAAGTGACAGAAAACTTAGCTGTAACTTCCCTGATATCGTGAGTTTCATCCATTAACTCCTATAGTAAGTTCAATGCTTACTATAGCGTCTTGCTCAATGTTGTTAAATAAATGTGTATCAATAAATTAAACTTTTGTATGAGGCGGTCGGTAAGTGCAAAAAAAAAGTCCCCGCTAAGCGAGGACTTCGAAACACGATATAACTGGGCTATTAAATATTTGCCGCTGTTACGTAATTCGTTAGCTCATCATTAGAGACTGTCGTGATGTACTGGTCATCTAGGTAGAAAGCTACGCTATCTTGTGATTTTTCACCACGAAGTACTTGTTGAGTACCATCAATGTATGAAATATCCATCTGCATTGTGTTCTCGTCGATTTGCTGCATCGTTGCTTTTTCGATGTTTGCGTTGTTCGACAAAGGAACATCTTTAAGTGAGCTGTCTAAATGGCCGTTCACTTTGATGTAGTTTTTGGTCGGAGTATCCACTACCGCTGGTGATTTACCAGAAATTGGGTTGGTACCTGTCCAGAACTCAATCGCGTTGAAAACGAATAGATCGATAGTACCAGCGATACCATAGACAGGTGAAAGAAGCAGGAACATACCTTCACGACCGTAGCGGTTATCTACCACTTCTAGGTTGAATTTTGAAACAAGACCCGTTGTCGCCATTTGTCCCATACAACCAGTAAGAGAAGAAACACCTAAGCCTACTACGATAGCCATTTTTAATACGTTAGTTTTCATGTATACCACCACTTAATCAAGATGGCGCGCATCGTACTCTTGTTTTCGGCTAAATCAATCCATCACAATAGACATTTGACACAAAATTTACTGTGTTAACCTTTTGTTTTAAATAGGTTATTTCCTACAACACAATCTAGATATAGTGTTGTGATAATACCCAATCCCCCCTCTATAGTGATCGTGCAGCTCGGATTTAGGCTCGATAACATTTTGTTTCAGAATGCAGTACAAATAATCTGCAAAATCGGGGGTTAGCCTCATCTACTACTGTTCAAATAGTAATCAGACAGTTTTATATATCCACCCAAACCGCAAAATATCCGACCAAAATAGTCAATTATATCTTTATATAAAATCCAGATTTTTCACAGAAAGCAGTGAATAAGTTCAAAATTAGCCTGACTGGTTAGTAAAAATCAGAATTGTTTGCTAGATCAACTTTTCCGTCAAAGATGTTGCGTGCTTATTTATTAAATGAATAATAGGCAACGTTACACAAATGTAACAAAACACAACACAATATAAGTATTATTTATAAAAACACCCATTTCACAGGCAGGAAAAGCATGACAAAGCGTATTTCGCTAGCCATATTGGCGAGTATATTTGCAGGTAGCGCTGCAGCATCCAACTTGGATGACAAAATCAACGAAGTCGTTGCACCTATCGTTAACCCTTTTGTAGGAATGATCTTCTCGACTATTCCGTTCCCTTTTAGTGACGTACAGGTGCCGTGGATTGTTCTTTGGTTAGTTGTTGCAGCAACTTTCTTCACAGTCTACTTAGGCTTCATTAACGTGCGTGGTTTTAAACACGCTATCGAGTTGGTATCTGGTAAGTTCTCAGATCCAAAATCAAAAGAAGATGGTGAGGTTTCTCACTTCCAAGCACTGACAACAGCTCTTTCGGGCACAGTAGGTCTAGGTAACATCGCAGGTGTTGCTGTGGCTGTGTCTATCGGTGGCGCTGGTGCAACATTCTGGATGATCCTTGCAGGCCTACTTGGTATGTCGAGCAAGTTTGTAGAGTGTGCGCTTGGTGTTAAATACCGTAACACGAACCCAGACGGTTCTGTTTCTGGTGGTCCAATGTACTACCTAAGCAAAGGTCTTGCTAAACGTGGCAATGCCGCATTCGGTCGTACTCTTGCCGTTCTGTTCTCTGTGTTCGCTATCGGCGGTTCACTTGGTGGCGGTAACATGTTCCAAGCAAACCAAGCGTTCAAACAGGTTGTAAGTGTTACTGGTGGCGATGCTTCATTCTTTGCAGATAAAGGTTGGTTGTTTGGCCTGATCCTAGCAGTGATCGTTGGTATCGTAATCATCGGTGGTATTAAGTCTATCGCTAAAGTTACTGAGAAGGTTGTTCCATTCATGGCAACCATCTACGTTGGTGCCGCAATCATCATTATCTTGATGAACTTTGATCGCATCGATGACGCATTCTCAGCAATCTTTAACGGCGCATTCACTGGTGAAGGTGTTGCTGGTGGTGTAATTGGTGTTCTAATTCAAGGCTTCAAACGTGCGGCGTTCTCGAACGAAGCGGGTGTTGGTTCGGCGGCTATCGCTCACTCAGCGGTAAAAACAAAAGAACCAATGTCAGAAGGTTTTGTATCGTTACTAGAACCTTTCATTGATACTGTTGTTATCTGTACTATGACTGCACTAGTTATCATCATCACTGGTTACCTAGACACTGATACAGGTCTAGCGGGTGTTGAACTAACGTCTGCGGCATTTGGTAGCGCAATTAGCTGGTTCCCTTACCTACTTGCTGTAGCCGTAATCCTATTTGCTTTCTCTACTATGATCTCTTGGTCATACTACGGTCTAAAAGCTTGGACTTACTTGTTCGGTGAGAGCAAAACAGCAGAAATCATCTTCAAAGTTAAGTTCTGTATCTTTGTTGTCATTGGTGCGGCAATGAACCTTGGTCCAGTCATCGACTTCTCAGATGCAATGATCTTTGCAATGGCTCTAGTGAACATTGTTGGTCTTTACATCCTAGTACCAGAAGTGAAACGTGACCTAGCGGATTACCTAGAGCGTTTCAACGCAGGCAAAGTGTACAAAGCACAGCAACAAAAACAAAACCTAGCAGAGCAACCAGAATAATCTGAAATTTCGCTCTAACTCGTTAAACAGCAGGCTTCGGTCTGCTGTTTTCGTTTAGATACACGGCTAAAAAACAGATATTTTGTATCTAAACTTGCAAACCAATCCTCTAGAACAAGCTCAATCACAAGTATAAATAACTAACTATTTAGCCCGCCTTTGTTAATAAACGCGATTTTTCGCCACAATTCACGCAAGTGTAAGCTCAGCTTTACTACACAATAATCATTCTCAACATGCGACTTTTAACATCTTTGTTACACTTACCTTAAAGTGTAATGATTGAAATTGATCGCTGTTTTCATCTTTGTTTACAGGTGAAAAATACGCAGGTGGCGAATTCATCAGCAGGTTGTTTTAGTCACTTACTTAGAGATGTATGAAACTTAAGTATCTATCTGGGCTTTGATGTGCCGAAACATGGTCACTGAGTCAGACACCGTTGCTCGAAGTGCGATCCACTAATGAGTAACATAAAGGAGATAGTAATGAATGTTCAGACACTACCCATGTTACGCTTCATCGACCACGAAGGTAACGCGGTCAACCAACTTCCCGCATGGGCAGACTTAGCGACCCTAACCGATTTTTATAAAGATATGCTGCTCACCCGAACTTATGACAATAAAGCGGTGGCGCTGCAACGAACGGGTAAGCTGGGTACTTACCCTTCCCATCTGGGTTCTGAGGCTTATGGTGTGGCAATTGGTCATGCGATGCATCCAAGAGATGTCTTTATTCCCTATTATCGCGATATGCCCGCCATGTGGGTACGAGGCATCGCGATGGAAAAGAACCTACAATATTGGGGAGGCGATGAACGAGGCAGTGACTTTCATGTCGCGCCCCAAGGTAGCGATACCCCAGAACCATGCCATGACTTACCTTTCTGCGTACCTATTGCCACGCAGTGCACCCACGCTGTTGGTGTTGCTGCGGCACTGAAAATAGACAATCAGCACCATGCCGCCCTCGTCACCTGTGGCGATGGCGCGACTTCGAAAGGTGATTTTCTAGAAAGCATCAATTGCGCCGGTGCTTGGAACCTGCCACTTGTGTTCGTCGTGAACAATAATCAATGGGCAATATCGGTACCCCGAGCGCTGCAATGCGCCGCTGATTTTCTCTCTGATAAAGCGCAAGGCGCTGGGATCCGTGGAATTACCGTCGATGGGAACGATGTTGTTGCTGTGCATGACACGGTTCTAGCGGCGTTAGATCGCGCCCGCAAAGGTAAGGGGCCGACACTTATCGAAGCCGTCAGTTACCGCCTCAGCGATCATACCACCGCCGATGATGCGACGCGTTACCGGAGCGGTGACGAACTGAACCAAGCTTGGCTATATGAACCCGTTAAACGCCTCAAAACCTATCTGATTAGTCACGGTGCATGGAACGAAAACCTTGAACAAGAGTGGCTCGTCTCGTGCAAACAACAAGTCGAATTAGCCGTCGAACACTATCTGTCTCTGCCACCTCAAGCGCCTGAAACTGCGTTTGATTTTCTTTATGAGCAAGCCCCCGTCGAACTGAATCAACAACGCGATGAGCTAATAAACAAAGCAATGCGCATGCAAGGAGGCAAACATGGCTGAACTTACCCTAGTCGAAGCAGTTAACCTTGCACTGCACTATGAAATGAGTCACGACTCTAGCGTGGTTGTTCTGGGCGAAGACGTCGGCGATAACGGTGGTGTATTCCGTGCCACCGTTGGCTTAAAAGAGAAATTCGGTCTTCGCCGTGTGATTGACTCCCCGCTTGCTGAAGCGCTTATTGGAGGTGTCGCGGTTGGCATGGCGAGTCAGGGATTGCGACCCGTTGCAGAGTTTCAGTTCCAAGGGTTCGTCTTTCCTGCGTTGGAGCACCTTATGTGTCACGCGACTCGCATGAGAAATCGAACACGTGGTCGCCTAACCTGTCCCGCCGTATTTAGGGCACCGTTTGGCGGTGGCATTCACGCTCCGGAACATCACTCTGAAAGTGTCGAGGCCCTGTTTGCTCACACTGCTGGGTTTAAGGTTGTCATCCCTTCTTCCCCACAACGCGCATATGGATTGCTATTAGCGTCGATTAGAAGCAACGATCCCGTTATGTTTTTCGAGCCAAAGCGCATCTATCGCACCGTCAAATCTGATGTGATTGATAACGGAGAAGCGCTTCCCCTAGATACTTGCTTTACTCTGCGTAAAGGCCGAGACATTACTTTAGTGACATGGGGCGCATGCGTTGTTGAGTCACTGCAAGCGGCGCAAACCTTATCCTCGCAAGGAATTGAAGCGGAAGTCATTGACCTCGCCTCCATCAAACCCATTGATATGGATACCATACTTTCATCGTTAGAAAAGACTGGCCGATTGCTCGTTGTCCATGAGGCCAGCAGAACGTGTGGCGTTGGGGCGGAGATCCTTGCTCGCACCGCGGAAAAAGCGATGTGTCTACTAAAAGCACCACCGAAACGTGTCACGGGATTCGATACCATCATGCCTTACTACCGTAACGAAGACTATTTTATGATTCATGAGCAAGACATCGTCTTAGCTGCACGTGAGCTTGTGGAGGGTTGGAAATGAAAACGTTTTTATTACCAGATCTGGGCGAAGGTCTAGCAGAATCCGAAATTGTCGAATGGCACATTAATGTCGGCGATTCGGTCGAGCTAGATCAAGTGGTGCTCACCGTTGAAACAGCAAAGGCGGTGGTGGAAGTACCGGCACCCTACTCAGGCGTTGTGGTCAGTCGCCATGGCGAAGCAGGTGATGTGATAAACATCGGTGCACTGTTGCTCGAAATTGAAGAGCAACCTGAGTTAGTCGGCACCGCTGTGACAAAACAGAAGCAACAAGACGCAGCCACTGTGGTTGGCAATGTGTCGCAAACCACACACCATGTCGACGTTGACGATTTTTGGATCGGCAGTACTCACAGCCCTTCTACTGACGGGCTGGTTACGGCGCTACCTTCAACACGCCTGTTGGCTAAAAAGCTCGGCGTAGACTTAAACGCTGTCAGCGGTACCGGACCAAATGGAATCATCACTGATAATGACATTTATGCTGAAGCACGTAAGCAGAGTCCTGGCACTGAAGTGTTAAAAGGTGCACGTAGAACCATGGTATCAACCATGTCTGAGTCGCATCACAGTGTCGCGGCGGTGACGATTACCGAAGAAGCGTCTCTCGCAAATTGGACAGCATCGGAGGATATATCCGGGCGATTGATTCGTGCCGTTGTCTATGCCTGTCAGGAAGAACCGGCTCTGAATGCGTGGTTCGACGCAGAAACCATGACCCGCTGTGTCCATAGCCGAGTCAATATTGGTATTGCCGTTGACAGCAGCCACGGGCTCTACGTCCCCGTATTGAAACGCGCTGAGAGTTATGACGATAACGGCATCCGAACATGGTTAAATGAAACCGTCCAAGGAATCAGAGAACGTAAAATTGGCCGAGACAGTTTACAACATGCAACCATCACTCTCTCTAATTTTGGAGCCATTGCTGGCATTTTCGCTACACCCGTTGTCTCACCACCTCAGGTCGCGATTGTTGGTGCAGGACGTATCATCGAACGTGTGGTCATAAAAGATGGCGTTCCAGTTGCGGTTAAAGTTATGCCGCTATCGATTACTTTTGACCACAGAGCATGTACCGGTGGCGAAGCCGCAAGATTCACTAAAAAACTGGTCGAGCATCTTCAGCGTTAACGATGAGCCAACGCCGCATCTATCATGAGCGGCGTTGGCGTGTTAAGCATTACACTTTGAAGTTACTCACCAGTCCATCCAACTGTCGAGATAGTCCCATAAGCTGATCACTACTCACATTCAACTGCTGCGCAACTTGTGCCGTTTCAACAGTAAACTGATTGATCTCTTCGACGTTGCGGTTGATTTCACCCACCACGCTTGATTGCTGCTCTGTGGCCGTTGCAACTTGGATATTCTGATCACTGATATGCGTAATATGTTGCTCGATTCTGTTCAATGATTGATTTGCATTAACGGCACTTTCTACCACCAGCACACTCTTTTCTTTGCCATTAACCATTGCATTAACGGCTCGGTTTGACTCTCCTTGCAAGCGGTTAATGACCCCTTGGATCTCTTCCGTCGAGTCAGCAGACAGGCTGGCAAGTTTACGCACTTCATCAGCCACTACGGCAAAGCCTCGACCTTGCTCTCCCGCACGCGCGGCTTCAATCGCAGCATTGAGTGCTAACAGGTTTGTCTGCTCCGAGATGCCGCGAATGGTATCGAGTATCGAGCTAATATCATCAACTTGGCTCGCCAATGAAGTCACAATTTCGCTGGCTTGCTCCAGTTCTTGAGTCAACTGGTTAATCTGGGTTCCTGCGTCATCGACGATTTGAGCACCCGATTGAGCTTGGCTGGTCGCGTCTTTGGCAACTTCCGCTGCCTGAGCGGCGTTGGTAGCAATCTCACTAACCGTGGCACCGAGTTGATGAATAGCTGTTGCGACCTGTGTGGTACGGTCTCTTTGGTTAGTACAATGGTTCTGCGTTAACTCTGCATGTTGGGAGACTTGTTGAGCCGTTAGTGCGAGCTGTTTAGAGTTTGTCGCCACCTCTTTAATTGAATCATGCACACGGCTTACAAAGGCGTTAAAGCTATCCGCAATGGAGGACAGCTCATCTTTCCCTGCCAGTTCTAAGCGACTGTCTAACGCCATTTGCTGTGCAGCAAGTGAAATAGAGTCTTGAAGATAAGCGACGCGTCGTTTGAGACTGATGACCGTTACCAACGCAGTCACAACAGACAAAAATAAGCCAATCGCAATGATGACAAACAATTGCTGTTTGCCCGCAAGATAGTCGCTATTGCTCTGCTGGTGCTGTTGCTGCGCCTGTTCAAGTAAAGTATCAAGAATGGCGTTAGCATGATTTTTTAACACACCATACGTCTTAGCATATTGTTGTTTATAAATCTGTCGCGCGCTCTCCAAGTCATTGTTTTCTAAAACCGCCAACATAGGATTCAGTTCTTGAGCGACCATGCGCTCAAATTCCTTGAGTAACTTGGTTACCTCTTGTTTGAGTTCAGTGGTTGCCTGAGCTTGTACAGCATTTTCGATTGCCTGACGCATCTCAGGAATATCCTCTTCTCGGGTCTCTTTAACCCGAGTCAGTACCCCTTTTTGATCGCGTAAGGAGGTGTCTTGCAGCAGCATCATATCGATACCGACTCGCATTCGAGGGATTCTTGAGGCAACTTCGGCCATCGAGCGCATCGGCGCAGACGTGTTTGAATACAGTTTCTCTGACTGTTGATTGAGATTGCTGATACTCTTGTATCCCGCAACACCAACAGCAATTAATGCGATGCATGGCAGAAGCACCGCAAATATTAGGCGGCTTTGTAAGGTGAATTTATTGGCAAGCATTGTCATTCCTTGAATCAAATTTATTATTATTTGGTTTACTTATAAACTTGATAATAGCGACAACAATCTTGCTCAGATACCTTTCTTAATGACCCTTTTGTTCATTAATGATGTTAATGAACTTTATGAACAAATCTCTCTATTTATCTGTGAGTTAGACGGAAATCCTATCCGCCATTTCGTCCGACTTGTTCTATTAATTCTGGGAGTAATGTGAACAAATCTCCCACTATGCCATAGTCTGCTATTTCGAAAATTGGCGCATCAGGATCGCTGTTAATCGCAACAATCACCTTGGAGTCTTTCATACCTGCTAAATGCTGTATCGCCCCCGAAATACCCACTGCGATATAGAGACGCGGTGCAACAATTTTGCCCGTCTGACCGACCTGTAAATCGTTAGTAACAAAACCCGCATCAACAGCCGCTCGTGAGGCTCCTATCGCCCCACCGAGCTTATCAGCCAAAGCTTCTACCATAGCAAAGTTTTCTTTGCTGCCGACACCTCGCCCACCAGAAACCACCACATCCGCATTGGATAATTCTGGGCGTTCACTTTCAATCTTGTCGCGGCGGATAAGCTCTGTTCCCTGACAATCTATCGCTAGGTCCAGATTCACCATTTTGACCGTGTTAGTCCCCTCAAGGGATATTTTGTCAAACGCAGTGCTTCTCACCGTCATAACTTTTACATCATCGTGGCTTTGTACTCGCGCTAACGCATTACCCGCATATATGGGGCGCACTATCGTATCGTCGCTTTCAATCGCAACCACGTCAGACATCATTCCAACCCCTAGCAGAGCCGCGATCCGTGGCATTATGTCTTTGCCAAAGCTCGACGCCGAACAGAGCAAATAGCCATATTCAGAGGCACAACTCATCACCAGTTGTGCAAGATTTTCACTTAGCTGAGATTGATACACTGAGCTATCTGCCACTAACAACTCGTCGATTCCTTCACAACCACTGAGTTGATTACAAACCTCATCACATGGGTTACCCGCCACCAATACGCTCAGTTTGGCATCAGAAGAAAATCCTTTTAACTGCATAGCAGCAGTCAGCACAGATAATGTCGCCGCAGAGATCGTCTTATGATCATGCTCTGCGACAACTAAAATATTGGCTTCGCTCATCACACACTCCTTACTCAATCACCTTGGCTTCATTTCTAAGTTTCTCGACCAAATCGGCGACGCTCGCCACCATGATTCCAGCTTCACGCTTAGGAGGAGCGAAAACCTCCAGCACAGTCTGAGTCGGCGAACAGTCCACATCCAAACTTTCAACGTTGACGATATCTAATGGTTTGCGCTTCGCCTTCATGATGTTGGGTAGCGATGCATAACGCGGCTCGTTGAGTCTTAGATCGGTACTTATGACGGCTGGCAGGGTTAATTTAAGCGTTTCCAAGCCACCATCCACTTCACGAGTGACCAGCAGCTCATCTTGAACAAGGTCGATGTTAGATGCGTACGTCGCCTGAGGACACGCCATAAGACCGGCTAACATTTGCGCCACTTGGTTGTTGTCCGTATCAATAGACTGTTTGCCAACAAGAACCAGCGGGGTCTGCTCTTTTTCTGCAAGCCGTTTGAGAATTCGTGCTACTGCGAGTGGCTGAAGCCTCTTTTCACTGCTGACATGTATCGCTCTATCCGCTCCTAATGCAAGCGCACTGCGCAACTGCTCTTGGCAATCATCAGTGCCGATCGAGGTGACGATCACTTCACTGACCTTACCCGCTTCTTTCATTCGAATCGCTTCTTCAACGGCAATCTCGCAGAAAGGGTTGATTGCCATTTTAACGTTATCGGTTTCTACACCCGAACCGTCAACTTTGATACGTACCTTCGTGTACGGGTCAATAACACGTTTAATCGCTACCAGAACTTTCATCGCCATCTCCGAAAAGCAAAGTGATAAATTGAGCTTAGTAAAGTTTACGTTTACGTCAACTGTAACTATATTTATTGCATGATGTTGAATCGTCGTGAAGGTTATGAGAGATGGAAAGAGAGAGTATGGACTTTGATGTCGTGATTGTCGGCGCTGGCCCCGCGGGACTTTCTGCCGCCTGTAGGCTGGCGCAATTAGCCTTACAACATCAACAAACGCTGTCAATTTGTGTCGTAGAAAAAGGCGCAGAAGTCGGGGCTCATATACTTTCTGGTGCGGTATTTGAGACCAGAGCGCTCGACGAACTCTTCCCAGACTGGCAGGTACAAGGTGCACCAGTGACGACTCGCGTCTCCTCTGATCAATTTATCTACTGTACCAGCAAGGCAAACCACATCTCGCTACCACATTGGTTGACCCCACTTTCTTTGCGCAATGACCAAGATAACTATGTGATTAGCCTAAGCAAACTTTGCCGCTGGCTAGCGACTCAGGCAGAGAAGCTTGGGGTTGAGATTTTTCCGGGCTTCCCTGCGAGACAAGTTTGCTACGACGAACAAGGGAATGTAACTGGCATTATCACGTCAGATATGGGACTCAACAAACAGCGAGAACAAAAAAGCACTTTTCAGGCGGGGATCCAACTGAACGCCAAACAAACCATCTTTGCCGAAGGCGCGAGAGGCAGCTTAGGAAAAGAACTGATTAGCCACTTTAAGCTTGATAGAGACAGTCAGCCACAACACTACGCGCTCGGTATCAAAGAGCTGTGGCGTCTAAAGGGCGATGACTCTCGTTTCAGTGCGGGCAAGGTAATGCACTCGACTGGCTGGCCATTGAGCGAGTCAGATTCAACCGGAGGCGGCTTTCTCTATCATCTCGAGGATCATTTAATCGCCGTCGGTCTTATCACTGACCTGAACTATACCAACCCTTTTCTAAGTCCTTTTGATGAGTTTCAGCGCATCAAACATCATCCTCAGTTTGCTCAGTACTTACAAGGAGCGGAGCGTATTGCCTATGGTGCAAGAGCTATTGCCAAAGGCGGGTTACTCTCTTTGCCCAAACAACAGTTCTGCGGTGGGCTATTGATTGGCTGTGAAGCAGGCACTCTTAACGCTGCCAAAATCAAAGGATGTCATACCGCCATGAAATCAGGCTTACTTGCCGCTGAAGCCGTGTTTGAAGCGATAGAACAGCAGTTGCAAGAAGCGAATTACGCACAACGGTTTACTGACTCCTGGTTGTATGAGGAGTTGAATCAGAACCGTAACTTCCCAGGTAGCATTCATCGTTATGGGACGTTATTTGGCGGCGCACTGACGCTATTTGAGCAAAACATCTGGCAACGTCTAACGGGCACCGCGCTGAGTTGGGATATTGGCGACCCACAAGCTGACTATGTCACCTTATACGAACGCTCTCGTTGTCATCCTATTCACTACGAGAAACCCGACGGCCAGTTAAGTTTTGATAAGCCCTCTTCTGTGTATCTCTCTGCAACCTTTCATGAAGAAGATCAGCCTTGCCACCTACTGCTGTCTGATCAACATATCCCAATTACTCATCATATGACCTTGTTCGATGAACCGAGTCAACGCTATTGCCCTGCGGGGGTCTACGAAATCGTCAATGTTGAGGGCCAGCGAAGGCTACAAATCAATGCAGCCAACTGTGTTCACTGCAAAACCTGCGACATCAAAGACCCATCGCAAAATATTACGTGGGTTCCGCCCGAAAGTGGTGGTCCCAACTACACTGAAATGTGAGTCGATTCCCCCACTTCGGTGTGTTGACTAACGTTCTTGGCTGGCAAAGTCCATTGTCACTTTATCGTGGAAGATCGCGATTCGATTGAGGACATTAGTTAGGTTTTGTACCTCCAGCGGCGTGAGATCGTTCACCGCCAGCACATCGTTTACTCTGCGCAAATCACTATATTCAACGATCTGGTTCATAAAACGCAGGTGCCAAATATGGTCGAAGATGTAGACCATTTCTCGATAGGTTTTTGAATCAATCTCCTGCGCATTGAGCAAACCTTGTAATCGAATACGTGTATTGCACTCTCTAATGTCGTGCTGCAAAGCATAGAGTCGACAGAAGATTTCCATCGGTCTTAGGCACTCTTTGAGATTGATAGACATACATCCCTGCTTGCTCTCTGGATCATCATTAAAGGCAGGCAAAGGGACTTTATGCGAGAGGCAGTTTTGCGCATAGATGGGTAAAAACTCGGGATGTAATACCAACAGTTGTTGAATATGTGACTGAATATCATCGACTAATGATGCGTCGCCATACGTGGCACGAATATCGAAAAAGACGTTCAACTCTAAAATGGTTTCTGGGGAGGCTTGCTCTACCCAACGGGTAAAGTTGTCCTGCCACTCTTTTTTACTCAGACACCACTGATGGTTTGATGCCATGATCAGTCCATCGCAGTAGCTATATCCTGCCTGATTGAGCATGGCACAAACGCTTTCACCCAAATGGAGGAAATAACGTCGTATCGCTTTCAGATCCTCATCGTCTGGTGTCTCGAACACGATGGCATTGTCCTGATCGGAAAAGAGTGTCATATCGTGACGAGCATTGCTGCCAAACGAAACAAACGAGAATGGCACTGGCGGCGGCCCGATATCTTTAATTGTCAGTTCGACAAAACGACAAATAGCAGCATCGTAGGTACAACCTATCAGGCTACGCAAATGATCGGAGCGTGTGCCTGCGGCAATCATTTCACGAATCAGGTCTGTTAGTCTGTTCAAAGATTCAACTACATGGCTATGACTGTCACTACTCTCTATATCAGTAATGATACTGTTGCTCGTTTTACGATAATCACAACTCGGGTTTACCGAGCCGAAACTCGCCCCATACACTTTACGCACAATCGGGCGGAACGAAACAACATGACCCAGTTTTTCTGATAGGAAGATGCGTGAGGTACTCAAAATGATATCGATAGTACGGCCACTCTTCGTCACGATTTGCGCATCGAACTCGGCAGGCTCACTGTGATGATTGAACAGTTGTAACAAGTGATTTAACACGCGACGATTTTGTGGATGGTCGGAAAACAGCTCTTGCCAAATAGTGCGTGATTTGAGTTCCGTGTCGGTATAACCCAATAGTTGGTGCAAGCGAGTATTGGAAAATATTATCTTGCCGTCAGCTTCAAGGATGTAGCCCTCATTTGATGACTCTACCAGCGCTTTATACCGGTTTTTTGCTTCGTGAAGTGCAATTTCGGCACGCTTTTTCTTCTTCTCAATCGCCTTTGACTGACCAATAACGTACAAGAGGATCACCACCAATCCGAGTGTAATGCCAACAAAAACTCGGTATAAAGTGCTCTCTAGTTTATCGATCTCCTGCTCTACGTCTTGAAAATAGACGCCAGTACCAATGATCCACTGCCACTCTTCAACGCCTTCGACGTAGGTCATCTTAGGCGCAGTGATCGACGCGTCATCTTTCCATTGCCATTGGTATTCGAGATAGCCCTGCTGAGACGCTTTGACCAGTTTGACAATTTCGACAAAAATGGGGAAGCCTGTACTGTTTTCACTTTCGTAGTAATTGGTCAGGTCTTGGTTGGTTAAGTCACTCCTATAGGGGTGCATAACCATCTTGGGGTGCATATCTGTAATAAAGAAATAATCTTTATTTTCTGGCCCATAGCGCATCGCACGAATTTCCATCGCCGCCTTTTTCTGCGCTTCCTCTAGGCTGAGTATTCCACGTTGCTCTAAGCCAACATAGCTGTCGACGATACTCACCGCGGTTGACGTCAGCTCTTTTAGCATCTGGCGCTTTTGGTTGAGCATCGACTCTTCCACCAAAGGCAGAATGACATAGATAATCGCAGTGACAAACAGCGTAATCGCAACCACGGTGGGAACAACGATCCTTAGACTAAAGTTACTCAGCGTCGATTGATGTTCGCTCTGATGTGTACTCAAACCCACAAAGTAGTCGGCAAGCTCAGTCTCGTCCAATACCTCCGACAGATCTTGGTCATGACTTGTGTCGTGATATTTTGCGGTGAACGAGTCGTTGGTAAAATCTGCGCGAGTGGGTAAATAGCCGTGGTAATCGTCGCGAATATGCGTTTCTAATACGTTTTTAATCTGTTGAAGGGTATATCTGTCGCCAAACTCAGTAATCGCCTCTGTCAGTGCTTCTTTGCAGTGACGAAATCGTCTATGTGAATAGGGATCGAATTCTACCCCATCCGCCATGGTGTCACTGTGCTCTTCGCCATTGTAGTCAAAGAAGCCATCAATCCAGCGATGAATCTCTTCGGCTCTGACACCGTGCAGCTTCTCTGTACGGTCAGCATGTTCAGATATTTTCATTTGGTTTCAATTAACCCAATTTCATATTAATAAATTGTTAAAAAGTGCGGCCTGCGTTGCATTTTTACTAACATCCAATTTCCCAGCTTATGACTTCGCCCGCTTAATTAACCCAAATCAATATTTGCCCCATACCCCTTTCTTAGTATGGCTGCCATGTTTGATTGAATTTTTGACAAGCTAGCTTACTCGCTAACTTGTCTTCATTAGCGAAGTAAACCCATGGTTCCCTCTTTATCAAACATAAAGGTGCTTGGTAGCGTCTGGGATGTCGTCTCGTATTGATCGAAGGTCAGTATACCAAGTGAAAGCGGAACTCTAATTGACATGGTTCAACTTCGAAACATAACAAAGGAAGACTGAATGTCTAACACAAATAAAACCTTTTACAGGGATATGCGTCGCAAGGCGCAGGAATTTGAAAGCCGAGAAGAATTTCTAAACCATGATTTGACTATCATGAGCTTTCGTCGCTGGGGTATCCATTTACCTTCGCGCGACTACAGCATCGAGATAGAAGACTGGGTACCTGCACTCGCAGCGACGATAGGTAAAGTGGTAATGGTTACAGCTATGGTTGCCGCTTTTGCCGCTCAGTTTGGGTTGTCACCTGAGTTTGTCGCGGAAAACGTACGCTATGAACTGCTCATCGCTGGCGCTCTGTTTGTTATCCTTTTTTCCGCCATTCTAAACCCCAATGCTAACTTAGCCGGTACTCATGGCCCAATGATACCGCTCATTCCGCTGATTGCTGCGGCTGGAGGACACCCTCTCGCACTCGGTCTCATGGTATGTGCATTTGGTTTGATCCTTGCGTTTACCAAAGGCGGTTCAAAGCTTATGACGCTAACCGGTGTCGGTGTGCGAGGCGGGCTATTGATCTATCTTGGTGCCGTCGGCTTGATCGGTCAGATCAATAAGACGGAAGCATGGGCTGCAAGTACTGACCAAGGCTATATTTCATTTGCTGTGATTGGTGTAACGGTGATGGTTTACGCCTACCTCGCTAAAATCAACAAACGTTGGCTAGCCATTCCACTTTGTTCTGCTCTAGCGGGCATTGTTGCTTATGTGATGGGGGCTGAGTTTGCCTTTACTACCGAACCAGGATTACCACATTTCAGCCCATTCTACTGGTGGGGTGAGAATACGGGTTGGCAATTGGGTTGGCCAAATTTGGAGCATTTTATTGCCGTCACACCATTTGCACTTTTAGCCGTTGCAATGTGGTCACCTGACTACCTTGGCCACCGCGTATTCCAAGAGCTTAACTACCCGAAAGAAGCAAAAGGCGTACTGATGGACGTCGATGACACTATGGTCGGTGCATCTATCCGCCAAGGTGTCGGTGCTCTATTGGGTGGTGGTAACCTTGCCTCTTCTTGGGGTACCTATATGATCCCAGCCGCCATTGCAAAGCGTCCAATTCCTGGTGGTGCGCTGCTTACTGGCTTAATGTGTATTGCCGCATCCGTCATTGGTTATCCGATGGATCTCGCGATGTGGGAACCCGTGTTGCGTGTTGCTCTGATCGTTGGTGTGTTTCTGCCACTTCTCGAAGCGGGTATGCAGATGATCCACAAACATAAAGATTCACTAAGTGCTGGTATTTGTATCTTCGCTTGTGCTTTTGTTAACCCAGTGTTTGGTTGGGCAACCACAATGCTGCTAGACAACATGGGTCTGATTGGTGACCATGAACGTGCCAAGAGTCTATCGGCAAAAGACAAGTACCTGATCCCAGGCGCAGCCTTCATTATCTGTGTCGGCTCTCTTGCTGTCGTTGGTCAGCTACCAGGGATTCCTGCGTTAATCGGCCACTAATTATCCTCAAAAGGCATAGATGGGCGCCCGTCTATGCCTTTTTCTCCAATCTCAATACACTTCCTCGCGACGCGGCCTATTTCTCTTTCCTCAAATTGAGCGCTTATCGTACCGAGTTGCACAACGATTAAGCACTAACACCTCAAAACCATAAGCCTACAAACTATTCGAGCCAACTCCTCATCGATTTAAGCCATTATCCACACACTCCAGAAACAAAAATTCAACACTTTTGAAAAATATTCAAATTAAGTTGAAAAAGAGATTCCAATCACACTTCATTCGGTTATAATTCGCGCCCATTATGCCTTGTGTTGATAAACGCAAACTTAATTTGAACAAATCGTCTGTTAACCGATCCTCTTTTTGAGGACAACTGAGAAGAAAAATGAGCAAGATTGATAAAGCTATGCGCATCCTGCTAGCGGGATTCTGTATCAACCTTTGTCTTGGCATCCTGTATGCTTGGAGTGTATTTAACAAAGCACTAGTCACTGAATCTGGTTGGACCGCGGCTGAAGCATCAGCACCATACGCGACAGCAACCATCACTTTCTCTATCTGTCTTCTTGTTGCTGGCATCTTGCAAGACCGTATGGGTCCACGTCTTATTCTAATCCTTGGTACTGTGCTTACTGGCCTAGGTATGATCGCGTCTGGCTTTGTCGACTCACCACTGATGCTAAACATCACTTTCGGTGTTATCACTGGTGCTGGTATCGGCTTTGGTTATGCTTGTCTATCTCCTTCTGCGATGAAGTGGTTCCACGCGTCGAAGAAAGGTATGGTTAACGGCATCATTGCAGCAGGTTTTGGTCTAGCGGCAATTTACCTTGCTCCAGTAACCTCTGCACTCATTAACAGCATGGGCATTCAAACCAGCTTTATGGTGTTGGGCGTTGGTATTCTTGCTATCGCAGTACCTCTTGCAGCAACAATCAACAACCCACCTGCGGGCTACACACCAGCAGAACCAAAAGTAAAACAAGGTCAAGCGCCTAAAGCAGTTAAGAAATCTGATGACCTAACTTGGAAAGCGATGCTGAAAACACCACAGTTTTACTCACTGTGGATCATGTATGCATTTGCTGCGTCAGTTGGCCTAATGATCATCGGTAACATCACGACAATTGCAAGTGTTCAGGCTAACCTACCAAATGCGGTATACCTTGCCTCTATCCTAGCGGTGTTTAACTCTGGCGGTCGTGTTGCTGCTGGTATGCTGGCTGATAAAATTGGTGGCGTACGTACTCTGCTTCTTGCTTTCGTACTACAAGGCATCAACATGGTTCTGTTCGCAACATTCAAAACAGAATTTACGCTGATCATTGGTACGGCAATCGCAGCAATTGGCTACGGTACGCTGCTAGCTGTATTCCCTACGCTTACCGCTGAGTTCTACGGTCTGAAAAACTACGGCACTAACTATGGCGTACTTTACACAGCATGGGGTATTGGTGGTGCAATCGGTGCAGCAGTTGTTGGTTTCTCAATGACTAACGGCACAGGCTACACGCTAGCTTACACTATCTCAGCAGCGATGATGGCCGTTTGTATTGTGCTTTCATTCATCACTAAGCCACTCTCAGAAGCGAAGATCGCTGAGCTAAAACACGCTTAATAGATTGAATTGCTGATAGAAAGGCTTAACCTTAGGGTTAAGCCTTTTTTGTATGTATTGATCATGTCTGAGATTGTTGAACTCAAACCCGACTATTACCTAAGTAACTTCAGGAAACTGACGCTCCATGCCACAGAGTGGTATCCCGATCTGCTCTCTCAGGTCGAACATGCTTGGATTACCGCTTTCGAACAACTTGAAAAGGATGCTCAGTGCCTACTGGTCAGGCTATTGTCACGCAAAGGCGAATGGTTCCGCTCTGATAAACTTCAATATCTAGAAATAAACAGTATTCCCGCCGCGCTAGATGCACTTCACCAACAGGGATTTATTGCCCTTAACCCCAAACTAAATGAGACAGAACTCGCTAGGCAGTTATTGACGAAAGCAGAGATAGTTGCGCTATTTAGTGTCTCTAGCCGAACCCTACGCAAAGAACAAATGCTCAATGAACTCAGTAACGATGATTTTACTCGTTTCGAGCAACTTCCTTTTACGGTCATCAAACTTTTGCAGTCACAGGTTATTGATCTGCTTCTGGCGTTGTTCTTTGCCAATACGCGCCAAGACTTAAGCCAATTTGTCCTTGACGACCTCGGCCTACATCGATTTGAAAACTATTCGCTCAGTAATACGCGTCGCTTCTTTTCTGATCGCCACCAGCTTGATCAATTGCTCGCACTTTCCCAACTTCACCAATGCTATTCTGAATCTAACACTAGAGATTTCGACAATCTAACTAAGCTGCTGCAACAGATTCCAGACCCTATTGCGCATTCATACATCGAACGTAAACGTCAGCATCTGATCAACGATTTAGCACGCGACCTTGAACGCATAGGGCAACTCACCGACGCAATATTCTGGTTTAAACGGTCTGGACTGCCTCCTTCAAGAGAGCGGCAAGCGAGAATCTATGACAAGCTCGATGATACACAGGCGATGAGTGACGTTGTCACAGAGATATTATCTACCCCTTATGACATCTGTGAGTTGGAGATAGGACATAAGTTAGCGCAGCGCATCAAGCGTAAACGAGGCGAGCGTGTTACGCGTCCTCAAAAGCCACAAGTGATAGAACATCACTTACAGCTTGATCTGAGCACACAAGGTGTGGAACTTGCCGTCAAATCGCATTTCGAGCAGCTTGGCTATCACGTCTTCTATGCAGAAAATGCCGTTCTAACGGGTTTGTTTGGCCTCGCCTTTTGGGAAGTCATCTTCGCGCCTATTGAAGGAGCGTTTATTAATCCATACCAAGATCGGCCGCTAGACCTCTATCACGCGGATTTCGTCACCAAACGACATTCACAAATCGAAGCGGTATTGGAGAAAATAGCGCAGTTTGGTCTTAGCCATCTAAGAGAGTGCTATCAACTTAAACATGGACTGAGTAACCCTTTTGTCTATTGGCATAGCTTTGATTTGCCCTTGTTAAATAAATGCATCGAGTCAATGCCCAATGAGATGGTTGTCGGATTGTTTAACGTTCTCCTCTCCGACCTTAAAATATACAGAAACGGCATGCCCGATCTGATTTTGTTTAAAGACGGTCATTTCGAATGGGTCGAAGTGAAAGGCCCTGGGGATAAACTCCAAGATAACCAGTGGCGATGGTTCTATCAATTTACCCAGTTAAATGTCCCCTTCTCTGTTGCCTACGTAACCGCCATTTAACTCAATGTCGCCTCTATTGCCTGCCAACATCGATATTGTTTCAATTAATTGACGATGTTGAACCATGTTTTATTTGCTAAGTTGATGGGCTTCTGCTGCAATTAAGCCAATGTTGAACGAGCACAATTATCCAGATGAATTTACGTACATTTTTCATGTTTGCTGTTGTTTTAAGCTTCGCGGGCTGTGCAACATACGCCGGACTCAATTATGACCAACTATTTGGTCAGGCGAGTGTTCAAGAGCGTCGTAGTGATTTAAACAGTGTAGAAAGTGATTTCTTCTTATCTGAAGTCAAACCCATCATTGATAACCGCTGCGTGGTTTGTCATGCCTGTTATGACGCGCCCTGCCAACTGAAACTCTCTTCAGTTGATGGTATCGACAGAGGCTCAAGTAAAGAACAAATTTATCAAGGAACCCGCCTTACCGCCGCAACGCCTCATCGTCTTTTCGAAGATGCACAAACCACACAGCAATGGCGAGAGTTTGGTTTTCATCCGGTTCTTAATGAGCGAGTTCAAAACCCGACCGCAAACCTAGAAGCGGGCTTAATTGCGCGCATGCTCGCTCAAAAAGAGGCACATCCCCTGCCTGATCAGAAACAACTGGAGGGTTTCGACTTTGCAATCGACCGCAGTCAGGTCTGCCCTACCATTGAGGAATACGATCAGTACCTAGCAGACTATCCAACTTGGGGCATGCCTTATGGTATGCCAAACCTCAGTTCAAATGAGTACGCGACGCTAACCAGTTGGTTGCAAAATGGCGCGATCATGAACAAATCGATCCCACTGACTGACCAGCAAGCTCGGTTAGTGAATGAATACGAAACATTGCTCAACAAGAGCCCACGTAAGGTACAGCTGACGGCTCGTTACATCTATGAGCACCTGTTTTTGTCGCATCTCTATTTTTCTGACCTCAATGAAGAAACACCACGTTTCTTCACCTTGGTTCGTTCGTCGACACCACCGGGCCAGCCCGTCCAACGAATTGCTACGCGTCGTCCTTACGATGATCCAGGCGTTCAACGAGTCTATTACCGCCTAATTCCTGAGCAAGGCACCATCGTTGATAAAACCCATATGCCATTCGCCTTGAACGAACAACGGATGAGAGATTGGAAAGAGTGGTTCATCGACGCCAACTACAAGGTTGCTCAACTACCAAGTTACGATGTAGAAGTTGCTGCGAACCCAATGACCGCATTTATCGATCTGCCAGTGAAAGCGCGTTTTAAATTTATGCTCGATAATTCCCAAAACACCATCAATGCCTTTATTAAAGGGCCTGTGTGTCGTGGACAACTCGCGCTCAACGTTATCAATGACAGATTTTGGGTGTTCTTCCTTGACCCAGACAAAGCCGATCTGCCGGAAGTGAATGAATTTTACCGCTCTCAAGCAGACAACTTAAGACTGCCTGGAGAGTTAGAAAGTAATACTTTGCCCGTGACCAACTGGGTCTCCTATTCACGTCAGCAAGCACGTTACCTTGAGGCGAAGTCTGAGTTTATCAACCAATGGTTTGAAGGTGGTAAATACCTAACTACCGACATTATCTGGACGGGTAACGGCACTAACCCTAATGCAGCACTCACAGTATTCCGCCATTTTGATAGCGCATCCGTAGTTCAGGGTATGGTTGGTGAACCACCAAAAACAGCATGGATACTGGACTATGCCCTGATCGAACGTATTCACTATCTGTTGGTCGCTGGGTTTGACGTATATGGCAACTTTGGCCACCAATTGATGACACGTATGTTTATGGATTTCTTACGCCTTGAAGGGGAAAGTAACTTTATCGCACTGTTGCCAAAGGCGATGCGCCACCAGGAACACTCAAGTTGGTACCAAGACCAAAATACCCAACTTAGTGACTTCTTACAGCGCAATGTTAAGCCATTCGATCAACCAACTCAGGTTCCATACCACACGGATGATCCCAAAGCAGAGCTTTATGACATTCTTCGCACTCAGCTCTCCCCAGTGCTCAATAATCGTTATGATATAGAGCAAACTGGCTTTAGTGCTAAGAATGAAGCACTACTGAAAAGCATCAGTGACATCAAAGGTGAAGGGCTACTCGTTATACCGCAAATTGTAATGATGATGATTGAATCCAATCACGGAGAAGAACAGCTCTTCACCCTACTCCATAACAATGCACATACGAATATTTCCAGTCTGTTTGATGAAGAGAGCAATCGTGATCCCGCAAATGATGACTTAACTTTGGTTCGTGGAGTGATCGGTAGCTATCCCGCTGCGTATCTATCCCTTAAAGAAGAGCAAATCCCTCAACTGGTGCAAATGTTGAAAAATATCCGCACCGAAGAGGACTACGTTAAGTTGTTGGATACGTTCGCAATTCGACGCAGCTCGACGCAGTTTTGGCCTTTTAGCGACCGAGTTCATGCTTGGTATAAGCAAAATCAGCCTATCGAATTTGGTCTTCTTGACTACAATAGATTTGAGAATAGGTAGAACCGTTCAACTGCGCAGACAACGCATACGGAGGTAACTATGGGTATTAACGATAGCATCAGAGCCTTGGAGCAACAGATATATGTCGCCTGTTCCGAAGGAGACTACGACACAGTCAAAATGCTAGAGCATCAATTGGACAGCTTGAGAAACAAGGCTGAACATCCGTTTGATGACGATCCATACGCTCCAGAAGGGAAGCTGTTTCCTGAAGATGACTGGTACTAAAAGAGATAAACGCCTCACAACTCGTGAGGCGTTTTTTTATCGGCTCTTAAACGCGTCCTTGTCGATATTGTGTTTTTTCATTCTCAAGTAAAGCTTCTTGCGCGGTACTTGCAGATACGCCGCTGAATCACTGATTCGACCCGAATGCAGGAACAACGCATCTTCAATGACGCGTTTTTCAAAATCATCAACCAACTCGTCTAAAGGCAATTGAGCTTCGGCAGAAGTATTATGGCTATCCTTGCCAGCCAGTTTGATGATTCCAACCGAGTAGAGCTCAGCCACATTTCGTAACTCTCTCACATTTCCCGGCCATTCATGTGCTAGCAGTAGAGCCATATATTTTGCTTCTACTTCGGGTAAGCGTTTTGCCAATTTCCGGCAGCTGGACTTGAGATAATGGTGGAACAACACTTCGATGTCATCCGGTCGCTTTCTTAGTGGTGGGACTTCAATCTCCCCTTGATTGAGAACGTAATAGAGCTCTGCCACTAGTTTGTGCTCGACGATAAGTTGCTCCGGGTGTTGCTCAAATATCGCAATGACACGTCCGTGCTGCCCCTTTCTCTCTTTATCAATCATATGTTGTGCAAACACGCGTTGGCACTGCTCTGAAAATCGTTCAGGGCTATCAATAATTAAGGTTCCAGAGACAAACGAATAGAGCTTGGCACTTAATTCCTCACTGGCGATAGCGTCGTTTGCCGATAACAATTCGAGTTCCCCACCCGATTGCGACATATCATGTATTAAGTTCGCCACTAAGTGCCTGCCGACACCCATCTCACCATAAACCACCACATGATTACGTAGCCTAGAAAACTGAGAGACACTGTAGCGGATATGATTCAGCTGTGCAGACTTGCCCAGTAACGATCGTTTGATGGTCGATTCCATCTCTCTCTTTTGGTCGATGTAGACTTTTCGTTGCTCTAGATGATGGCGTACCGTTTCGACGAGTTTGGCTGGGTCGATGGGCTTTTCAACAAACTCACACGCCCCTTCTTTAACCGCTTCGACAGCCATTGGGATATCACCATGTCCTGTGACAACAATAACGGGTAGCCACTTATCAAACTGCTTAATCTGGCTTAACAACTCAAGTCCATGCATCTGTGGCATATACATATCGAGCAACACAACGCCCAACCAATCAGGTGATAAATAACTCATCGCTTGAGTAGGGTCTGCGACGGTTTTTGCTGCAATGCCTGCAATGCCCATCAAGTGCTGGTAAGCGTCGAGTACATCCTGATCATCATCGACCAACAGTAAAGAATAATTAAACTCTTGCATGTGATAACTCCAAAACAACCAAGGCACCTTTGTCTAAACGGGATGCCAAATAGATCCGCCCTGAATATTTCTCAACCAAAGCTCGGCTAATATTGAGCCCCAAGCCTAAACCCACCTCTTTGGTGGTGGTAAACGGTGTGAAGAGCTTGTCTATAATGAAAGGCTTAAAGCCACAACCACTATCCGATATCGCTATCACATGGTGAGATGTATTCGAGAATAGCTTTTCAATTCGAATTTCTTGGCGATGCCGATTTGACTCAGCAATGGCGTCACAACCATTGACCAGTATGTTGACCATGACCTGTTCAAGGGCTAATGCATTGCCATGGACATACAGTGGTTCGGTGAGCAAATTACATATGTTCGTTGCTTGCCGCTTAGCTTTAGGCCCAACAATTGCGATGGCTTGCATGACGATATCAGTAAGTAGCAAATTGTCCGTGATTTGATCAGTGTCCGATTTTTTGGCGAAGGTTCGCAGGCTTTTTATAATTTCACTCATTCGTGCTGACAACTGAGCCACTTGCTCAATGGAACGCCTAGTCGAGGTTAAATTACCGGAATCAGTGGAAAGTTGGGCGCTATAGAGATAGGTCGATATCGCATTCAGTGGCTGGTTCAACTCGTGAGCTAAACATGTCATCGTCTGACCGACAACCGCCATTTTCGCCGCTTGGATCAACTCATCTTGGGCTTGTTTTAAGGTTAGTTCCGCCTTTTCTCGCTCGACAATCTCTTCAGACAAAAGACGGTTTTTTTCGACCAAATCTGCCGTTCTGTCATTGACCATCTTCTGAAGTTCTATCGCCGTTAACTCTTGTTGCGTCACATCCGTGATTGTCACAATGACTTTATGTAATTGACCATGAGAGAAAAGGTGAAAATCGAAATGAAGATAACACGCTGTCTCGCCATCGAGTGGCAAGGTGAGCGCATCTTTTCCAGTGGTAAAAAGTGCCTGACCCGAGACAAATACTTTTGCTAATCGCTTGCGATCTTGATTACGAAACGACTGCCACAAAAGCTTGTGCTCGACTGTTCCTTGCATCGCCAGTAGTTTTTGGGCGCTAAAATTTGCAGATTCAACATACCCTGCGAGATCACACGTCAATAGACTGGCAGATGTATTATTGATCAGACCAACCGCATTCGTTCTTTGTAACTCTTCGACACTCGCCCCGTAGTCAATCAGCTTTTGACTTAGTTGGCCGATTTCATCGGCACCGTCAACCACAATCCGGTGACTAAAATCGCCTTTGATGATCGCATCAATACTCGAGCTCAGTGCGTTCAAACGGGCGACCACACGGCGATTTATAAAGTAATAGGTGACAAACAAAGACAAAAGGATCGAGATGCCAAAGCACACCAATAGCACAATGTTTCCATCGGAGACCAAGTTAGCCGTTCGCGTTTTGACATCAATAAAACTTGTGTCGGCATATTTAATAATCTGACCAATTTGCTGATGAATCGCACCGAGCAACTTTTCGATTTCGCTTTTAATTTCGGTGATGCGTGCGTTTAGTATCACCCCTTCCGACAGCAGCAGCGAAAACACACCATCACTCACGTACAACACCTGCAATTCATCCAACAATTGCTGATAAGAAATGCCGGAAGGTAGAATTAACAAGGGTTCACTCGTGGCGATTAACTCCGCGATGTTGAATTGAATAACGGTTGAGGCATTTTTAATCTGTTCCAAGTTTCGCGCCTGCAACGACTCTGTTGTTAGCACGAAGATATTCGATTCCAGATCCAACACACTTTGTATCACCCGCAGTTGTTCGAGCGTGGCTTTGTGCTTTTCTGAACTATCTCCTCGCGTCAACTGCCAGTAAAACTCTTGGCGAAATGACACCAACTCAGCATGGATATCTTGATGTAACCAGTTGATTTGCTCGGATAGCTTGGCCACTTTACGTCTTTGCTGGACTCGGTCGAACACAAAACGAGTGTATTGTTCTAATGTCTTCTCTAGCTGCGTATACAAACTCAACAGTTCGTCACTATCATTCTTCTCAAGTTTGAGTGGTTGAAAATTGGACAACTTCAGCTTAATAGAGTTAAGTAACTTATCGAGTTCATTTCTCTGGCGGTTTAATTCAATCTTGTTATTTGATGTAGAAAGCAGTTGAACTCGGGAGCGAATTTCGCTGCTACGACTCTCCAACATGTAACTCGTGTTGTACTTAGGAACACTGGTGTCGAGTAGACTACTCACCTGCTGGTCGAGCCGATACCAAGTTACCCATGCTAATACACAGACGAAGGTCAGCAGCAAAGTCGTAAAGGTAAAAGCCACCACCAATCTAGAACCGATCGTTTTACATATTTTCATTGGCGATCTCTACTTGCAACTCGTGAAACATCTCTTCAACCCGTTCCAGCCCCTCCTCATATTTAGTGGCGAAACGGTAGCTAAACTCCACCAGCAAGGCTTGTTCTTCGCCATCTTCTAAGGTAGAGGCATCACGTTGCGAACTGATGATGTTGGCTAACTCATTCACTTCTTGCTCCGTGACTGGAATAGTAAAAAGCTGGTTTAGTAGCTGATGAGCGACCTCAAGCCTAGCGGCATCATGACGATGAATTTGCACATATTGAGATAGGCCTAACCAGATATCTTGTAACTCCGGTAAGCGTTTGGTGATTGCTTCATCAAAAAGAATATTGAGCAACTTCTCGCGCTTCATCACCTTATTGAAGTCGAGCGGAGGGTTAGTGCCAAGATAGAGTGCAGGATCATAAATGGATTGTTTGGTTAAACTCGATTGAAGGATTCGTTGCTGTACATCATCCGACAATGCCAATTCAACAAATCGAATCGCTTCAGCAGTGTTCGTCGCGTTTTTGGCAATCCCGACATAAGTAGGCATCAGCGTAAAGTCAGGGTCATAGGTGAATCCTACATAGGCGAACTGCCGCTGTAGCGAAATGGCATAGCTGTCTATGGTCGGTCCGATACCAAACTGCCCTTTCGCGACATAATCACTTACGCCAAAGCTGCGTGAAGAAATAGTCCCTAAATTGGCGCCTATGTTTAGTATTGTCGACCAGCCTTGCTGCCAACCATGGCGTGCAAGTATGCTCTCCAGCATCAACTGTGTGGTGGCTGAGCGACTCGGTGTACTCATGGTGATATGCCCAAAATAAGCAAAGGACGAGAGATCTGAAAATCGAGTTGGGATTGGCAATTTATTCGCCGCTAGATACTCTCGGTTCCATACAATTCCCGCTCCAGAGTAGCCAATACTGAGCACTTTGTTTTTAATCGGAAATAAAAACGGTTCTAGCCACTGCGGAGGGTTTTGCTCTAGCACTATCGATGCAAGTTGATCCCTTTTATCAAGCTCCTTGAACAGGAATGGTGACGAGCTCAAGACAACATCAATGCCTTGTATATAGCTCCTATTAAGCAACTGCATCGCAGACTGGCTACGGCGATGAATAAGCTCAATATCCGCGTCTGGATTCTGTTGTTTGTATTTCGCAATTAACTCGCTCACAGGCTCACTTGAGAAGGTCGTTAAAATCGAAAACTGTTCCTTACCCGCGAGCACGCTCGAACTGAATCCGATCAGTCCGATGACCAATATCGCCATTTTTATTAAACAAAACCGCCAGCCCTTCACCTGATCCCTCTCGATTTATGGGATGAATATCTAATTTCCTTCACAAAGCCATCATTTTCACCGTCGCTCTGTGAGTCACCGATGACGCATCTGCGCGTCTGACCTAGGAATATTCACTCACTAATGAAACTAATTTCATTGGCTAGAGTGACATTTTTATCCCAGCCAAATGTATTAGTTGAGTCACTTTTAGCTCAAATTCGCCGTTTTGCGCTTTGTTCACTTCTCTCCCATCATCCTAAAAACAGGCGATTACTTGCTCATTTTGCATACCAAGCACGCTATCGTCGCGAAACGCTCCTTGGGCGATTTTAAGAGGGAAGGAAGATGAAAAAGACTAAAATCATTGCAACGCTCGGGCCCGAGACGCTGGATCAAAACCAGATTGATGAGATCTTGTGTGCGGGTGTGGATGTCGTCAGGCTAGACTACGCTCAGCGGGTTCCTGAACAACACGCTTCCATAGCAAAGCAAGTGCGTTCTAGCGCGCAAAAGCTCGGTAAGTTTGTCGGTATCTTAGTCGATATTCCAGGGACAAAAGTTCAGATCTCTGAGTTTGAAAATGGGCACATTGAGCTCAAGCAAGATTCAATATTTAATCTCGACGGAACACTGGATTCTAAGCTGGGCAACCAAAACACTGTTGGGCTTGACTACCCTCAACTTCTCAATGAACTCGAACTGGGCAGCATACTTTTGCTCGATTGTGGCCGTATCCAGCTGCAAGTTATACTGCTTGATCGTGTCAATCAATTTGCAAAAACCAAAGTTCTCGCGGGAGGAAGGCTGAACAGCCACCAGTCAATTAGCGTATTGGGAAAAGAGATTCTCTATCCTTCGCTGACTGAGTCCGATTGGCAGGGTATAGAGTTTGCGGCATCAATCGATGCGGAATTCATCGCGCTCACCTTACCGCCCGAGACATCTGAGCTACAACAGCTTAGCCAAGTGCTGGAAAACACTGGGTTCACCACTCAGCTGATCGCAAAATTTGACCACTCTAGATTTGATCACGATTTATCGACCATTGAACCCGTGCTTAGCGCAACGGAAGTGTGCATGATTGAAAACCTCGACTTCGTAGACGACATCCTCGATCAATATGCCGCCTCATTGGAGCACCCATTACTCATGAGAGCACGAGAGCTTAATAAACCAATCGTTGCCGCATCACCAGTAATGAGTTCAATGGCAGCCAGACTCCTTCCCACTCGCACAGAGGCGTTAAAGTTAGCGAATCTTGTCATTGCGGGAACGGACGCCGTAATGCTCTGCCCGGCAGTGACGAACGGGCCATACATGATTGATGCAGTCAAAGCGATGGTAAATGTGATTAGCAGCGTCGAGGCGGTGGTCGAATGCTTTGAGCATCCAAAAGACACCACACAACCAATGGATGCGAGCTGTAGTAAAAATTTTGCGATATCAACCGTACTGAGCATAAGTAAAACGCAACGCTATGTTGGTGTTGCCGTGATTACACATAATGGCGAAGCGCCTTTACTGATGTCTCGCTGCCAAAGTCATGTACCGATTTGGGCGTTAAGCGATAACGTCAAATTACTCTCATCGCTTTCAATATTACGTGGTGTTGAGCCTACATACGCCGTCATCGAAACTCATGATTCAAGAGACACCACCGACTCCATTGTCCGACTTCTTGAGCCTGAAATTCATCGCAATCATAGTCAGTCGCTGATCATTTCCTGCTTTGAATCACTCGAAAAGGTAGGCACTACGAATGTAAGCCGCTTAGTGCCAATTGCGTCAACTGAAATCACCACTTGATAGGGCTTTTGTTCACCGCTGTCCATTTACCCATGTTGCTCGTCACTATTTGTGGGATTGGCCTGTCAGAAGACAGGCCTTTTTTTAGTTAGCACGGCGGCACACATTTATTCATCACTCAATATCAGTTAAAATATGCAAAATCTAAAAAAGCTGCTTTCTGCGTTATATTTATCGAAAGCTTGTAAAAAGCAGTCACATCCCGACTTAAACTAGGTCCATATAGAGGATTTTATGCTGTCTGACATCGAAATCTGCCGCACCACTCCGTTACTTCCTATAAGCAAAGTTGCACAGCGAGCTGGACTGAAAGCCGATGAGTTCCAGAGCCAAGGTGAACATAAGGCAAAAGTCAGTTTATCTAGCCTAAAACGCCTTGCATCTAAAAAGACGGGGAAACTGATTGTCGTCACCGCTATCACCCCAACGCCACTAGGCGAAGGTAAGACTGTCACGACCATTGGACTTGCCCAAGGCTTGGCTCAACTTAATCATTCAGCAATGGCGTGTATCAGGCAACCTTCTATGGGGCCTGTTTTTGGCGTCAAGGGCGGGGCTGCGGGAGGCGGCTATTCGCAAGTGGCTCCTATGGAAGAGTTGAATCTCCACCTCACAGGCGATATTCACGCGGTCACTGCGGCGCATAACTTAGCCGCTGCTGCCATCGATGCTCGTATTTATCATGAGCAAAGACTGGGATACGAAGATTTCGAACAACGCAGTGGTTTGAAAGCATTAAAAATCGATCCTCAAAATGTGGTTTGGAAAAGGGTAATGGATCACAACGACCGAGCGTTACGCATGGTGACTGTGGGTCAAAATGAAGCTGGGAAAAACATTAATGGATTTGAGCGCTGCGATGGATTTGATATTTCAGCAGCCTCAGAGTTAATGGCCATTCTCGCCTTAGCCAGTGATTTAAAAGATCTTCGTTCACGTATTGGGCGAATCGTCGTCGCCTATGATTTGTCTGGTCAACCGGTGACGACAGAAGATCTGCAAGTAGCGGGCGCAATGGCAGTAAGCATGAAAGAAGCTATCGAACCCACCTTGATGCAAACTCTAGAGGGGGTCCCAACTCTTATTCATGCAGGGCCATTTGCTAATATCGCCCACGGTAACTCGTCAATCATTGCGGATAATATCGCCACAAAGTTGGCACAATTTACCGTCACTGAAGGTGGTTTTGGCTCGGATATGGGCTTTGAAAAAGCCTGTAACATTAAAGCGCAAGTTGCCAACAAGTCTCCTGATTGCGCAGTCATCGTCACGACGCTTCGCGGCCTTAAAGCTAACTCTGGTCAGTATGATCTAAAACCAGGCCAAGCAATTCCACAGAACCTTTACAGTGACGATCAAGACGCACTCCTTGCCGGCTTTGAAAACTTGAAATGGCATATTAATAATGTGAATGAATACGGTATTCCAGCCGTGGTTGCCATTAATCGCTTTCCTCAAGACAGTGAATCCGAATTGCTAACGCTAAAAGCCATGGTAGAAGCCTTGCCAAATGACGTACAAGTTGCAGTCAGCGAAGGTTTTAGCAAAGGTGGAGCTGGCACGCTAGAGTTGGCCCAGAAAGTAATCCACCAGTGCGAGAAGCCATCCCAATTCTCTCCTTTGTACCGTTTTGAACAAACCACTGAAGAGAAACTAATGGCTGTCGCCGAAGCTGGCTATGGTGCAGCGAGGCTAATACTGAGTGACGTCGCCAAGCAGCAGTTGGCTCAACTCAAAGCACACGGATTTGATGATCTAGCAGTTTGTTTGGCAAAAACGCCACTTTCGATCTCAACGGATTCGAGTGTTAAAGGCGCGCCTGAGAATTTCGATGTACCCGTTAGGGAACTCAAACTGTGTGCAGGCGCTGGCTTTATTTATGCTCTATGTGGCAACGTGATGACGATGCCAGGCCTTCCAGAAAAACCGGCATTTATGAATCTCGACCTTGATGAAAATGGTCACATTATTGGATTAAGCTAAACTGGCGTAGTCCCTGCCCACTTCACACTCTAAGGCTAAGTTATTCAATCTTAGCCTTTTTTCTTTACTGTGTTGGCCTCACTCCATGAAGTTCGCCTGAAGATCATGTACCATTAACTCATCACTCTCAAAGATTGGACGTATTCATGGAAGCAGAACTACTGGAAATTAAGAACTTCCTTTCCCAATACCCTCCATTTGATGAGCTCGAAGATGAAGTCCTCAGCTACGTCACTCAACATATCGAAATCTCTTACTATCGAGAGGATACCCCCATCATTCACTTTGGTGATGAAATCCATGATCTTTACATGGTGCGCAGTGGGGTGGTCGAAATATATCGACGCAAAGGCGAGCTCTACAACCGAATTGATGAAGGTGCGTTATTCGGTCAGATGGGACTACTGACCAACAATAAGGTTCGCTTCCCTGCGAAAGCCATCAAAGACACCCTACTCTACTGTATTCCAGAAGCGGTCTTTCAGCACTTGTATGAGCAGCACGAAGCCTTTGCTGACTTTGTCGAAGTAGAAGATAACGCGCGTCTGAGGCAGACCGTCTCAAACAGCAAAGAGCAAAACGATCTTACAACATCAAAGGTAAGAAACTTGCTCACCAGCAGCGCACCAACGATTCACAAGACGGAATCAATCCAAAACGCAGCGATAAAAATGGCGGAAGACAATGTCTCTTCGCTACTAATTATTGATCCCGAAGTGGCTCAGGATGATGATGACGACAACAGCCCTTTAGTTGGAATCATTACTGATAGAGACTTATGTACCCGCGTGTTAGCTCAAGGGCTCAATCCCAGCGACGACGTTGCTAGCGTAATGACGACTGAAGTCATCTCACTTGATCACAACGCCTATGTCTACGAAGCGATGCTGACTATGTTGCGATACAACGTTCATCATCTTCCGGTCCTCAAGGATAAGCAGCCGATTGGTGTCATCGAAGCAACGGACATTGTTCGTTACGAATCGCAAAACTCGCTCCTGTTGGTCAGCAGTATTTTCCAGCAACAATCGATTGATGAACTCTCGGTATTATCTGAGCAAGTGAAAGACAGCTTTGTTCGCCTCGTCAATGAAGACGCAAACTCTCACATGGTTGGCAGTGCGATGTCCGTGATTGGACGTAGCTTTAAACAGCGTATTATCGAACTTGTAGAGCAGGAATTAGGCGAACCACCGGTACCGTATTGCTTTGTGGCGCTAGGCTCAATGGGGCGCGATGAGCAACTGCTCGTCACTGACCAAGATAACGCGATCATCCTCGATAACACCTTCGTCAAAGAGAAACATGATGGCTACTTTGCGCAACTGGCAAACCGTGTATGTGAAGGATTGGATAAGTGCGGCTACAGTTACTGCACTGGCGATATCATGGCAACGAATCCAGACTGGCGTATGACTCGAACCGAATGGGAGGAGTGCTTTGCGGATTGGATAGATGACCCCAACCCTAAAGCGTTACTCAACGCTTCGATTTTCTTTGACCTTGATGGTGTATATGGGCGTCTAAAATGGGCGGAACAGCTCAATGGTTTTATTGTACGTAGAGCACGTAGAAACAACCGTTTCCTTGCCTGTTTAGCCCGCAATGCAATGAATCGGACTCCTCCGCTGGGCTTCTTTAAGAGTTTTGTGATGGAGAAAGATGGCCAACACAAAAACTCAATCAACCTTAAACGACGTGGCACCGCGCCGTTAGCGGATCTTATTCGCGTCCATGCCCTCGCCGTCGGCTCGCGGTCAAAAAATTCGTTTGAGCGTCTGGATGACATCCATGAGGCGGGAATTTTACCTAAAGGCAAAGCGAGAGACCTGCGTGATGCACTTGAGTTTATTTCGATCGTTCGTATTCGTCATCAAGCGCTCGACGTCGAAAATGAAATCGAGCCAGATAACAACATTGAACCAGAAAACTTATCGGATTTTGAGCGCCGTAACCTCAAGGACGCATTCCAAATTCTAAGCAATGCTCAGAACTTCCTTAAGTTCCGTTATCAAGCCAGTAATAACTTTAAGTGAGATGATGATGCTTAACAAAATCATATCACCCCCTTCGATCGACTGGCCGGCAAAGTTTGCTCGAAAATTGCGCATGACGACAACCCCTGCTCTACAACAGTACTATAAGGCTGGGGTTCCGTTGCCCAATACACCATTGGAAGAGATTACATTTCTGGCGATGGACTTTGAAACCACAGGCTTAAACTCCGACCAAGATGACATTATTACCATCGGAACCGTTCCCTTTAACTTGAATCGCATTTTTATAAATCAAGCTAAGCACTGGACGGTTAAACCTCGTAAGCAGTTAGCGCAAGAATCGGTCGTCATCCATGGCATCACCCACTCTGACGTTCTTGATGCACCTGATCTATCTGCCGTCTATGACCAGATCTTGGAACAGATGGAAGGGAAAATAGTGGTGGTTCACTACCAGCGTATTGAACGTGAGTTTTTCGATAAAGCTCTGATGGCTCGAATTAACGAGGGAATAGAATTTCCCGCAGTAGATACCATGCAGATTGAAACTCTCCTTCAGAAAAAGCTTACTGGTGGAATAGTCAACAAACTCAAGGGTCGCAAACCAGCGTCAGTCAGGCTCGGAGCGAGTCGAACCCGCTACGGTTTGCCTCAATACACCCCCCATCATGCCCTTACCGATGCCGTTGCAACAGCGGAGTTGCTACAAGCCCAGATTGCTTATCACTATCAGTCAGACATGCCGATCAGCCAGTTGTGGATTTAATCTTCTCCGGGTCTATACCATCACAAAGCCGCCCAAATCGGCGGCTTTGTGATATCAAACAGGATTAGAGGCAGGTTCTTCTCACGATATAGAGCGTAACATTGAGATCGCTTGTTCAAGTAAAAAAGCACCTTCGCTGGTCAATGACCAAGCAAACAACGCAATGTTGAGTACCAAGGTCGACCAGAAGAGGAACTTAAATCCGACATCATGATACTTGTGATGCATAATCGACTGAGCAAGCAAAGCCCCAACCCATCCGCCAAACACGTTCATTACATGGAAAGCAACTTCCGGAACTCGCCATCCACCGTTCATCATTGCGTGTCTGTCTAACGCATATAAGGTGTATGTGGCTGTGCTGGCGGCAAAATAAAGTACGCAAGATATGATCGGAAAGTCTAGTAAGACGACGCTACCGACAAGTGCGCTACAGAACCAGACGGCTATAGCGAGAGAAAAGTTAAACACCAAAGGCCGAGTCACGTCGACCGCTCTCATGGTTCCATTACTATCCGAACCTAAACGAAATACCACTGGTTCGCTGACACAGGGTAACTGAGAGTTATTCTCTAAATCATTGATATGAAATAAGATTTGAGTATCTTGGTTTTCTACAGAAATATAACCATAACCCTTGCTCTGATCCCATTGAGCAATTGTTCCTTGTATTGCCATGTTATTTCCCTTACCTAGCCTGAAGTTGCGATAAGCCTATAATTATTATTGCGTTAACATTAGCTATAGCACACATATTATACAATGCGCATATTCTGACCAACTTTGGTTAAATTATTTGATCTAGAACACTACTGACAGGTTCTGACACGACCAATCGATATCCTTTGCGGGAACTTGAACAACAAACTAAAAGGAATACGAAAATGAAAAGTGTGATTGAGATTGTTCGATTTAAACTGTTGAATGACGTTACCGCAGACCAATTGATCGCAGCCAGTAAACAGAGCCAAAAATTTGTGTCGTCTCTCGACGGATTTGAATATCGCTCACTGAGTTACGATCAAGAGTCACAAAGTTGGACGGATGTGGTCTACTGGGATTCGATGGAGAACGCAAAATCCGCAGGAGAAAAGTTCATGTCGAGTGAAGACTGTCAGCCTTTGATGGCGCTAATTGACCCTGAATCCGTAATCATGCAACATCAATCGATAGAGATGAGCGAGCTTGCTGCAAAATTTCAGTAAAGCGTAAATTCATAGTTTTAGGAAGTCGTTTCCGGCTTCCTAATCAACCCCTAGACTAGGACAACAAGTGAGTAAATCAGAGCGACTGTTTGAACTCCTGACGCTAATGCGTTCTAAGCGATATGCGGTTACAGCAGCCCAATTAGCTCAACAGATGGAAGTCAGTGAACGAACGATATACCGTGATATTCACTCACTGATCAATTCAGGTGTACCCATTTATGGCGAAGCAGGTGTTGGTTATATGCTCCAAGCCGGATCTCACTTACCACCTCTGATGTTTACCGAACAAGAAATGGTCGCGCTAGAGCTTGGTATGAGGATGGTGAGGGCTTGGTCAGACGATGAACTCGCTCAGGCATCGCGCTCCGCTTCAACCAAAATTTTATCGGTGTTGCCAGATAAGCTAAAAGCACAGCTAGAAGAATTTCCGATTTTTGTGCCGGAAATTCATTCGACCTCAGAAACAGCGACGAGAGGAAAAATGCTTCGACATGCGACGGATGACAAAATCAAAATCATCATCGAATATGTGGATCAACAAGAAAACAAAACATCTCGCTGTTTGCAACCACTAGGGCAAATCTTTTGGGGGAAAGTGTGGACCCTTGTTGCTTGGTGCGAATTGAGAAACGATTATCGCCATTTTCGAATTGATAGAATCGAGAAGCTCACGATTACCGATACAAGGTTCGAGACATCGACCGACAAATGTCTCGAACACTACATTAAACTTCACGCACCGAAAGCTTAGAAGTATTCGTTACTTCATGACCGTCGGTGAAATATTGAGCGCGATTCGACAGCCGTTGAGATCGGACTCAACATCAAACTCCACTAACTCATTTACATGAACGTCAATTGAAGTGGCACGCATATCTCGAACATGAAAAAAGACCTTATCGTTGCAGTTTTCATCTTCAATAAAGCCATAACCATGCTTCACATCTAAATCGATGATTTTTCCAAGAACTGACATGCTGCTTCCTCGCTATAACAGTGAATTCTGTTGTTCTTACTGCGCACACGCTCACTTCGATCACTGTTAATAAAAAAAGTTGCTAAGCCAGCAAAATATCTTTCAGCTCATGCAGAGAACTTACGGTGTAGTGCGGCGAAATATCGGCATCTGCTTCGGCCCCTACACTATTTAGCCAGCAAGTTTCGATACCAAAATTAAGGCCACCTAGGATGTCAGAATGTTGGTTATCTCCCACCATGAGAACTTTGCTCTTGCATGGCGACCCCATTTTCTCCAGCGCATGGCTAAAAATTGCTGTATCAGGCTTAGCAAAACCCACTTGCTCGGATATCACGACGTGTTCGAAATATTGGCTCATACCAGTTCTTTCTAGTCTGATTGCCTGAAGCTCGGTAAAACCATTAGTGATGATTCCCATCTTAGCCTTGCCATGAACCGCTTCCATCAACTCTTTTGCTCCTGGAAGTAAGGTACATATGTCAGCCATTGCTTCTAGAAAAGCGCTGTTTAACTCAGATGTAGTCGTACCTAACCTGTCTGCCCACTCTTGAAAGCGAGTGTGTTTTAAATCATCGGCACTGATGGTGCCATTTTGATAATCAACCCATAGAGGCTTATTGACGGTTTGGTAGTGCTCAAAATCTTGTGAAGTAAACTCTACGCCCTTGCGCGAGAACATGAGCTGCATCCCTTTAAAAGCATCAAAGTGAAACAGGGTTTCGTCAGCATCAAACAAGATCCAATCGTATTTCATTGCTATCTCCTAAAAATTTCATCGCTAGTGTAGATTGTTTTCAATAAGATGATAATCTCTAAGTTAAGAAATTCATTGTTTACCTACAGTCAACTATGCAAGCATTCTCTTCGATACCTGTTTTTGTCTCAGTGGTTGAAAATGGCAGTTTCTCTGGCGCAGCCGAAAAACTCAATATCACCAAATCCGCCGTCAGTAAACGGATCACTCACTTAGAAGATGAACTAGGAATTAGACTTCTTAATCGCACCACACGAAAGCTGAGTTTAACGGAAGCGGGTCAACGCTACTACGAGTATGTCGCGCAATCATTAAACTTGGCACAACAAGGACTAGACGCGGTTAGCGAGCTGCAAGGCAAGCCTCGCGGTAAGCTCAAAGTGACGGCTCCCATGTCCTTTGGTGTCCTACACGTTGCGCCTCTGATTGCAGAGTTCCTCGCTCTCTATCCTGGTGTAGAAATTGATTTGCAACTCGAAGACCAAATGGTTGACCTCATACAAGACAGTTTTGACATCGGCATCCGTATTGGCCACCTGCCTTTATCAAACCTGATTGCGAAAAGACTCGCGCCATGTGTCAGCGTGCTTTGTGCATCAAAAGAGTACTTAGAACAGCATGGTCACCCACAGCAGCCTAGCGACCTGATCAATCACAGTTGCCTACAGTACAGCTACTATCGCGGTGGTACCGAGTGGAGCCTCAATTCGGCTGGGCAAGAGTTTCGTGTTGTTCCTAAGGGTCGTTTATCAGTGAACAACAGCGAAGCGATTCGTCGTGCAGTATTAGAGGGGGCAGGCATTGGAAACTTACCAACATTCATTGTTGCCAAGGACATTCATGCAGGCCGTCTTGAAGTGGTCCTTGCCGATTACCAGTTACCCGTACATGCCGTCTATGCCGTTTTTCCTGAGAGGAAACATATGCCATTGAAAGTTAGAGTTTTCTTGGATTTCATCAACGAACGATTGGGCACTGACACCCCCTACTGGGATAAGTGTTAACCATTAATGTGACGCCTTGCTCAACTCTTCTCGTTGAAGTGATTTACGCAAGACTTTATGACCTGAAACAAACTTTCTCCGCTATTCTCCAGTCACAATCGAGGTGTTGCTAAATGCCTAGGAGACGTGCGAGATGAAACGATTTTTTCCTTCTAACATCATGCTAATTCCTTTTGTGGTGAAGAACTATTCTGAAGAGCCACAAGAGGATAGATGCGACACCGACCAGCAATCTGAGCCCAACGAGTCACGTGAATTGGAAGAATGAGACTCGAATCAGACCGGAGCGGTTATTAATTGACTACGCTAACAGCGCAGAACAATAAGGGAGTACAACAATGAAGAAAGTTGCCGTAATACTAAGTGGCTCAGGTGTCTTTGATGGGGCTGAAATTCACGAATCCGTACTAGCGCTGCACGCGATTGAAAAACAAGGTGCGAGCTGGCACTGTTTCGCGCCCAACATCGATCAACTTCATGTTATAAACCACAAGACCGGTGAAGAGATGGACGAGACACGCAACGTCTTGGTTGAAGCGGCACGTATTGCACGCGGGAAGATTGAGGATGTTGCAAAGCTCAATGTCGATGATTACGACGCACTATTGCTTCCTGGAGGTTTTGGCGCCGCGAAGAATCTCACCGATTTCGCAGTCAAAGGTGCAGAATGTAGCATTAACACTCATGTTGCTAGTGCATGCAGAGCGTTCGCTCAAGCGCGTAAACCAGCGGGATACCTGTGTATTGCTCCCACAATCATTCCGCTCATTTACGACCACGGTGTCAAAGCCACTATTGGTAACGATGCTGCGACCGCTGCGGCTTTTAATACCCTTGGCGGCCTTCACGTTGAATCGCAAGTAGACGAAGTAGTATTTGACGAGCAACATCTCGTGCTCTCGACGCCCGCCTATATGCTCGCCGAAAACATCTCTGAAGCTGCAAAAGGAATCGAAGCACTAGTCGAGAAATTAGTCTCACTCAGTTAGCCAGATATCTATGCACTATTGAGCCCCTGTTGGTATTCCTACTGGCAGGGGCTTTTTGTTTGTTCTGAACGCAAAAACTCTGACAATTTCTATTTATGTTGAGAAAACGATTGCGCTAACCCACTAATATTTAACAACTTATGTTCGATAAAAATGGAACTGGTCGGAGTTCACACTTTACTGCAACGCCTACCACTTTTGGGTGACAAAATTGTTCGAGATCAAGATTTAAGGTTGGATAGTTATGCGAATCTAAATGCAGATTTCAAATATAACAAGATGGAGCAATCCAATGACGAGTGCATTTTTTATCCCTACCGTAAACCTAATGGGCGCTGGCTGCCTGACTGACGCAGCAGACAATATTAAAGCTCAAGGTTTTAAAAAAGGCCTGATCGTAACCGACAAAATCCTTAATCAGATTGGTGTTGTAAAACGAGTTCAAGATCTATTGACTGAGCGTGCAGTAGACACTGTGGTATTTGACGGTACTCAACCAAACCCGACCATCAGCAACGTGAATGATGGTCTCGAACTGCTTATGGATAACGATTGTGACTTCGTAATTTCCCTTGGTGGCGGTTCACCTCATGACTGCGCTAAAGGTATCGCACTAGTTGCTTCCAACGGTGGCAAGATTGCAGATTATGAGGGTGTCGACCAATCAGCTAAGCCAATGCTGCCACTGATCGCAATCAACACAACGGCTGGCACAGCTTCTGAGATGACTCGCTTCTGTATCATCACTGATGAAGAGCGCCACATAAAAATGGCTATTGTCGATAAACACACAACACCGCTTGTATCCGTCAATGACCCAGAGCTAATGTTAGCAAAACCTGCCTCGCTGACGGCTGCAACAGGTATGGACGCATTAACCCATGCTGTTGAAGCTTATGTCTCTATCGCAGCAACACCTATCACTGATGCCGTTGCCATCAAAGCGATTGAAATCATTCAAGCTCACCTTCGCACTGCGGTAGAAAACGGCGATGATATTGAAGCGCGTGAACAAATGGCGTACGCACAGTTTATGGCAGGTATGGCGTTTAACAATGCATCGTTGGGCTACGTACACGCAATGGCGCACCAACTAGGTGGCTTCTATGACCTGCCACACGGTGTCTGTAACGCGATTCTGCTTCCTCATGTCCAACGCTACAATGCTCAGGTCTGCCCAGATCGTCTACGTGACGTTGCGAAAGCGATGGGCGTCGACGTTGAAGGTATGACCGCTGAACAAGGCGCTGAAGCGGCAATTGACGCTATCGTTGCGCTAGCTAAAGATGTAGGTATTCCAGCGGGTATCAAAGAGCTTGGTGCAGATGCTAAAGACATCCCAATCCTAGCAGACAATGCACTAAAAGATGCGTGTGGTTTTACTAACCCTAAACAAGCAACGCATGAAGAAATTTCAGCAATCTTTGCAGCAGCTATGTAATTAAAGTCTTTTCCTTTAGTCCTAGCCTCCTTCGGGAGGCTTTTTTGTACCATTCTTTTGCATTCTACGTACTACACTTCTACGACAACGGAGGTGTTTTATGAAATCAATATTCGGTCTTATCTTATTAACTTTATCGACTTTTACCGTGGCTGGTGAAAACAAAATTTACAATGTAAACGGTAGTGATTACGAGGGCTACTGGGCCAAAGTCAGTGACAATGCACCACTAGTATTGCTTATCCATGACTGGGACGGTTTAACAGAGTACGAAATGAAACGAGCCGATATGCTCAATCAACTAGGCTACAACGTATTTGCCGCCGATCTATTCGGTAAAGGGATACGACCAACAGAGATTGAAGATAGAAGACAGCACACAGGAGAGCTCTACAAAGACAGAGAAAAACTTCGTGCGCTAATGCAGGGCAGTTTGGATTTTGCCGCCCAGCTTGGGGGAGACAGTGACAACACCGTTGTGATGGGGTATTGCTTTGGTGGTGCAGCCGTTCTGGAGTCTGCGCGAGCAGGCATGAAAGCCAAAGGCTTTGTCACCTTCCACGGAGGGCTAGGTACTCCTGAAGGTCAATCTTATCAGAACACCACTGCGCCTATAATGATTCTTCATGGCACGGCAGACAGTGCCATTCCTATGTCGCAGTTTGCTGAGCTGGCTGAGCAACTTGAAACTGCCAAAGTTCCACATGAGATGATTACGTACAGTGGAGCACCGCATGCTTTCACGGTGTTCGACAGTCCACGTTATCGCGAAGATGCCGACAAGAAATCATGGGATAGTTTCACACGCTTCCTCGCCGCCAACACCAAGTAAAGAGTAAAAGCCCCGCGATAGCCTTATCGCGGGGCTTAGTCATCCCTATCGTCTATGGCGCCGTATCTATTTCTACGGGTAGATAGTGCTTAGGTTCGAGCTTCAACCACTCTGGCAAAACAGTACCGATCGATATCGATGACCAAGTGCCAGACAAAATACCAATGAACATCGCCACTGCAAATCCTTGTAATGCGTTGCCTCCCATAATCCACAGCGCTGAGACCGTTAGCAAGGTGGTTCCTGAAGTCACCATAGTACGGGAAAAGGTCGCTATTACCGCTTGGTCATTGATTTCTTCCGTTGGTAGAGACTGTTTTGCAATGAGCAACTCACGAATACGGTCAGCAATAATGATTGAATCGTTGAGTGAGTAACCCAAAATTGCCAGAATTGCCGCAAAGACGGTCAAGTTAAATTCCATTTGCGTTGCAGCAAAGAATCCCAATACCAGTACGACATCGTGAATCAACGCAAGCAGTGAACCACTTGCCAGACGCCATTCAAACCGAAAGCAGAGGTAGCCCAAGATACTTAGCATCGAAATCATCAGCGCTAAGCCACCTTGATCAACCAAATCTTGTCCAACTTGTGAACCCACCATACTGTTGCTGATCACGTCAACCTGATGCGAAATCGGTGCTAGGGTCTGACTTAAGTCAGCTACCTGTGTGCCGCTTTGAGGAATTGGGTAACGAATTACCCATCTTCCATCCTGGTCTGAGTGCGTAACGTTGGTAAACTCACCAAGGGCTGGTTGCAATACCTCTACCAACTGCGAGTGGGTCACATTGTTATCAACCTTGACCTCAGTCACCATACCACCGGTAAAGTCTAAGCCCATGTTCAGGCCATTCATCGCCAATGCGACCAGAGAAACGACCATCAGCGCTAAAGAAACAAAGCTTGTGATGTAGCGAATACGGCGAATACGCTGTTTAAAAAACTCAACCATGATTAAACCCTCACATCACGACGCGCATCGCGTCCCCAAACTAAGTTGATAATTGCACGTGATGCAAACACACCACTAAACATACTGGTCAACAAACCGAGACCAAGAGTCAGAGCGAAACCTTGAATTGGGCCATTACCAATCGAGTAAAGCACAACGGCGGTAATCATGGTGGTAATGTTGGCATCAAGAATGGTGCTCAGCGCGCTACCAAAGCCAAGATCAATGGACTGCGCAAATGTGCGCCCTTCTGCAAGCTTGTCTTTGATACGTTCAAAAATGAGCACGTTGGTATCGACCGCCATACCCACAGTCAGTACCAAACCCGCGATACCCGGCAGTGTCAGCACTGCTCCTGGTAGGAGTGCGATAAGACCAAGTAGGCTGACCATGTTGACCAATAGCGCCACATTCGCGACCCAACCTAGTCGGCGATACCAAAGCGCCATGAAAGTCAGGGTCATCGCAAGACCTAGCGCTAAAGCGGCAAAACCATTCTGAATGTTTTCAGCACCTAATGAGGCACCAATCGTGCGCTCCTCAACGATAGTCACTGGCGCAGTCAAAGAGCCCGCGCGAAGCAACAAGGCCAAGTTTTGTGCATCTTCCATTGAGCCTGCTCCAGTGATGCGGAACTGGCTGCCAAGCTGTGATTGGATAGTCGCGACACTAATAACACGTTCGCTGCGCTCTGTTTCACCTTTCGCATTGGTGGTGTACTCGCGGTACACGGTCGCCATTGGTTTACCAATATGGCCAGCGGAGAAGTCACTCATCATCTTGCCACCCGCATGGTCAAGTGAAATGTTAACTTCAGAGAAGCCCATTTTGTCGACGCCAGCACGAGCATTAATGATGTGTTCACCAGTCAACACTGGTCGTTTTGCTAAAGTGACATCACGGCCATCGTTATCTTTAAGTACAATGTCGCCATACGCCTTACCTTCCGAAGGCGTGCGGGCTTCATGAAAGGCTAGCGTTGCGGTCGCACCAATCACATTTTTCGCCAACGATGGATCTTGGACACCCGGTAACTCAATACGAATACTGTGCTCACCCTGACGCTGTACTAACGCTTCTGTAATACCCAGCTCTTCAATACGGTCACGCATGATCTTTAAGTTTTGCTTTAAAGTGACGGACTGGAACTCACTCTTGCTTTCAACCGTCGGTTTAACCGCAATGAAATCTGAATGTCGTTTAACATCCCAAGTTGGGTAGTTCTGCTTGAGGAAGCTCTGAATCGATCCTAATGCCTGTTCAGAGTCTGATTTAATATCAAACGCTTCTGAGCCAACCGCAGCGATCTGCACACCACGCAAACGCTCTTGACGTAGAAAATCTCTCACTTCATCGACCAAACTATTGCGTTGGTCTTCGAACGCTTTATCAATATCTACATTAAGGAGGAATTGAACACCGCCACGTAGATCTAGCCCGAGTTTAATCGGACTAAAGCCCATGTCGCTTAGCCACTTAGGTGCCACAGAGACGTAAGAGAAACTAATACTATCCTGTTTGCCGAGCAATTTATCTAGCTCTTGTCTTGCCAGAGTCTGTTCTGTTTCGTTATCGAACACCAAGGTGGTTTTGTTACCCATCTGTTCAATTTGGCTTGCTTGGATATCACGCTGATCAAGGTAATGATTCAGTTCAGTGACGTTATTTAAAATACTGTTTGATTGCTCTTGTGACGTTGTCACTTGAATCGACGGTTTTTCACCATACCATGTTGGTATAGCACTCAATGTCAGCATAATAATCGTGGCAATCAGTACCACGTATTTCCACGCTGAATAATGGTTCATAAGACGAGCAGAACTCGCCTGTTTAGCAGGATTTTTTTTCATCGTATTTCTTAACTTTGTTCGGCTCAGGCGTGCCTGAACCTAAATTACTAACGTAAGAAGGCGTAATCGCTTCCGAAAAAGTAAGTTAAAGAAATACTGGGTACTGGGCGTTTAACGCGACATAAAGTGCATTAGACTCTTTCCAGCCAGCTATTCGACTTGGTGAGGTATAACGAGTAGCAAGGGCATTAGTCGAATATAGACAGGTTGCCTTGTATAAACGGAAAAGCGCAACGACCGCAGGTTCAAAAGTCGGTAGTTCTAAATTGGACGAAGAATCAGCGTCATCAACAAAACGAGTAGAATGTAGCCAGCGATTGGTATTTACGATCGCTAACCAATCTTGAGCAAATTCCGATTGTGTGATCGGTTTAGGCTGAGAATCTTCTCTTACTTCGTCAAACAATGCCTGAGCATCGCTTTTAGACGCAGGTAGAAGAGTATTAATTCGGTAGCTTAATCGAGCGGAGGCTTCATTTTCAGCTTGCAGCAGATACGCAAACGCCTGCGAAGGTACGACCATCGCAAGAGTAAAAAGCCAAATGTATGAAATGAATCGACGAAGCATTGACCAGCCTGATTATATCTAACAGCGAGATAGTAGATCTAACCCCTAGGACAAACAACTAAAATGTTCTAAAAGCTAATATTCCATATCTGAGTCAAACCACTATCGGTAGAATATCTTACCGCTTAGCACATCAAGATAGATTTTGTTGGCTTGCTTTAAACCACCGCAGTAAACAAAGTAAGCTTGTTGTTCATTGAATGTCACGGAACGAATCCACCCTTTGGTTTCTTCAAAGTCTTCAGGAGTACAAGTTCCCTCTTTAAGCAGTTGGTCGGTTGTTTTTATAAACATCTCAAAGTGTTGCTTAAAGTCATCAGATTGCTCGATGTACTGGCTGATGGTTTCCATCCTCTCTTGCTTTGAAATCGTTGGCGCGACCTCAAGCAGTGCGTCCATCGGCACCCACTCTGCGACTTCAGGCCCCCCTTCTTCATAAACATAGTAGGGAGAAATTCGCCCCCAGCCATCTTTCTTTTCTAATATGTGTAACTTATCGCCACGGTAGACAGCGCTCTCAACAAACGCGTCGACATCTGGGGCTTCCCGTACACCCAGTCTAGGTGGGCTAACGTAATAATCTGTCACTGGGGGCGCAGGTGGAATCTCTTCCTCTTCTTCGACAATAGGCAGTGGCGTAACAGGTTGCTTTTCGTCTTCAGCCGCCTCTAGCGCTAGAGCATCTTGTTGCGGTTTGTAATAGAAAATGTAGTAACCACCGCCAGCACAGGCGATACCCACTAACAACAAGACAACCATGATGAGCTTTTTCATATCCGCCTAATCTTTTCCTATACTTATCGAGTTATAACCACCACAACAACCACGATGAAATGGCACTGTATTAATATTACTATAACGGCAGCACTGCTGATCACTTTACCTTTTAAGGTACTTAGTGCCCATTGTTCAGCTCCAGCATGGAACGAAATCCTCACTCTTCAGACCGATCTAGATCGAACTTATAACCTCCATGCTCAAAAATTTAATCAGTTTCTGCAAATCCATAACGAGCAGCCCTTTCTTTATCAAGAATTCACGCCTCAGGAAATCCGCCAGTTTTGGGACAGCAATAAGGACACCTTACATCAAAGTATGAATTCCCAAATTGAGGCATCACTTTTTGTTGTGGATAAAATACAACTAGAGCGAGACGCCCTACAGCAGCTATCTGAGCGCGCAGAACAACAGCTGCTACGCTGGCGTAACATCAGTCAACATTGTAAGCAGATAGACAATCAATCAAACGCCATCGCAAGCGAAAAGTATGCGCAACTTAATCAGGCGTTAATACTCGATATCAATAAACTGTTCACCAAACTGCTTATCCTAGAACAACGCTATGTGAATGAAGTCGAAGCATTACGCAGGGCCAGACCAGATACAGAAAACGACACCCCTTGATTTCAACCGCTATCGGTTGCCTATCGACAGCTACATTACTCTCAATTACTAGATCAATATCACATATTATCTGCCCAACACCACCTTGCATTGATAATAATAATAGTTACCATTTGCGTTATACATTTCTCGATTTGACTCATACGCCTCTTGAAACTTGCTCTTTCCTATAAACATGTAATTTTAATCTGGCTGTTGGGGACAATACTGGCGGTACTGAGTTACTTCACGGTCCACCAGTATGAAACGCAAAAGATCCACGCCCAGTTAGAAGCGCAATTGACCAACCGAATCCAAACCCTGTCGCAATCGCTTAAGAGTGTTGAGTCTTTAATCTATTCGACCCGTGCATTTATATCGAATAGCAACCGACCATCAGCCAAACAATTTGAATCCTATTTTACCGAACAAGTTCACACCAATTTGAGCGTCGGTTCTGTGATGTGGGCACCAGCAGTCAAGTTAGACCAAATCGCGGATTTCGAACGGCAAGCGCAGCGCGATGGTTTTCTCGGTTTCAAAATAACCCCTGCACTAGAGGAAGCCGACTCGAATATCTGGTTTCTTGATCAAACGACGTTACCCGTACTCTATCTGTCATCATGGTTTGAGGGCAGTGACCAATTAGGTGTTCGATTAGAATCCGACCCAAATAATGTCAGTGCAATGTCTCGTGCGATAACGACTGGGAGAATTGGTGTCTCCGACTTCACTCAAAATGGTCAAGCTAACGTCCGTCTTCTATTGCCCAAATTTTCGGATAACGGGAACTTGGAAGGGTTCATTGTTGCCAATCTGGTGCTACATGAGTTGCTAGGTCAGATATGGCATAAAGAAATCAACTCCTCAACAACGAAAATTCAAGCTCATATTGAGCCCAGTCAGCAACTCATCTTTGAGTCGCACATTAATACTGAACTGGAATCTGACGGGATCACAACACGTCTCGCGCAAGCCACTCGCGTCACGCGGATCCCTTTGTTCAACCAATATTGGCAAGTATCCATCACGTCGCTAGACCGAACGGGAAGTACCGCTCGATATGGGCTTACATTGATTATTTTGATCTTTTTGCTCACCTGTTCAGCGACTATCGCCGCAAATTTCTACGCGACGCGACTTAAAGTATCCGACCGTGTTATCGAAGAGAAAACGCGCTCACTTGCCGATCAAGCCATCAAAGATAATCTTACCAATTTAAAAAACCGTAACGCGTTAGGTCACGAAGTGGCGGCTCAACTCAACCTAATGAGTCGTGGAGAATCCGTTGGTTTCTCGATTCTGTTTATTGACCTAGACCGTTTCAAAGTGATTAACGACTCAATGGGGCATCTGCATGGCGATAAACTCCTTAAACAAGTCGGAAGCCGGTTAACTGAACACTGTCGTAGCAACGATATGGGCTTTCGCTTTGGGGGAGATGAGTTCGTCATCTGCTTACCCGGCCTTATTTCACGTTCAGCACTCAGTCATATCTGTCAACGTTACTCAAACGTATTAAGCCGTCCATACACTATCGACGGCCAGTCCTGCCATATTGGTGCCAGTATCGGAATTTCGATTGTTACTGATCCAAACCAGACATTAGCAGGCATACTCCGCGAGGCCGATACCGCTATGTATCGTGCCAAAAGCTCTAGCCATGAAAAAGTCGTCTTTTTTCACGAGAAAATGTTCTCGCAAGCGAAAATGCGTTTCACTTTAGAACAAGAGCTAACCAGCGCCCTCGCGTTAAAGCAGCTATCGCTGGTTTATCAGCCAATCTATTGTGCAGATAGCGATAAAGTGACGGGGTTTGAGTCATTACTCCGCTGGAATCATCCTAAACTTGGTCAAGTCTCTCCCGCAGAATTTATCCCAATCGCTGAAGAGACTGGAATGATAATCAAGATTGGTGACTGGGTCGCCAATGAGTGTTGTAAGACTCTGAATCGGCTTTGGCATTCTCGGAAAGAACACGATGTGCCAAGGATTAACATTAACGTATCTGCCAAACAATTTGAGTCCGAGCACATTTACCACACACTGGTTCAGTTGCTAGACCAATATGATTTCCCTGCCCATCTGGTCGGAATAGAGATTACCGAATCTATGCTACTGCGAGAAGAATGCAGTGCTCATCAACTTCAGCGTATCAAAGCGCTGGGGGTCACCTTATATCTCGATGATTTCGGTACTGGGTACTCTTCTTTGTCGGTTCTAAACGAGTATCCCGTTGATGTACTTAAAGTCGACCGAAGTTTTGTTAGTCGTCTCGCGCTTGGTCAGAGTAACGCGGATAACTTATGTCGAGCGATCATCTCAATGGCACATACCATTGACCTCGAAGTAGTTGCTGAAGGTGTAGAAACGCCAGAACAACTCGCAATACTGCGCCAACATCATTGTAATTATGTTCAAGGGTACTTGAAGTCAAAGCCACTTACGGTCTGCAAAATCGAGCAAGTTCTGAATCATAAACAGCAGTTATCTGCGTAATCTAGCAGCAAAAAAGCCTGATAAAATCAGGCTTTTTTGAACCAGGTTGCATGCTAAATCAGCTTGTCACACTTGGCTGCGCAAATGAAATCGTTCTGATGCAGACCTTTTATCGAATGACTCCACCATGTGACCGTCACCTTACCCCACTCAAGTAAAATTGAAGGATGGTGAAATTCTTCTTCAGCCAGCTCTGAGACTTTGTTGGCAAATTCCCAAGCAAGTTTGTAGTTTTTGAACTTGTAGACTTTTTCTAGCTGGGGGATGCTGTCTCGTTCAAGCATTTGCCAATCTTCTAGCTCAGTCAATAGCAGTCTTCTTTCTTCTGCGCCTAGAGCTACAGCAGTAGCGGTGCACGCTTCGCAACGCAATTCATCAAGCATGATTTACTTCCTTTGGTTCAAATAGTGGGGGTAACAATCCAGCAGCCATCGCCTGTTTTACATGAAACATCAGATCCATCTTACTCAGGGTATAAAGTTGATCGATGTTGTCTAAGACAAAATATTCCGGCTGCATAATGTCAATTCGATAAGGTGTTCTAAGCACGGTGTGGAGGTCAAACTCAACCCGTTTGGCATGCGGATCATCCAGTGCATACAAAGTCTCACCTGGAGAAGATAGAATCCCGCCGCCATAAATTTTTTGCTCACTTCCCTCTCTGACAAGACCAAACTCGACAGTAAACCAGTAAAGTCTCGCCAGATATACCCTCTGCTTATCACTCGCGTCTCGACCCAACTTGCCGTACATATTGGTAAATTCAGCGAACTCAGGGTTGGTTAGCATTGCACAGTGGCCAAATATCTCATGAAAGAAATCCGGCTCTTGGAGGTAATCAAACTCCTCTCTACTCCGCAAAAAGGTAGCTACAGGGAACTTTTTGTCTGCAAGTAATGCGAAAAATCGGTCAAAATTAATCAACGCTGGCACGGGTTCAACTTGCCAGCCCGTCGCTTGCTTGAGAACCCGATTGATATCAACAATTTGGGGCGCTCTATCTAGTGGCAGGTCCAATAACTCCAACCCTGCCAAATACTCTTTACAGGCGCGTTGTTTGACTAAGTGGAGTTGGCGACTGACTAAATCACTCCATACTTGGTCTTCTTCTGAACTCCATTCAACTATCCCTTTATCATTCACAGGCTTAGAACGATATTGTGTCATGACTAGCTCCATTAACAATTCCTTCACATTAAGCCTATCGTCATGCAGGGGCGGTGACAATTTAGCCAGCCAACTCTCTCACACCGACCGTGTGTAACAATTATTTTACATTTGAACACTTTTTTCTTATTTTTCAGCCATCTGTTGAAGCTCTGTAAGTTTGACTTTGGCTACCTTTTCATCAAAGCTTATTCGAGAAAACGGAGAACAATAAGACGAGGATGTCATGTCTAATTCGCAGACGAACCTTCCAGCACCTATTTGGGTTCCAAGTAGTGAGCGAGTGGAATCATCAAACCTGAGCCAATTTATAAAACACATTAATATTCAGGGGAATAGAATCGATAGCTATGCTGACTTGCACCAGTGGTCGATTGAAAACAAAAAGAACTTCTGGCTCGAGATTTGGCAGTTTTGCGACGTCATTGGCTACAAGGGCGACTGCATTTTAGGCGAAGGATTGGCCAAATGGGGCCAGTTTAACCCAAGCCGAGATACGATCTGGTTTCCGCAATCGCAACTAAATTATGCCGAAAATCTGTTGGCCTACTCTTTTCAGGCACCAGATGACACCGCAATTTGGTTTAAGAACGAACGAGGGTCTAGTCGTCAACTGACGTGGCAGGAACTGTGTGACCAAGTTTCAATCATTCAGCAATGGTTGGTTCAAAATGGCGTTGAAAAAGGCGATGTCGTCGCTGGCTACCTTCCACATATGCCAGAGACTGTGATCGCCATGCTCGCAACGACCAGCCTTGGGGCTATTTGGACTTCAACATCACCTGACTTTGGTGCGGAAAGCGTCATCGAACGATTTGGGCAAGTTCAACCCAAGATTCTGTTTTGCTGTAATGGTTACGACTTCAACGGTAAGACCTTCCAAATAGAAGAGAAAAACCGCAAAATTGTTGACGCGATTCCAAGCATCGTAAATACCTGCCAAATTGACTACTTACAAATAGAGATGTCAATGGATGACCGCTGTGAGTCATTCTCTGATTGGGAAGCAATTTTTGCCAGCTACCTACCTCGCGGGATGCGCTATGAGCGAATTAGTTTTAATGATCCTCTTTTTGTCCTCTACTCTTCAGGCACGACAGGCAAACCAAAGTGTATCGTTCATTCAGTGGGAGGGACGATATTAAACCATCTCAAAGAGCATCAACTTCACTGTGATATTCAACCGAAAGATCGTATTTTCTACTACACGACCTGTGGTTGGATGATGTGGAACTGGCATGTATCCGCTTTAGCTAGCGGCGCGACCTTGGTAATATTTGACGGCAGCCCTATGTACCCTAACGAGCAAATACTTTGGCAACTGGCTGAAGACGCTAAGGTCACGCTGTTTGGTACATCGGCAAAATACTTAGAAGCTCTAGAGAAAAAACAGTTTAATCCTAGCAGCCAGTTCCCGCTAAAATCGCTAAAAACACTCTGTTCTACTGGCTCAGTCCTTTATCCTCAACAATTTGATTTTGTGTATTCCAATATCAAAGTCGATATCCACCTTGCATCCATATCTGGCGGAACTGATATTTGCGGTTGCTTCGTATTGGGCAATCCAATTTCTGCGGTTTATCGCGGAGAGTGCCAAGGTGCAGGCTTGGGTATGGACGTCAAAGTGCTCAATGAATCTGGTGAAGCTATTATTGCCACCCGTGGTGAATTGGTTTGTCAAAACAGTTTCCCCAACCAACCGTTAGGGTTCTGGCACGACGATGGCGAGCGTTACCATATGGCTTATTGGGATAAATTCGAAAATACATGGCACCACGGCGATGATGTCGAAATGACCCCACGAGGCGGAATGATTTTCTACGGACGAAGTGATGCCACTTTGAACCCTGGGGGGGTTCGTATCGGAACGGCAGAAATCTATCAGCAAGTTAACCAACTGACTGGGATCCAAGATTCTATCGCCGTTGCAAGGCAAGTAGATGGCGATGAAAAAGTCGTTCTGTTCGTTCAGCTCGAGCCTCATGCATCACTGACCGAACACATGATTTCGACCATAAAAGAGACGCTGCGTCGTAAGTGCTCACCACGACACGTTCCGGCGGAAATCTATCCTTTAAGTGAAATACCCAAAACCAAATCGGGTAAATTGGTCGAACTGGCAGTCAAACAAGTTCTACATGGACACGAAGTTAAAAATCAGGGGGCAATTGCCAACCCTTGGGTACTAGACGAGGTCAGTCAATATCAGACCGTCCCAGTGGTATAAAACATAAAGCCCAGTATTTCTACTGGGCTTTATTGTTTAAACCGAATCGAGTTACTTTTTGGCAACCGCCATCAGCACGGTTTGTTCACCGTGCGGGGTTGTGATAGTAAACGGCGTAGTGATTTCTACTTGACTAAAACCTACACTCGTCAGCACTTGCTGAGCGTGGACAATCGTCATTCCGCCGACTTCGTCTTTGTCCGACAACCAATCCCAGTGAACAAAATGCCCGCCTTCATCGAGGATGCTGTAAACAATATCCGCGACATCTGAATAGTTTGGTAGGAAACTACACACTGAAGAGGCAACCACTAGATCAAACTGTGCTCGAAATGCAGGGTGCATCGCCACTAAACCACGAGTCAGTAGATCAACCACGGGTTCTACATTCTGAAGCTCTTTCTTATCGAGTTGTTCTATCATTGCTTCAGAGCTGTCGAGCGCGACAATATCTTTTGCCGTTTGAGACATTCTTTGGCTAAGCAGACCTGTTCCGCAGCCAAAATCAAAAATATGTAACCCTTTAACATCAACTACTTGCTGTAGAGATTCAAAAGCTTTATCCGCATATACACTAGTCGTGTTATCCGAGTCCCAATCGAGTGCGACATCGTCCCAACTATTAGCCATCATGATCTCCCTGTAACAACATTCATTAGGCATGCCCCAAGAGTATCAAAACTGCATGAAATTCATAGCATTTCAATTCGGAAAACAGACAATTGCCAGAGATTGAGATAATATCGATTCGAGACTAACCAAATTGAACAAAAGATGAACCTTACTCAGATCGAAGCTTTTTGTACTGTGTCCGACACAGGCTCGGTTTCCGAAGCCGCTCGCCAACTAGAGTGCAACCGCACACGCTTGAGTATGGCGATTAAAGCACTAGAAAAAGATCTCGATGTCGAGCTTTTTGTTCGTAGTGGTAACAATTTGGTGCTTTCTGAAGCGGGTAAGGCCATTTACAAAGATTGTCACAATATGCTGGTGACCGCAGCACGTATTCGTAAAACCTGTACTCACGTATCAGGTAAGTTTAACGCCGAAGTATGGATAGCTCGTGATGATTCTCTGCCTGACGAACTGTGGCAGGATCTCTCTCATAAGCTTAACAATCGCTTTCCCGCCACCGCATTTAACATTGTTTTAGCCTCTAGTGGTGACTTGGCAAACCTTGTGGCAACTTCCCAAGTAGACTTCGCGTTTGGCGTCGATTACGAACGACTCAATGACCCACATATCACGTTCCAGCCATTAGGCAAGATACGCCTGATGTCAGTATGTCGTTCCACTCACCCACTGGCCAAACTTCGTCGGGTCTCGGATGACGAACTGCGTAACGCTATGCAAGCCGTCATGGTTTATCTAAATGAAAAGGATAATCCAGAATTACAACCCTTTTCGCTGCGTCACATAGGCTTCTCAAGCTTTGACTACATACTCAACACTATTCTTGAAGAAGACGCTTGGGGCGTACTCCCTGAACCGCTGATCCGACACTTGCTACGCAAACAGGAACTCTCGGTCATAAAACACACTTATGGCTTAACCCAAGAAGATTACTGTATGTTCACCTCTTCAGGTATGGCAGAGCATCCTGGAATGTCTTGGCTGGCAGACAAATTAAACGAATTTTTGTTTGATTTTTAATCATTGCGACGATTATTTGATCCAGCAATCAGTCAGCGACAATATTTTTGACACCGCATTATGCTCGCATCTCATTGAAAAATAACGACTTTAACTAAAAAATATCTATTTAACATATTGGGCATTCATATAGGGATTGTCTAATTCTCTTATTTTGAGAAAAATATAGGGGAATTTTACAAGAGAACTCATCATGTGTGCCCGAACAAGCCTTAACGAAAAACGAATCCTAACCTTCTCAGCTCTTTTAGCATCGGGCTTTGCGGGTAGCGGACTCGTACTCGGCTTACTAGTTGGCTCACTTGTCATTGTTTTTGACGGTGTATATTCACTGGTCAGTTTGCTATTAACTTTGTTGTCGCTCGCCGTGTCTAGATACATTGCTCAGCCGTCCAAACGCCAGTTTCCATTTGGTAAAGCGATGCTTGAGCCTCTGGTGATTGCGATTAAAGGTAGTGTGATTTTAGCGATCGTTGCCTACTCACTGTATTCAGCTGTTCAGGCATTAATGAATGGTGGTCGTGAAGTTGACGCTAGTATTGCAACACTTTTCGGTGTGGTAAGTGTTGTTGGTTGTAGCTATGCATGGTGGTACATCGCTAAAAAGTCGACACTTATTTCATCTGGATTGGTAGACGCTGAAGTAAAACAGTGGCAGATGGACACGTTGCTTAGCGTTGCTGTGACCTTAGGTTTCGTGGCTGCGTGGCTGGTATCCGTTTCACCATTCGCACAATATGCCGTCTATGCGGATCCAGTGATGATGCTGCTGATGTCTTTCTACTTCATTAAAGTACCACTTGAGATGTTAGCCGGTGCATTACGCGAGCTACTGATGATGAAACCTGACGAAGAGATCTGTCACGCGGTAAACAAAGAGGTGCTCGCCCTAGAGACACAAGTTGATCAGGAACTTGCCGTAGCGGGGGTTATCAAAGTAGGTCGTGAGCTGCGCGTGAGATTGGATGTACATTCTCAAGGACAACAAGTTCAGGTGGCTGAACTAGAGAAAGCGCGTCGTATTCTAAAGGATAAACTGTCGCGCCTCTCATTGGATCTGAACGTGACCATGAATATCGCTAACTAATGGCTTAGCTCCACAACGTCCGCTTTGTGGAGCTTACTCTATGTGACTCAATTCTTTACTCATCAACACTAGATTCCAATCTTGCCCTTCATAACGACGCGTTCCCTGCTCTACCTTATCTACCTGAAACCCGAGTGATTGGTAACATTTACGAGCAACATCATTGTGTTCAAACACCGCTAATCTCAACTGAGAAACCACAAAATGGGATTGTGCATGATCGATTAATAGTTGCAGCATCTTCGCCGCCAGTCTCTGGCCACGAAACGGAGGTGCAATAAACACTCGGCAGATACGAAAGCAGTCTGCCCTTTCTTGGTAAAGCTCAACATATCCAGCGTATTCGCCGTTGTGCTCCAGCATAAAAGGGTGAACAATTTCCTTATTGCAGTGAAACTCAATCTGTTCGTTGGTCAATGGAAACTGGTAACAGTTTCCTCCCCACAAATAGTTGAGTTGGTCTGAGTCGATCCAATCGATTAGCACACCATAATGCGAACTCATAAAAGGTATCAGTGACATATTACGCTCTTCCTAAGCTATATAATGTTTAAAATGATGCATCCTGTTAACGCAGGAATACCTGCAATAAACAATACCAAACCATCTTGGTAGTTTTGTCGATAGCGTTTTCTTTCATCTTTCTCGACGTCAAAACCTTTGACCATCTTGTAGACTGAATTGAGCTTGGGGTTATTGTACCTCGCGGTTTTGCTATCGATTCCGCCTTCCCAAGTTAGCCCTGCCAAGCCCCAGATAACAAGAACGACCATAAACAAGAAATCAGAAAGTCGTGTGACGACAAAAAAATCAACAAAGTAGGAAAGCAACCACACAACTATAGCTGCAATGACATTTATGACCGCAACCTTTACTACCAGTTTCAACATCTGAACCTCCTAGCGCTGAGCTTTCCGCAGTGTGAAGGCGGTTTGAAAGCCGCATCCCCTGCGCACGTTAATAAACAAAAGGCCCACCGTAAGTGGGTGAGCCTTCGTTTTTTAACCTAAGACGCTAGTTGAGATTCAACTTGCTGAAATACTTTGTACTCTGCGTTACTGCAGCCGCGAGCAATCGATACCCAGTAATCTCCCGTTTCATCCGTTGCAACAAACTCAGCCCTAAGTTCGTATTTTCTCCAAGACGTAAACGCAAGAATTAGAGTCAATGCGAGCATTAAAAAGCCAAATTGTGGAACAAACGCCCAAGTCGCGGCCGACAGCATTAAAGCGAGAGAAATAACATGCACCATGTTATCTTTTATCCCAAGCTTACGTACTTCTACCTGTTTTATCTTACGCAATTGGTAATCGTCACCACGAACCGATATTTGGTCTGTGTTGAGATTAAAATCCGACATTACGTAAGCCCGACGAAAACGGAGAATATCCACTAGCCTATAGTTGTTAGTTTTCTTGCTCATCACCTTTTCTCCATGTTATTAAAGGTTAGTAAAAACTAATATAATCATGAAGTTATTGTGCTGAGAAACACTTTATAATACAGCCAAATGAGCAATGCAATATATATAAACAGTACGAATATCTGTTATTTTTCGACGCCGCGATACCCCGGATTTTAATGAATAACTATCAATCATATACTGAGGATAAAAGCCGTACTAAACGCTTTGAGAATAGAGAGTTGTATAGGTACAATCGCCAGCCAAACAACACAGGTGCCAGAAGATGCTATTTGACAATGACATAGAAGAAATGATCGGCTATTTCGACCGTTACTGCAAAGCGCCCCATATTGATGCGCTCGATCGAGTATCGGATGACCAAGTGAATCTACTGCTCGATTTCTTGACCCTTGCTCATAAATTGCAATGTGATATCTACGCTACGCGCAATTTGAACAGCTCTCACTTCCTCGGCGTGGGCACCTTCGCTCTAACTCAAGAACGAGCGCCGCAAGGCAATCTGTTCGTCAAGATTGAAGCAGATACACTGTACCTCACGTTTGAGTTAGACCCTTGTAACGAAGAGAATCTGTTGACCCCGATTCGCGTTATTGATGCACTGGTGTATTTAGCCGACTGCAAAGGTCATAGTTTGTTGCCTGAAGACTATCAGCGGTAGCAAACCCAAACCCAAAATAGCGATCAAATTAGCTCATTGGAATTCGTTACTTTCTGTCTAACGCTTACTCTTTATCAAAGCTGTCTACCACTATCGCACCCATCGATGCGGGCATGGAGACAATCACCACTCGCTTGATGGCAATGAGAGGCTCCGTCAGCAAAGGGAGCTTGTCGATGCAGAAAAGCACTAGCGCCACCACTAAAGCAGTGATCAGATAAGCGAGTATGATCCTAAGAACAAAGACAAATTTACGAGTGGATATGCTGCGCTGAAAAACACTTTCGTAGGTATAGAGAGTCAGAAAAACCACCGACAAACTAAACAACATCACTAAATTTAACCTTGGTAATGTTTCCCCCAAGCGCCATGCTTCTTCAGAAAACGAAATGGGAACCGCAAGCGCAAATGCACCCACAAAGATTTGGCTAGCGTCTTCGAAATTAAAGCTATACTTCACTTTCGCCTCCTAAGATGTCACTGGCATAATGGCTCGCTGCTAATAGTACAAAACATAAACTCGTTTTGCGTTAGCTTAGGGCACATTGATTTTAGCCGTTGTTTTAGGTCTGTGATTCCTGACACCATCGCTTCCTTACTTTTTTAACGCCAATCTAAGGTGTAATACAACAATAACTTAACTTAGCCTATTGTATCCTAAACAACAACCGTGACACCAAGTGATCACCTACTCGTTTTGACCGATAGGTACAAGCAAGTTATTATTGCCCCTAGACAGTTTGATGTAGAGATAGACCATGCCTTGGGAAAAATCGTTTGATATTGATGAAGCCGTTGACCGTGCCACTGAGTTGTTTTGGCAAAAGGGTTATCAATCAACCTCCCTGTCCGATCTAATCGAAGCCACGGGTGTACAAAAAGGCAGTTTTTACAACGCTTTCGGCAACAAGAAAAAACTCTTCACGATGAGTGTGCTGAAATACGAGCGTGAACAACGTCGAGACATCCTCGTCGAGTTAGAGCAACTTGATAACCCGTTACAGGCGATAGAAACATTTTTTGATATGCTCATTCAACAGAGTAACAGCGACGCTAAAAAGAAAGGCTGTTTTCTGATTAACTTGGCTTTGGACTTACCCAACCAAGATGAAGACATTCAAGCTATCGTGAAAAAAGGGCTTAGTGACACTGAAGCATTTTTTGAAAGGCAGCTTATCCGTGGACTCAAAATGGGGATCATTCCTGAACAGGTTAATCCAAAACGTGAGGCTTCCGGCTTGATGGCATTGCTAGTTGGCTTAAGAGTCCTTGCTCGTGGTGCCTACGATGCAGAAAGTCTTACCACGATAAAAAATCAAGCTCTACGCCTTATTCAATAAGCTTAGGTGTTAACTGCGGCAGATACACATCTGCCGTTCTCCTTGTATAAACATCGAAACTCTCCCCTCTTTCCACTCCTATCCTTTCGCCCCTTACTCGTCCGTATTTCATCAATTCTGACACTCAATACATCGCAAAAAATTTGCCTCAAAAAGTATTGACCAATCAGTACAAACAAGATTAAGCTAATTTGTACCGATTGGTCAAGACTATTAGCAAGTCAGAAAAACTGACTGAGTCACTCCCATTCGCTATTCAAAATTAAAGGAGAAAGAGAATGAGTAATTTCACAATACACTCAATTGAATCAGCACCAGCAGCATCGGCACCTCTACTTAAAAAAGCCCAACAAGCATACGGATTCGTACCTAACCTGCTATCCACCATGGCAGAATCTCCAACCATGCTCACTGGGTATTTGCAGTTAACAGATATCTTAAATCAAGGTGAGTTGACGGAAACTGAACGCCAAATCGTTCTAATGACCAACAACCGCTTAAATGGTTGCAAATACTGCATGGCGGCGCACACTACGATTTCACAGATGCAAGGCATCAATGCTGAGGTTATTGAAGCACTGCGCAACAATACGCCAATTGGCGACCCAAAGCTTGAAGCACTTCGTACTTTTTCGGCGGTGATTAATGACTCGCGCGGTTGGCCGACAGAGTTGCAATTAGCGGAATTTTTTGCCGCTGGCTATAGCAAGGCGGCGTTGATGGAAGTGATTGTCGCAACAAGTCTAAAAGTGATGTCGAACTACACTAACCACATCGCAGAAACCCCTCTTGATAAGGCGTTTTCGGCGAACGCATGGTCAGAGTCTGCGGCGTAGAATCGGTTTAGCTCACGACCATTCGCGGTAGTTAGCGAATGGTCGTTACCAAGCAGCGAGTATTCGGCTAAGTCCAATTCAGCACTTGCCAATCTGTAGACCTTGCACGGGCTCTCAAACGCGGACATGGGTTGACCAGATAAGCGTGATCTGCGTATTCACATAGCGGTAAATCGTTGATTGAGTCGGTATAGAAATGAATGTTGGAGTAAGCCTCGGGTTGTGAATCCAACCATTGTTTTAATCGAGTTACCTTACCCTCTCGATAGCTTGGAACACCTCTAATCTCGGCAGTATAGCGTCCGCCATCTTCAATGAGATCAATACCCAACGCCACGTCAATTCCCAAGCGTCGCCCAACCGCCTGCACAAGAAACGTGACGCTGGCAGAGATGATCACCATCTGAATACCTTGTTCTTTAAGCTGATCAATTAAAACTTTGGACTGTTTGAATTGCTTGGTGAGAATGTGGCGTTCTATGCACTCTTCCACCAGCACATTCACTTGCTCTATGGGTATATCAACCAAAGGAGACATGGAAAACTGTAGGTAATCCTCCATATCCATTTTCCCTTGAGCATAAAGAGCCATTAATCTCTGATCCTGCTCGATAAAATTGGGACTGGTCGCGATGCCTTTCTCAACCATAAACTCGTTCCAGATCATCGCACAATCAGCATTGATCAAGGTTTCATCCATATCAAATACATACAACGGCTTTGACATCATTACGCTCTCACAGGTTGAATTTCATTGAGATTAAACAAGAGTTCTAGTTGGCTACCATTGGCCAGTAAACGCTCAGATGAACGATTGAGGAGATCAACGGTAAGCTCACACTGGTCGACCTCAACCTGATAGCGAATCACATTTCCCAACAACTGATGGTTTTTAATTGTCGCCTTTTGCGGAGCAGATACATGGTTGCCATATTTGCGCCCCTGCTCTTTGACATAGATGGATTCCGGACGTATCGCTACCTTCCAATCGGTCTCGATATTGAATAGTTGCTTCGCTTTCGTCGCTTCAACCAAATTGTAATGCCCCATAAAACTTGCCACAAACTCGTTGGCTGGATGGGTATAAATCTCTTCCGGAGACCCAGCCTGAACAATTTCGCCTTTGTTCATTAGGAAAATGCGATCTGACATGATCATCGCTTCTTCCTGATCATGAGTGACAAAAATTGTCGTTAAATTCATCTCTTTTTGAATATCACGGATCTGTTGACGCAGATGTTTACGTATCTTGGCATCCAGAGCGGAAAGAGGCTCATCAAGGAGTAAGATACGCGGCTTAACGACTAACGCCCTAGCAAGAGCGACTCGTTGACGTTGCCCTCCTGAAAGCTGGTGCGGATAGTGTTTCTCTTTACCTTTGAGATCAACCAGTTCGATGACCCTAGCGACTTGGCGTTGAATCTCTTGCTTTGCCAGTTTTTTCATCTGCAAACCAAAACCTATATTGCCTTCCACAGTCATATTGGGAAACAACGCATAGGACTGAAACACCATGCCAATACCACGCTGCTGAGGTACCTGATGAGTAATCTCCTCACCATCCACCCAAATCTCTCCCCCATCAACAGGATTCAATCCTGCAAGGCTTCGAAGCAAGGTCGATTTACCGCAACCGCTGGGGCCAAGCAGCGTAATAAATTCACCTTGCTCAATAGTGAATTCAATCTCTTCGAATACGGTATTGTCAGCAAAGCGTTTAGTCAGATTATTTGCGACGACATAACTCATTATTTGACTCCTCGGCTAAAACGACTTGCCAGCCAAGTCAGGATAAAAATAAACAGGAAATAGGTCATCACCAGGGCGCTGGTAAAGTGGCCGCTGGTTTGACGCATGTTATAAAGGTAAATCTGTAGCGTTTCGTAACGCGTACCAACCAAGATATTGGCGAACACAAACTCGCCCAATAAAAATGATAAGGAAAGAAACAGCGATGCCATCAATCCTTTCTTCAAGTTTGGCAGAATAATCAGCAAGAACGCTTTGACGGTACTCGCCCCCAGAAGATGCGCAGCGTCCATCAAATCGTGCAGGTTGATTGCTTCGAAGCTATTCGCAATCGCACGATACATAAATGGCAGCGCAATAGTGAAGTAAGTACCGATCAGAATCCAAGGCGTGCCCACAAGAGAAATTTCACTGTCTGCGTAAAGCTGGAGCAATCCCACAGACGACACCACCGGTGGTACCGCAAAGGGTAATAAGATCATGATATTCATAACCTTATCTAGTTTCGGAAAGTAATAAAACACCACAAATATCGCAGGTAGAATCAACACCACGCTCAAAAAAAGTGACGCGATACAAATGAACAACGAGCGTCCAAATGCCTGCAAAAATCGTGGGTCACTCAGCAAGTTGAGATACCAGTCGAGCGTGAAGCCATCAGGCAAAATGGTGGCGCCCCAGCGGGATGACACCGAATAGACGAATGTTGCCAAAATCGGTATCAGCATGATGCCCACAATTGAATACACTACTGTTTTGTGAAATCGAGTATTAACGTTATGCATCACGACTTCCTACCCGCATAGCTTTTTGCAATAAGCCATTGATTGATCATGGTGATCAGAGCAAGCAAGGCCATTAAAATCACAGAAATGGCAGCCGCTAAGTTCGGCTCAAGGAATAAGTCACCCGAGACTAAGCTGGCAATACGAATGGTGATCACGTTGTAATTGCCCGAAGTCAATGCGTATACGCTGGCATAGGCGCCAATCGCATTGGCAATCAGAATGATGAACGTGCCAAGCAGTGCCGGAGAAAGCACTGGTAACGCGATTCTTGCCCAATACTGGTCTGTACGAGCTCCTAGGAGTGCAGCGGCGGCTTGCCAGTCATCACTGAGCGCGTCAAAAGCGGGATATAGCAACAAAACAGCCAGAGGGATCTGAAAATAAACATATATAGCCAGCAAACCCCACTTACCATACAGGTCGAAATCACCTAATAAGCCATACTGCTTCAGCAGCAAGGTCAACGCACCATTGGTACCTAAGATGATGATAAACGCGAATGACAAAGGCACACCCGAAAAGTTACTGCTCATATTGGTAAACGCAATAACACTATCTCGAATTCTCCCTTCAACACGGCGTAGCGAAGAGACCAGCACGGTCGCAATTGCTAAGCCGACAACGCTCGACCAAACAGCTAACCAAAGACTGTTATTAAAAGCCTGAATCATAAACGCTGAATCAAGCACTTCAATATAGTTATCAAATGCAAATTCGCCATCATAAATAAAACTGTTGATCAGCACCCAAACCATAGGAGCCAACTGAAAGAGATAGAAAAATAGCGCAAAAGGCGCCAGCCACAATGCAGGTTTGATACGCTCAACCCATCGATGCCAATGTGGCTTCGCTGAACTTGACTCTTGTGTACGAGTCGGTAAAACAGAACTGCTCATAATGCTAACAATTCCTGAGGATATGGCTTAGTGTGTTCGAGATTGAGCAATTGGCAAACCATGCCACAGAGCTCTGTTTGCTTTATTTTCCCTTCTTGATGGGTGAATTTATCCCCTATCAAAAACAGCGGTACTTGGCGTTCTTGTGGCAAGATTCCCCCGTGCGACCGATCGTCGTTCATTCCATGGTCACTGGTGACGATGACTTGATAACCGTCTACTAGCCATTGCCCAATATAGTTAGACAAAATAATGTCTGCATGGCGTGCACAATTGCGGTACTGGCTCGAATCTAAGCCATATTGATGGCCCATATCATCAATGTTCATCGGATGAATCAGCAAAAAATCTGGCCTATACGCTCGGCGCAAATGTTCCGCATCAAGAAAGAGAGCGTCATCGGGATAGTGGTCCCAGTGGTAAAAGCAGCCGTGCTGAATATTCATCGTTTCATCGTGTGTAAAACGATCTCTCACTGGTTCGTAAGGGGCTCGGTTATAGAGCTCGCTCATCCAATGATACGCTGCGGCGGCTGTCACCTTGCCTTGCGATTTCGCGAGGCTAAAAATCGACTCATGGTTCGACAATCGCACCACATTGTTATTCACAATGCCACTGTCAACGGGGCGCACTCCAGTCAATATACATTCGTAAAGTGGACGGGATAGTGAAGGCAGCTCGCAAAGCACGGGATACAATGTTGCACACATTTGCGAGCCTGAGTGGTGTTGTTCTAGAAGGCCATTGAGGTAGCCCATACAGTCACGGGCTACCTGATAATTCAGTCCATCTAGAACGACAAGGATAACCTTATTGTTCATAGTGACAGACTCTTATTGTTGGTGAATTAACACACTTTCCTGCCATTGACGTGGCAATTTACGCGCAGATTTTTCCCAAGCATTGAAATCCTTTACGGGATGCACATTGCTGTATTGGTCATTAGAAATCAACTTATCTTGAACTGACTTAGGTAATACGACGTTAGAGCGAATTGGACGAGCATAACCTTGAGCTAGGTTGATCTGCCCTTGGTCACTGAAGATATACTCGCGAGCCAGCTTAGCCGCATTCGGATTTTTAGCGAATTTGTTGATGATGGTGGTGTATCCCGAAATGACAGAACCATCTTGAGGAATGTTAACGGTGAAGCGTTGACGATCAATCTTGTCACGGTAGTTAAGCGCATTGAAGTCCCACAAAATCGCCACTTCCACTTCGCCTTTCTCTAGGTTAGCGATACTTGGGTCGGTGAACGATAAGCGCCCTTGTTTTGCCAATTCACCAAAGAATTTCAGTGCTGGTTCTAAATTAGATTCATCGCCGCCATTGGCAAATGCTGCTGCAAGAACGGCATTGTTTGCCTGTGCTGCAACACCAACATCTCCGACAGTTACCTTGTAGTCCCCTTTCAACAGGTCATCCCAAGATTTCGGAGCGTTTTTGACGAGATTATTGTTAGAGATAAATGAGATGGTGCCAGTGTAAGCCAGTGCCCAATGACCCTCTTTATCTTTCGCCCAATCTGGAATATCGCTCCAGGTTGTCGGTTTATAAGCTTGAGTCACGCCCTTCTTCACTGCGACACGTGCAAATGCAAAACCAACATCGCCTATATCCGCGGTTGCATTTTTCTTCTCGGCTTCAAACTTAGCGATCTCTTGCGCCGAGCTCATATCCGTATCTTGATGTTTCAAACCGTAGTTTGATTTCAGGTCTACCCATGTGTCTTTCCAGTTTGCCCAACTATCTGGCATTCCCACGCTGTACACCGCGCCTTCTTTTTGTGCGGCTTGGATCAGTGATTCGAGATCCGCCTGTTTTGCCATGGCTGGCATCGAGAGTGATACTGCAATCAGAGCAGCAGGTACCATTTTCTTAGCAGAAATAGCAGTTGAACGACTTAGCAAAGTTTTCATTGTCTCCATCCTTCTGGACTAGGTCAGTAAGTTCGAAATTTATCCTAGGCAGTGAATGTGACGATTTGGCGCAACTATTTTGACAGTTTGAATGAATTTCTATGGCAGATATATTTCATTTGGGCGCAATTTGATCAATTAACGTATGTCATATTTCTGTTATCTGTCCGACTTACATTGTCTCTAGCGCAACACATGGACTAGATCAGCAATGAGAACAACAGTGGCCCCTCAATTAGGAACCCAACTAGCAAGAATTAAAACCAGCATAAGAGCGCAAATCGAGTCTGGAATCATGTCTGAAGGCCAAAAATTGCCCTCTGAAAGAGAACTTAGCGAGTTATTCTCAACCACGCGCATTACGATCAAAGATGCATTGATTGCACTCGAAACGGAAGGGCGAATCTATCGCGAAGAGCGTCGTGGTTGGTATGTTTCTCCTAAACGAATTCGCTATAACCCTCTGTCCCGATCTCATTTTCATCAAATGATTCGCGAACAAAACCGTATTGCAGAAACCAGACTGGTTAATGTACGAAGTGAAATAGCAGCAGGTGAATATGCTCAAGCTCTAGAGGTCAACACAATCACACCAATTCATATCATCGAAAGACTGAGATGCATTGATGGACGAGCGGTGCTATTTGTCGAGAACGTTTTAAAGGCATCTTTATTTGAAGACATATTAAACGAAAACCTGACTATGTCGTTGACAGGCATTTATCGTGATAAGTTCGGCTATGAGACTTTGCGCTCACGCTTTGACGTCATTCCCACCTCAGCTCAAGCTCATGTCGCCAAGGCCCTCAATCTAGCAGAAGGCCAACCCGTACTAAAAATCTGTCGCGTGAACTACAAGCAAGACGGAGAACTGATGGACTGCGAGCTAGAGTACTGGCGACCAGACGCGATGATGATCTGCATCGATAGTGTCGAGTGAACGCGGCACTGACTCTATTGATAGACGCTCACTTCGATTAGGTTCGAATCGGGATCAAGGAAATAAACCGACTGAATTGGCCCTTGAGCTCCAGACTTCTCTACTGGGCCTTCAATTATCTCAATCCCCTGCGCTTCGAGATGCCGAACCACTTCATCTAACGACCAGTGGCTTATCAAACACAAATCTCCTGATCCCACACGCGCCAAGTTCCTTGGCTCCTGCCCCAATAATTGCAGATTGATTTTTTGCTGACCAAACTTGACCGCTTTGCGACCATTTGCAAAAGTCAGTTCCTCCATCTGAAGGACTCGCTTGTAGAAGTCCACTGAACGTTCAATGTCCGTCACAGTCAAAACAATATGGTCTATATGACTAATCAAAAGATATCTCCTTGTTCTTGTGAATAAACTTAGTGCTTATGTCGGTACCTTGATAGCGATACACCCAAGACAAGCACGAACTTCAGTGGGATAGACAGATGCTTACTCTTTTAAAGCGTTGCGCCAATATTGAAGGGTGGTCTCCGATACAGTACCAACTTCATTGGCAGAGGCCACTATAAAATCACACAAACCTTTTGCAACAGCTTGGTTGCCAAGCAGATGCAAGCTTCGAATCGCACGGGTTAACCTCAATTGGTTATGATCATGGCTTTTAAGCCATACATGATTGCTCGCGTTTAACGGCTTGACCGATCTCACCTCATGCCCGCTCCTCTCCATGCCCCAAAAATCAAGCATTAAGTCGAGAGCCTGAAGGTGAGTTTGACGAAGTTGCTCAGAGTTAGCAAAAATATCTCTGTCTACTTGAGTAACCAAAGGCGCATGTCGATTGAACTTGGTTCCTTCATCTGTCGGGAACAAGACTTGAATATACTTATGATCATGTTCCAACCAGAAGTGATCATAAGCTAGCAACTGCTCAATACTACGACCAAACTTATCCGGAATTTCACCGGACATAAAACGGGCGATCTCACTCATATTAGCTCCTAATGCATAGCATAGACTTTACAGTCTCATTCTTATTTGAGAGTCAACGACACGAAGTTATAAGGGGCATTGTGCTGTATATATCAATCTGAGTTCAACCTAAAAATATCAAGCGCTAAGAGTTTCTTCTGATGACCTTAGGCGGCCCGCTGCACTCATTGGCCATATCTGCATCACAATAAGTTTTCACTTATCATAAGTCCATGTTATACCAATAGTAAGCGTCACATCGTAAGGGAGTACTTCATGAAAATCACACCAATTATCACACTCAGCGCTGTCATTGCGCTTACACCATCGCTCGCGCTCGCCGCTAAACCTGAATGGGCAGGCAAAGGAAAACCAAACCTTGAAGAAATTAAAACTCAGAAAGACATCAACAAAGCCGAGCTTCAATTAGAAGAGCACCAAAAAGGGCTCGAAGAGCTGATAAAAGAGAAAAAAAACAAAGCGAAGAAAGCCAAAAATAACAAGGATAAACAGAAACTTGAACGCGAGATTGAGCAACTGGAAGAGCAACAGGGTGAAGTTGATGATCTCAAACAAAAACTGAAGACGAAAAAATCTGGTCTCGAAAAGCAAAAAGAGAACAAAGCGAGTCAAGAGCAAAAAGAGCTCGGTAAAGGATCTGAGCAAGGTCAAGCAAAACGCGAAGAGAACAGTAAAAAGTGGTGGAAGTTCTGGGAATAACCCAGTAGTTCACGTCAGTTTGATCTGAGAAGTTTCAGGGCAAAGCGTTCGAGCTCTGAAGCTTCACTACTTAGAGTGCGAACCGACAGAGGAATAGCCAAATCCCACGTGTATACCCCACTTTGCCTAGAGTTTTCTCCACATTAATTGCGCATCTTGACCGTAGCTTTTGCAGACCTTTTCTGACACTGCTTTAAAACCTTGCCTTTGCCAAAATGGCCTTGAGTTCTGGACAGAAACCAACCTAATTTCTTTGAAATCTAAACGAGTAGCAACATCGATCAGATGTTTCATCAGTTTTGAACCAATGCCTCGACCAGATGAGGAGCTTGATATCGCCAGATCATGAAGAAACAAAATGTTCCCTTCAGTTTTTTGGGGTAAGGCGTTAAATAGCTTCGGCGGTTGCTCACTATTCCAAGAATGGGATAGCAAATAACCCACTAATCGTCCTTCTTCTCGGCAAATAAAGCAGCAGTTTGGGGTTCTGCGCCACTTATCCTGAAGTACCTCAACACTCTCTGGCTCAACAAGCAGATAAACCTCTGCTTGCAGCTCTAGTATTTCAGGCCATGCCGCTTCCGTAATGATTTCTATAGAATTATTCAATTCAAGAAGACTCTCTACCCAACGCGTATTCGCTGTACTTTCCTAAGCCGTCACCCCCGACCCTAGATACTTTTACCACTGTATCCGTTGAATCACCTCACAAGCGCAACTGACCACTCGAGACCGTTTATTTTTAAAGATACTCACTCACTACGGACATGCAGTGGGTAACGGTTTGCTCTTTTTCACCGACGGGCGCAACGTAGTGAATAGCACTCTCAACGGCTTCTCGGCCGCCAAGTTTGCCAATCACCCAAGCCGCCAAGTACTGTGAGGACAAACAGCCTCCAGCTGTCGCAATGTTGCCTTGCGCATAAAAAGGTTGTTCCAATACCTTTACGCCTGATTCCACAACCCAGGGTTTCGTTGTTAAGTCAGTGCAAGCGGGAACATCCTGAAGTAGGCCTAACACAGACATCAACAAAGTACCTGAACACTGGCCTCCAATGAATTGCCGCGTGGGGTCGAGTTGTAGGTTAGATAGTAACTCTCGGTCTTGAGCTAGATCTCGCGTTTTGATGCCACTGCCAAACAGTACGACATCAGCACGTCTAGCAAATTCGAGATCTTGTTGAGATTCTATCGTGACGCCATTCATCGATGTGACTGACTTCGTCGGGCTCGTTATTTGAACGGTCCAGCCCTTCTCTTTCATCCGATTCAATATCCCCAAAGCGATAAACGAATCCAATTCGTTAAATCCATCAAAAGTCAGTATTGCAATATCCATATTTCCCTCGAATTATTCGCTCTCTAGCGAGTAGAAAACTCAACGACCCAATTTGACCTGCTAATCACACCCTGTCTAGTGTCTTCAATGAACTTGGGACGATAAGTTTATGAACTGGAGCAACAAAAAACATATACACTCGGCCAAACACATTATGCACGTGCACTACCGTTGTGGCATGGACTCGAATCTTGTCGTCCACAGCCTCGATTAAGAAAGAGACTCTGACGTCAAGGTGCTTATCGCTATCCTCAAGGACTATTTCTTCGTCGCTAAGGCTTTGCAGAGTAAAAATACCAATCCGTTCACCTTTCTGAATGCTTGCAGGGTCAATGACATTCGCTGCATCTTGGAGACGGCCTAAATGCTTCAAGCCACACATAGAGACGACACGGTTTCTCAATGCCATTAGCATAGACACCCAGCTCGGCGTCTTTGTGGCAATTTCAAGATAGACATCTAACGCTGTCTGGCCGTGGTTGGGAAGTTCTCGACTAAAACTATCGGCAAAATAAGCACCGCTCGCGTATTCATATAACTCAGAATCTAAGGGAACTGTCATCTTCTTTATCCTTATTCCGCCATCAACTGCCAATTGGAGTCTTTTCTGTCTCGTCGATACCCGAATGACCGACAACTCAGAATTACTTTCTATGTAATGTCTAATCTTCTGTTATTGCCGCTGATTTGCGTTTTTGTGCATTGTAGGTAGGAAAGAATGCCATGAAAGCAACAAACCCAAGACCTACCAATATCTGTGCGAAGATATTTAAGCTTTGGACTGCATCCGTTTTATCAAAAAAAGTGGCACTATGAACGGACAAAATTCCAATAAAAAATGGTGACCATTTCTGCTCTGGTGGAAAACCTAATGCCCCCACTTTCATCGCCAAATGATGAAAATAGACCGCAGCCGTACATTGTAGGAACAATAAGCCCAAGCTGACCGAGATTATTAGGACGAAATACTGTTCTTCATTTGCAGCTAAATACCACCCCGCCAGCGCTTTGATGATAAATGCGGCAGCCACTCCACGCAAAAAATACTCGTTCGTTTTGTCTAACATTGGTCGTTCCTTTGCCAAGCAATCATAACCAAACTAACACAACATTATGCATATAAGGACTATTTCATTAGGTTACTTTGCAAAAGGCTATCTGAGTCGAATGAGCGCGAAGATACGCCACAACATAAAGAACAAAGAAGATGTGGCTTCAGTTAGATAAATACAGCTTCCAGTTTGTTTCCATCATAGTCACGCACAAAAGCAGCGTAGTAATTCTCACCGTATTCGGGACGCAAATTCGGCTTGCCTGCACACGAACCTCCAAGCGCCAACGCGCTAGCGTAAAATCGATCAACCGCCTCTCGACTTGGCGCATTAAAAGCAATATGAGTTCCATTCCCAGCAGACGCCCCCTCCTTGCATGGACAACCGACCCAAAACTCTAAATGCTCGCCATAAGCCGCTGCTACATTTTCGATATAGTGAGAGCGTTTAATAGACAAAGTAGAAAGCAGTGAATCATAAAAAGCGACAGACTCGGTCACATTCGAAACACCCACTGAGACATGGTTTAGAATCACTTTAAATTCCCTTTTTAAATAAATTACGCAATCTGTTAAGCCAATTAAAATGAAAGTGATCAAACGTTGTAAATCACTCTGCAATTTTTATTGTTTTTGCCTAAAACCGCGTAAATGGTTTAGCAAATATCTGAAATTCGTCTGAATAGACTATTTTACCGGGATTAACTGTTCTTATTTGAGAAACTACGACACCTTTGCTTTCCACCAGAAACACGAACTCACGTACTTTAGCTATGTGTTCAGAAGCAGATTCAATAAACCAACTAATATACACGTCAGATTTTTGAGATTTCTGCTTATTTAAATAGTCCAAGGGAGATTCAAGGTTTTCATCAAACCAGCCCATGATCTCTGCGATATAATCAAGTTCATAGTCATAGAAATCATCTTGCTTTTTCATGCCGCTAATGGCCTGAAATATTCCTTTTCTCTGACATGAATCTTCATCAATTTCATCGACAACAAATCTTATGTACATTTTTATGCCTTAAATCAAGGGAGGGTATTGCGCTCAGACACCAGGGCTAAGATTTATTTTGAAGCTTGTCGTTCAAAACACTCATCGTTGGCATTTCAATAAACTGCTCTCCTGAATCACCGATTTTATCCCAGCTTGCCTTGGAGCCAACAAAGAGGTGAGCGGAAACCACACTACGAGGACTTTCATCTAGCAAACCGGCTGGAATCCAGTATTGCTGACCATTTTCCATAAGGTGCGGCACTGTGCTACCACAGTGTTTGCAAAAATCGGAACGGTATCCAGATGGAAGCTTAAACGAACTTATACAATCAAGGCCCTTTATCCATTGAAATTGTTCTCGATTCAAAAATGTTGCAGTGTCAGATGCCGAACCGGATAATTTCCGACACAATGAGCAATGGCATTGGTAAAAATTTGGTAGCTCCCCGGTAATTGAAAACTCTACATCGCCACATAAACATGTCCCAATCATCCATTTATCCTCTTTTAACCTGACACCAGATTTAAATCCCTGTGTCGTAAATATTAAACCTGATTCAAACCGAGTATCTCAAACACTCTGAAACACTCGTTGATTAGCCGTTGGTTGGGCGACTTATGGTTGTAAATTCAAAAACTATCGGTATTAACTTGCCATGCTCGTTAACCCAAATGTTATTGGTGAATTGATACACTATACCGTCTACGTGCAACGAAAAAACACCCTGTTCTTTCGGCTGAAATGTAACGTTTGGAGTATCAGTAATGAGGAACGCACTTGGCAATTTCTCTGACGTATTCGACTTGACGAAAAAATAGTAACTAAATCCAGTAGTAGCACCACCGGCATTATTTCTGTAGCCTACCAAAGTCTGCGAATCAGACAAGGGGACTTTTATAACCTCTTGATCAAGTTCAACGCTAGGCTCAAGCAAGTAGCCAACTGATATTGCGATTAGAACACCAATCAATATTAGGCTAATAGCCTTTACTTTTTGCATATTCAATACCTAGTGCAATGTTCTCAGCCACTGATTACTTTAGAAGGCCTAGAGATTCACCTAACTCTACCCAATCATATGCAGCTATGTCGATCAACTGACTGGCAGCGTTCTTACGTCCTAAAAAAATATCTAACCAAGCTCTGCCATATGAACCTCACGAAATTCTATTTTTCTAAACCAGACTAATTGCTCGTTAATCAAATGACAAAACACCCTATTGGAATATGCATAAAGATCACTTTGCAACCCTCTGTGAAAAACTGGTCGCTAGTATTAAAAGCTTTTCCGTTTAAACAGAAACAAATAGAGAGCTGATTATGAAGAAATCGCACTCCCGAGAGACGCAAATCGTAATATCCTGCGCGGAGTGTATAGGTTGTAGAGAGAGGTGATTCGGCGTGATAAGCCCGTTATCGACCCTTTAAAGAATTGAAGGTAGAAAAAAGGGGAGCCTAAGCTCCCCTTTTCTTAATCCTAATCACTAACTCTAATTAAAGAGCAGCTTTCGCCTTTTCAACTAGAACTGCGAATGCAGCTTTGTCGAATACCGCGATGTCAGCAAGGATCTTACGGTCGATCTCGATAGATGCTTTCTTAAGACCGTTGATGAAACGGCTGTAAGATAGACCATTTTGACGAGATGCAGCGTTGATACGTGCAATCCATAGTTGACGGAATTGACGTTTCTTGTTGCGACGGTCACGGTAAGCGTATTGACCAGCTTTAGTAACTGCTTGGAAAGCTACGCGGTAAACACGTGAACGTGCACCGTAGTAACCTTTAGCTTGTTTTAGAACTTTCTTATGACGTGCACGAGCTTGTACACCACGTTTTACGCGAGGCATTATGCTTCTCCTAAACTAAACGATTAATAAACTAAAAAGAATTATGCGTATGGTAGCATACGAATTACTGCAGCCACTTCACACTTAGGAAGGATTGCATTTGGACGTAGCTGACGCTTGTTCTTAGTAGTACGCTTAGTCAGGATGTGACGTTTTGTAGCGTGCTTGTACTTAATACCACCAGCAGTTTTCTTAAAACGCTTAGCAGCACCTTTGTTGGTTTTCATCTTAGGCATGATGAATAACTCCGCATTGTTGAGTTGTATAAACAATAGTAATTAGGGCGAACGAACCCCGCCGTTTTAACAACGGCAGGGTTAATTACTTGCAAAGCCGTTAATTACTTCTTCTTAGGGGCAAGAACCATGATCATTTGACGACCTTCGATCTTCTTAGGGAAAGATTCTACTAAAGCGATTTCAGCAGTGTCTTCCTTCAGACGATTTAGAACGTCAACACCGATCTCTTGGTGTGCCATTTCTCGGCCACGGAAGCGAATTGTTACCTTCACTTTGTTGCCTTCTTCCAGGAAACGCGTCAGGTTGCGTAGTTTTACCTGATAGTCTCCAATATCAGTTCCAGGACGGAATTTTACTTCCTTAATCTGAACCTGTTTTTGCTTTTTCTTCTGCTCTTTAGCAGATTTGCTCTTCTCAAAGAGGAATTTACCGTAGTCCATTACACGACATACTGGTGGCTCAGCGTTTGGACTGATTTCTACCAGATCCATGCCTGCTTCTTCAGCTGCTGCTACTGCTTCTTGAATAGAAACGACACCAACTGATTCGCCATCAGCGCCAGTTAAACGAACTTCACGAACGCCACGAATTTCACCGTTTAAACGATGAGCATTTTGTTTGGCCGGTACTTGGCCGCGTCTTCCGCCTTTAATAGTTTATTCCTCCAGATTGAGCTTACGGGTAGAGATCTCGTCTTGGATGTAGGAAATAAAATCATCCACTTTAAACTTACCGAGGTCTTTACCTTTACGAGTACGTACTGCGATTTCACCGGCTTCCATTTCTTGGTCGCCACAAACAAGCATATACGGTACACGCTTCAAAGTATGTTCGCGGATTTTAAAGCCAATCTTCTCATTTCTCAAGTCCGCTTTAGCTCTAATTCCACATTTTTGTAGTTTTTGTGCCACTTCCTGAACATAATCTGACTGTTTGTCAGTGATATTCATGATTACAGCCTGTTCTGGCGATAACCAAGTTGGGAAGAAGCCGTAGTATTCTTCGATCAAAATACCGATGAATCGCTCTAGTGAGCCCAGAATCGCACGGTGAATCATCACTGGCACTTGGCGCTCGTTATTTTCATCCACGTAGGTAGCACCTAGACGACCCGGTAGGTTGAAGTCTAGCTGAACTGTACCACATTGCCATGCACGGTCTAGACAGTCATGCAGCGTGAATTCAATCTTAGGTCCGTAGAATGCACCCTCGCCTTCTTGAATTTCGTATGGAATATCCATCGCTTCAAGAGATTGCTTCAGCGCTTCTTCAGATTGATCCCAGATCTCATCCGAACCAACACGTTTTTCAGGGCGAGTAGATAGCTTAACTACGATGTTTTCGAAACCAAAAGTTTGGTATGTATCGTAAACCATCTTGATACAGCTAGTCACTTCTTCTTGAATCTGACTTTCAGTACAGAAGATGTGAGCATCATCCTGAGTAAAACCACGAACACGCATAATGCCGTGTAGCGCGCCTGATGGCTCGTTACGGTGACATGAACCAAACTCAGCCATGCGAAGTGGCAGATCACGGTATGATTTCAGACCTTGGTTAAAGATCTGAACATGACCAGGGCAGTTCATCGGCTTAAGTGCGTAGTCACGGTTTTCAGAAGATGTAGTGAACATCGCTTCTGCGTACTTGTCCCAGTGACCAGAACGTTCCCAAAGAACGCGATCCATGATAAGTGGACCTTTTACTTCTTGGTAACCGTACTCTGTTAGTTTCGAACGAACGAATACTTCTAGGTCACGGAAGATAGACCAACCATTGTGATGCCAGAACACCATGCCCGGTGCTTCTTGCTGCATGTGGAATAGGTCTAATTGCTTACCGATTTTACGGTGGTCGCGTTTCGCCGCTTCTTCTAAACGAGTTAGGTGAGCTTTAAGCGCTTTTTTATCGTGGAATGCAGTACCGTAGATACGTTGCAGCATCTTGTTGTCACTGTTACCACGCCAGTAAGCACCCGCTACGTTCAGTAGGGTAAAGTGCTGACAGAATCCCATGTGTGGAACGTGTGGACCACGACACATGTCGACATATTCTTCGTGATGGTATAGGCCTGGGCGGTCATCACGTGCAACGTTCTCGTCCAAGATTTCCATCTTGTATGTTTCACCGCGAGCTTCAAATGCATCGCGTGCTTCCTGCCAGCTGACCTTTTTCTTGATCACTTGGTACTTAGTCTTTGCCAAGTCTTGCATACGCTTTTCAATCTTTTCAAGATCTTCTTGCGTTAGTGAGTGCTCTAAGTCGATATCGTAGTAGAAACCGCTATCGATAGTCGGACCAATCGCCATTTTCGCTTCAGGGAAAAGTTGCTTGATCGCATGACCTAGCAAGTGAGCGCATGAGTGGCGTACGATTTCCAGACCATCAACTTCATCTTTTACTGTGATGATTTCTAGGCTTGCGTCTTGTTCAATAAGGTCACAAGCGTCAACACGATTACCATCTACACGTCCAGCAATGGTTGCTTTCGCAAGACCAGGACCGATAGATTGAGCAACATCAAGAGTAGAAACTGGGTTGTCAAATTGACGCTGACTGCCGTCAGGAAGAGTAATAATAGGCATTTAACTGTCCTTTACAGTGGTGTTGCACACCAAGCAACACGTGTATTTTAAACGTATCTTTAACTAGAAAAACAAGGTGTTAAAGACAAGAGAATTTGTCCTTTTATATGCAAATACGGATGCACAACTCAGGAACGAGCAAGCATTGTAACGGATTAGCGTGAAATAACAATCGAAGTCACAGAAATGGCTGAAAAAAGTTCGATTTTTAGTCAGAAAGCCAATGATTGAGGACTGTGCGAGAGTGCTGCACCACATCACTCGCCAACAAGCCGATTTGGCCTTCTTGGCGTGCCAGCTCATCTGCCGCAGCGCTATGGAGCAACACTGCCACTTTCGCGGCATCAACCAAGCTAAGACCTTGAGCAAGCATTGCAGCGATGATCCCTGTTAGTACGTCGCCCATTCCACCTGTTGCCATACCTGCATTGCCCGCATGACAGACAAAGATATCCGTCTCGTCGCAAACCAAGGTACCAGCGCCCTTTAGGACGACGACACCGCCAAACTTCGCTTGTAACTCACGCACCGCCGAGAATCGATCTTGCTCGACTTGCTTCACACTGCATTGCAGTAATCTTGCAGCTTCTCCAGGATGCGGTGTGATAACTCGTAACGGATCCCGATGGCAATCAAAAGCCAATAGGTTGAGTCCATCGGCATCGACGATTTTGGGTTTATCGACACAGACCGTTGCTCGATAAATTTCTTGCGCCCATTCATCCTTGCCTAAACCAGGGCCAATCGCAATGACATCAGCCTCTGATATTGCATGGTGCAAAGTATCGTATTGATGGTTCCAAGCTTGAGTCATCACCTCAGGACAGCTGACCTGAAGAGCGATGGTGGAATAGGCATGGCACAGTGCTCGAATCAGCCCTGCTCCATTACGTGCGGCGGCGCTCGCACATAATCTTATCGCACCAGCAAAACCTTCATTGCCCCCCAAACAAAGCAAACGCCCATGATGCCCCTTATGGGCTGTCGGTTTTCGACGCGGCAATACATCACGCATATCATCGATATCGAGCAGAGAGCTAGACGCTTTTTCACACTGAAGAAATTCCCCGTCTACCCCCAATCCTGCGAAGTGGATTTGCCCTGTTACCTCACGCGCCTGTCCTGTCACCAAACCCTGTTTTACACCGATAAACGTTATGGTGTGATTGGCGCGTATCGCTTTGCCGAGCACACGCCCCGTATCGCTACACAGACCTGACGGAATATCAATGGACAAGGTAGGCAGATTAAGATGATTTACCCGCTCAATCAGGTTCTGGAGTGGAAGACGCACATCGCCCGCTAACCCCGTCCCCAGTAAACCATCCACCACCACTTCAACATCTAGCCTTTCTAGGTCAAGAGACTCAAGAGAGGTGAACTCTCCGCCGCAGTTCAGCCACTCTTGCTTAGCCTTTAGCGCATCCCCCGCGAGCTTTGACTCGTTCCCGTAGAGCGCAACGGTGACGTTCATGCCATCAGCTTGAGCGAGTTTGGCCACAACGAAACCATCTCCACCATTATTGCCACTACCAACGAGAATCAACAAACGTGAGGCTTGAGGATAACGTTGCTTGAGCAAGTCATAAACCGAACCGCCCGCTCGTTGCATCAAGGTGTACATCTCTACGCCAGCGAGTTGTGCAGCACGTTGCTCGCCTCGTTTGACTTGTTGACCAGTAAAAAGTGAACTAGGGATAGAGAGTTTCATAGTGTGTATCTTGGCTGGAATCGACTCTATAGCTTAGACGACAACGCCAAGGAGTTCCTTGGCGTTGTTGGCAAATTATTGATTTATTGACACCAGAGCTTCAGCGGTCGCGTCTTGAATCGAAAGAAACAAGGATCGGATTTCCCCTGTTGGGGTTCGCATCGGATTAAGAGTGATGTTCTGGTACATAAAATCTGCTTGCTGAGTCACCGGACGTACGTTGCGGCACTTAAACAAGTAAGGGCGCTGTTGCCAAGTGATAAAGCTTCGACAACCTAAATCATAGACTGGTTTGGTTTTCAATCTGAACCACTCCTGAGGGATTTCAGGGAAGAGCTCAAACAAGGACTTACCTATCGCGTCATGTGCTTGTACACCACTATGATGAGTCATGAAGCCATTCCAAACCTGAACGTTATGATCTTTGTCGAGAACGACCAGTCCTAAGTCGACATTCTGTACCATATCGACCATCCAATGGAATTGCTCAAATTCTGCTGGAAGATTTAACATCAGAAGTCCTCCATCAAATAAGCGAGTTTGTTATCTAACAACGGCAAAGACTCGTCGACAAACATAAACAGCAAATCACAACGAATTGAAGTGCCATCAATGTTGTAGCTGACTTCAAATGTCATGGTTTTCTTAAACGATCCTGACGTGGAAGAAATGACTGAATCGATCGAAATATGCTGCCCCAGCAGGACGGGTGAGCTTTGGAAAAAACGCACTTCTGCTTGTTGGCCAAGGCCATTGAGAAATGAGCCCACGAGGATGTTTGACACATCCATAAGCAGTTCCAACTCTTCGAGCTCTTCACTATCAGCGGGAACTTTCATCAATTTCTTGAGATCAGAAACACTCGAATCACTAAGTAAAACTAACGCTTCTCCGGCAATCCCCTCACCACTAAAGCCTTGGCAAACACCAGAAACCTGATCGTTTTCGGCGAGATCCCGCAACGCCATGTGAAGTTCACTGACTTCAAAAATATTGACGTTGGGTAGCGGTAAGTGAACAAACACATCGAAATGTCGCGCAAGCGCATCAGCAGCACGACCAATCGCAACGTTAGCGACTTCCATATAGACATCTCGACGACGCAAAATGGGTAGCTCGATGGAAACGGGCGTCACAATCCGAGGTTGAGTAACGGGTTCAACCAACTGTTTAAGAACGCCGTTAAGGATATCTTTATCTATGGGCTTTTGGACAAATGCCTTAGCACCAAGAGACATCACTCGTTCTTTAGCTTTGGGCTGAATATCGCCAGATACCACCACTACGGAGATATCGATGTTTCGATTCGCAATTTCCTCTAACGTACCAAAACCATCCAACTCAGGCATGGTCAGGTCGAGAAACATCAATTTAAATTCTTGCTTTTCCAGCTGTTCCAGAGCATCTAAGCCGTGCACAGCAAAGGAAATGTCAGCATTTAGCGAAGCAGGCAGTGAGCGAGCCATTTGCTTTCTCGCTAAAGCGGAGTCATCGCATATAAGGACGGGAAAAGTCATGCGTACACCTACTCCTCTATTGGTTGTTGTAACAATCACAGTGTAGCAGACCACCGAGTTACCAAATACAGCGCATTGATGCTTTATTAGCCAAACAGTTACAAAAAAAATTAATTAGCAACATTTTAATGGTAGACCACGTGAAAATTGACGCTCTACAAATGCACTCACAATGCTAAAAATAGTTTTGCTGACTCCGTTGCGGGGTGACTAAATCTTGGCGCTCGATGAACAAACGTATCAAGTTAAGAGAGAGAAGAAGAGAAATGGCGATTTTAAGATCAAAAAAGCCTTCCGAAGAAGGCTTTGACTATTGGCTATTTAGCCATGCGAATGAGTGATTTACCAATTAACCACTCCAGTTCTTTCGCACTACCCTCACCGAATTGTGTTTCAGCCATCTTGTACAAGCGGTCAATGCCATTGCTTGCAAACTCGTGTGTGCTCTGAGATGTAACAATATGGTGGAAAAGTAAGCGAAGGATGGCACGAAACTCTTCATTATCCAACGCTGCGATCCAACTAGATGAAAAGGCATCCAACCCATTATCGAACTCTACGTGATCAACAAACATCTTGAAGATTCGACCATCTAGTGCGGCGGTGAAATCGGTCTTCTTCGGAAAATGGTGGCTGATGCCGGTTCTCGAAACACCAGTTTGCTGGCTCAGTGTGGTGTACGACATTTTGTCATAACCGAGACGCAAAAGCTGATCAACAACCGCATCCATGATTTTCTGAATCGTGATTTCGGTATCTTCTTTACTACGCTTTGGCATGTTCAGGCTCTTCTCTCTGTAAATCCGTCTAAACTCATATCGAGTCAATTATTGACGCCAAGTGACCAGCTTTCACTTCAACCCGTCATGTAACAATAGAAACCATGTCTCATATGAAACACAAAGATCAAACAACGGCTAAACCGCATGAACTACCTAATTGTTGTGCAAGCTAATTATTTATAGAGACACTTTGTGTGTTTCTATAACCCACAGGGCATTATTTTTTTTTAATATAATTGTGAGCTATCGATAATCTTACAAATTGTTAGTTCTGACAACGAATTGAATGGCATTCTGACAAAATAATGACACCTATTTTCGTCATTAATTGATCTACCTCACACTCAAACAAGAACTATTCTCGAACAAAAGATTAAAAATTACTCAACTGTCAACATATCATGCTGTGCTTTCACTGAAACCTGACACAGTGCTTTTTATGGATAAACATCAAATAACTCGCTAATATAGCCACATTATTTGTAGGAGGATGTCTAAATGAGCACCGAACAAGATCAAGTATGCGAGGCATGTGGCTGCGCAGGCGAAATGGGTTTCATCATTAAAGAAGGCGATGATGTTGCTGAAGTAACCATCTACGCAGCAGGTAAAACCCTTTTAGAAGCTGAGCTAAACAAGTACATTGAACTCGCTCAGCAAGTGTGCGCGAATGTAGAGCACGAAGTCACGCCAGTTGATGACGAGTCATCAGAGTTAACCGCTCGTTTTAAATTTGAAGTGAGTGCAGAGAAACTGATTTTTGAGTTAAAAACTCGATCGCTAGCACGATAATCAGTGATTTATTCTTTATAAAACGGGCGCTTGTGCCCGTTTTTTTGACTTTGCTTGTCATTGTCATTGACCTGCTCTAGCCTAGAACTCATAGTGAACTAAAAGTACCTAATCTACTGGCTATGATTCGCAACCCACTTTACTTAATCCCATTGCTCTGCTCGCTGTGTTTTGCTGCCTACGCACAACCACTCGACCAGTTCCGTATTCTCAATCATCTCGACAACTACGGTAATCTGGATTTGCGTAATAAACCCTATACCGAGCTTCCCGCAGGACTTGTTGTCCAAGGCAACCTCAACATCGCCAAAACCCAAATTCAACAGCTCCCGCAAGGAATGGATATCCAAGGCAGCTTAGATGCCTCCAACAGTGGATTAAAGAAATTGTCAAAAGGGATTAATATTCGTGGATTTGCTAACCTTATCGGCTCCCAAATTACTCGTTGGCCCAGCGGGGTGAAAGTCGGCGGCTATATTAATCTAACCGATACTCCCGTCACCTCTCTTCCTCCACGATTCAGAGTAAAAGGCGATCTCAGTGTCATACGTACGCCACTCGAATCACTCCCAGAGGGCTTAACAGTCGATGGGAATTTGTATATAGGCGGTTCGAAGATCACTCAGTTTCCTGAAACGATGACGGTTAAAGGGAATATTTTCCTAGGTGGCAATCGCATTACTAAGTGGCCAACAAACTTGACGCTGGGTGGAGCCGTTGCTCCCTAGCCTCGGCCAATAAAAAAGCCCCATGCAGAACATGAGGCTTTAAAAACTCAACGCTTAGCCACTATGGGCGGTTCTTGACTGGGTTGGCATAACTGGCAACCAAATAAGGCTGGGCGTCCTTTGGTAGTAAGTTCAACTTTTCGGCCAACGTCTTTTTGACCTGTTCATCCACTTGTTCATTGCCGGCAGCAAGCTCATTAATTGGGAATAGCTTGTAGTTAGCATGAATCTGACGATCAATTTCTTGAGCCAGTGCTTCAGGTGTTTCAAAATCCTGCTCAATCACATCACCAAATGCGACATGCACGTGTCCTTTATCGCCAACAATACCTTGGATAATGCTTTCAATATCTTCGAACTCGCCTTTTTCGTAGCTTCCTACAGAATCTTTGGCATGCAATTCAATGGCTTTAGCAATATCACATGGGTCGTTTTCGTAAGAGATAGAAACCGGAACAATTTTTAGCGTCTTAATGTAGTCAGGAAATGAGAGCTTGAGCTTTCGACCTTCGACGTGGAACATTTTTAAGATTGCTGGATCTGTAAAATCGTTACCGTCTTTTGCGCGGCCTTCTTTCTGAGCGATCCAGATTGAGTGACCAGTATCCAAAGAGTGTTTGATATACCCAGACAAAGTGCCGAGGGCCTTCATCATTTCGCGAGGACCTTTCGCTGAACGTTTAACAATAAAGCTTTTGTTGAGCTTCATCAGTTCAGTTGCACAAGGCTTTTTCAGCAGGTTGTCACCGATAGCAATACGGACTGTCTTATGACCATTCTTGAACAGACCATAGTTAACCAGAGCAGGATCCATGGCGATATCACGATGGTTAGAAACAAACAGGTAAGCCTGCTCTGTATCTAAATTATCCAGACCACTGTAAGTCACGCCTCGAGTTGTGGACTTGAGGGTCTGATCTAAATACTTCTTAACCTCAAGTTGTATGGTCTCAACCGAATTGAGCTTCGACCATTTCATCTTCAGGTATATCTTAACCACTGGCGACATTAAGGTTTTAAACCAACCAGCGTGGTTTGAAAAGCGGTGCTGTAAAATCGCACTGATGAATTCTTCATCGTTAACTAAGCGGTCAATTGCCGCGGGAATTTCATCGTCATTGTAAGGACGAATCTCAATAAAAGGGTCTGTGTTTGTCGTCATTATTCTGTTCGTTAGGTAAAAAGCCGCACTATTCTACGCTGAGAAATGGTTCTTAGCAGCTACAGTTCTCGCAGAATCGGCAAGGTCAGACCAGACTGTTTATCGGAAATTGGGCGATACCTTCCACAAAGTTGGCTTTTTTAACAATAAGCGTTAATCTTAGCGCCCCTTTACTGATGAGCGACACCATGCACTACGCAATCTCTTTCCAATCTGAGCTTTACGACTTCCTTGTTTCTACATCACGAAAAAAGCTGCTGAAACATCAGCTTATTTGCGTTGAGAAGGGCTTGGCATTGGTTAAACTCGGTAAGCAAGAATATGCAGTAGAAGCGGGACAATCTTTCTGGTTACCTTTCGACGCCCTGACATCGATAACTTATACGCCGAAAACCCTCGTTCGTTCTGTGCAAGTGTCGTCACGTGTCACGTCTCAGTTACCTATGCAAGGTGGATATGTTGAACTCAATGAGCTAATGACAGCCGTGCTTAATCGACTCGCAACACTCGTCGCCAATCGAGAGGCACAACTCGACTTGCTGGCGGTTTTACGCCAAGAACTCACCTCTTTAAAACCGGTTCTAAAAGAGAGCAAACTAAGCCAGAAAATCAATCACTGGAAAGTGAATCAAACTTCTTCATTAGCCAATGAACTCCAATTAGTTCTAACGGTTAGAGAGGCATGTAAGCAGATGAAGTCTGGTAAAAAACGCGAACAAGTGGTCTCTACGCTATTCGATGGTAACGAATCGTTGTTGACAGGATTAGAGAAAACCATTCTCGGTCTCTAACTGATAGAAAAGTTTTAGTTTTTTCTGGCTGAATACTCATTTCATAACTATAGATCTATAAATAAAGAGTTTATATATAGATGAGGATCATGAAATGAAATTTAGCCATAAGATTGTGGCCGCTTCGTCTGTCCTGCTTTTAGCGACTGTTACACTTCTGACTCTTCAGCAATACTACATTGTTCGAAGTGAAGTGAAATCTCAGGTTACTTCTAGCGTCACCGAAATCGTTAACGGTGTCCGAGACACGACCGCATCTGAAATTAATGCTCGTAAAGCGATAGCCTCCTATGCCACAAGTATGCTTGAGCTTGACCTTTCACCTGACGCTATTTCCGAGGTTATCACCCGACCCGTGATAAAAGAGACTTTCCTCCTTGCTGGGTTAGGGTTTGAAAGCGACGGTTCACACATAGGTAACGAAGCATCATGGGACCCTGGTGCTGGTTGGGATCCCCGTGTCAGACCATGGTATATCGACGCAAAAAACTCTGGAAAGCTCATCATTACCGCGCCATACGCAGACTCTGGCACAGGTGAAATACTGGTTTCGATCGCCACCCCAGTGCGAGATAAAGGTAAATTTATCGGTGCGATATTTTATGACGTGAGCTTGGCCGCACTCGCTGAACTGGTTAACAAGGTCGATCTCTTTAACGCGGGGTACGTGTTTATCGTCGCCGGTGATGGCACGACCATTGCCCACCCAACGACAGCGTTAAATGGTAAGCCTATGAAAGAGTTCTTAGGCGATACACCGATTAAAGACCAACCTCAAGAAACCATTATCGATGGAAAAGAGTACACACTCGACTTCGCCAAAGTGCCCGGTGAAGATTGGTATATTGGTGTAGTACTTGATGAAGAGATCGCCTACCAATCACTTGCTGACCTGAGAAACAGCTCCATCATCTACACCGTGATTGCATTGGTTATCAGTATCGTCATCCTGTTGGTTTTGATCAAAACATTGATGCGCCCTCTCGATTCGCTCAGCGATGCCATTCAGGACGTAGCTTCTGGTCAAGGGGATCTGACACAACGTCTTGATACCAATACTGACAAAGAGTTCTCTATCCTCGCCAGTGGGTTTAACGATTTTACCAGCCAGCTACAGCAACTGATTACTCAGTCTAAAGCGATCGGTTCTGAAATTTTACGTGGCTCAGAAATGACTTCTGTCGGCTTGCAAGAATCGGCTTCAGCGATGCAAGACCAACTTCACGAACTGGAACAGTTGGCCACTGCGATGCATGAAATGGCGACCACGTCAGGCGATGTCGCCAACAATGCTCAAGGGGCTGCCGCTGCGGCAAAAGAAGCTGATGATGCAACCAGTATCGGGACATCTGTTGTAAGTGAAACAACCAGTGCTATCGACAATCTTTCTCAGAAAATTGATGAGGCAGTCGAGGAAGTTAAAGTCCTAGAGTCTGCAACAGACAACATTGAAACCATACTCAAAGTCATTAATGACATCGCAGACCAAACAAACTTGCTGGCACTCAACGCAGCGATTGAAGCAGCTCGTGCAGGTGAATCAGGTCGTGGTTTTGCGGTCGTGGCTGATGAAGTTCGTACGCTCGCGCAACGAACTCAGGAATCAACCACGGAAATCCGTAACATGATTGAGCAGTTACAGGCAGGAGCAACGTCTGTATCGAATGCTATGAATATGAGTAAGACAACCGCTAGCACCGCTGTCGAGAGAGCTCAGGAGGCTAACAGAGCACTCGAAAGCATTCGCGATGCCATTCAGCGAATCAGTGACATGAATATTCAGATCGCTTCAGCCGCCGAAGAGCAAAGCTTAGTTGCCGAAGAGATAAACAACAACACAGTGAAGATTAAAGACTTGTCCACTCAGGTTGCAGAAGCCGCAAATAATGCCAACATTGCTATGCAGGCTCAGACCGAAAACATTCGCGAACAAGACAGTATTTTGAACAAATTTACCGTCTAATCTCTACCTAGAAAGAGTAAGGCGCACCGTAACTGGTGCGCCTTTTGTATTAATCCGTAACTAACATCCGCGCGCTTTGTGCCGGTACATCAATATGACAGATGCCAGCCTTGGAAACGAACTTCTGTTTTGTCAGTAGATCAACCCAAGTTGCGCTGCCGCTTAGCTCAACGGTTTTAGCTCTGACCGATTTATTGAGAATAACCGTACCTTCATCTCCTCGAGCGAAGACCAGTAGGTCATCACCAGCCTCAATCATGGTCATCGGTTTAGCGTGCATACGATTGTGGAAATCAATTGCTGCAAGCATCTGCGGATCATTCCATGTCTTAAGCCAACGCGGTTGCTTATCTTTGCCTTGAATGCCACTGGTATCCAGATCGGTATAAATAAGCGGAACACCACCATCTCGTCCCAACAGATAGCAATAAGCTAACCATTCTTGCGCTTGGGTCATCACCAAATTTGCAAACACATCGTTATTGGGTATGTCATGAGTAATTGCGAACGTGATCGCTCGCGTCTCAGAGAGTGCCTGGCCAAAACAGTACGGGTCGACTAGACTCTTCAGACTGCCCTTTGGCTGCAACGCGTCATACAAGGTTTGAAACAGTGGAAAATCGTAAGCCCCCAGCCGCGTCTGAGCCAGATATGGCTCAAGGAACAGCTCATACTCTGGCTTAGTTGCGCCGCCGCTAGTAATGATTTCGCCAAAGATATGTATGTCCTGACAAATTTCATCAGTCCATACCTGTTTGAGATGCTCTAGCGTCATATGTTTCGCAGCGTCAATGCGAAACCCCTTCACTCCGAGTTCCTTCAAAGCCTTTAAGTAAGACTGCTGCTGCAAGATGACATTAGGACACACACGTAACGTTGGTAAACCTGGGTCGCTAGGGCCACTCGTAATGCGTCCGTTTTGGACTTGCCAACGATCTTGCCAGTCTTCAATACCAAATGCCTCAACAAAATCATCATGGTCAAACAGTGGCGTAGAGAGGTCTCCAAACAAACGTTGATTTTGATAGTACTCTTTGTTGGCTTGGTAGTCGTCTAGGTCGGCAGTAGACGGATACTGTAAATCGTTACGCACTGACGATTCGTTCGCCATATGGTTGAATACCACATCCGCATAGATGCCAATCCCATGCTGTTCTAGGGCATTAAGCATCGACTTAAACTGTTGGTAATTGCCCAATTGATTATCGATAACACGATAGTCTTGAGGCTGATAGCGTTGCCACCACTTTGTCCCCTGCGTTTTTTTTAACGACTTCATTGGTGGGGAGACCAGAACATATTTATAGCCCGCTTGCTGAATTTGGCGAGCTCGTTGTTCAACTAGAGGATAAGGCCAGTCAAACGCATGCAAAATTACATCTGTCGCGTGAGCAGTTAACATCACGATTTCCTTAACAATATACCTAGTTCAAGTTAGGCGTCATCATTGATTTCGCTATCCTACCAAAACACGACAGTCCACGACTTCAGCCTCAAGCCATTTTTTAACGTAGTAGTAACTGGGCGTAGAGCTGTTCAAATTGCGAAGTAATGCTCAAATCTTATCATTAAGGTCACTATACTTATCGATAGCAGCAGTAGAAGGACGTTGAGATGAACAAAATTCGAATAGACATCGTTTCAGATGTCGTTTGCCCATGGTGTATTATCGGTTACAAACGACTTGAGCATGCTCTTGCCAATCTCAGTGAGAGTATTGAAGCTGAGATCCACTGGCACCCATTCGAATTGAATCCCGCAATGGGCACCGAAGGCCAAAACCTGCGTGAGCACTTACACGAAAAATATGGCACATCTGAAGAAGCCAGTATTGCGGCGCGAGAGACCCTTACTCAGCTTGGCCGAGAGGTGGGTTTTAAGTTTAACTTTTATGATGGGATGAAAATCTACAACACCCGTAAAGCGCATCAGTTATTGATGTGGTCACAGAGTGAGCATAAACAGTTCGAACTTGAAATGGCACTGTTTGAAGCCTATTTCTCAGATGCAAAAGATGTCAGCGATCCACAAGTGTTGATTGAATCTGCTCAGTCCGTAGGTCTAGATGCTGAGCTGGCGGGTAACATCATTAATGATGACAGTTGGGCGGAAGCCGTTGCCTCAACAGAACAGCAGTGGCTTGAAGCAGGGATTAACGCGGTTCCCGCAATTATCATTGATAGAAAGCATCTCATTTCAGGAGCACAAACCAGCGAACTGCTCACTTCGGCGCTAGAGCAAATCACCAAGGGCGAAAGCAATGAGGGTGATGAAATCGAACAATAGGGCTCGATTGTCGAGCCCTGTAGAAATCGATGACTAACGTTTTAGTTTCGATATCACGTGCCAGATGGCAACGACGACAAGACCAGAAACCACACCAATCAAGCCGTTAAGCAATGAAGGAAACAGCGCTTTTGCCAATGACAGATTTGGGATGTCCATGATAATGGGTTCTATCCAATGGTGAATGGCGGGAACGTTATGGACAACGATGCCACCGCCAACCAAAAACATCGCCGCAGTTCCTACCACCGCCAATGCTTTCATTAGCTTGGGGGCAAAAGTGATCAATCCGCGCCCCAGTGCGGAACGAAGCCCTCGCCCTTGCGAGCAACGCTCTAGGTAAAAACCCAGATCATCAAGCTTTACAATTCCAGCCACCAGCCCGTAGACACCTATCGTCATAATCACAGCGATTAAGCTAACAACCAAAATTTGAGTTGTCGTTGACTGTCCCTGAACCGTACCCAGTGCAATGACAATAATCTCCGCTGATAAAATAAAGTCGGTACGGATTGCTCCAGCGATCTTGTTACGTTCATACTCTTCGATAGAAAGCGTCGTTTCAATGGTTTTATCTTCACTTTCATGCGGCTGATGAGTGAACTTCTCAATGATCTTTTCTGCGCCCTCGTAACACAAAAACAAACCACCAATTAGCAGTAACGGCATAATAAGCCAAGGGATGAAAGCGCTGATTAGTAGCGCGGCTGGAACCAGTATCAGCTTGTTGCGAAACGAGCCTTTCGCAACACTCCAAACCACCGGAATTTCTCGCTCAGCCGCCACCCCAGACACCTGCTGGGCATTGAGCGCGAGGTCGTCTCCGAGCACGCCAGCCGTCTTTTTGGCAGCCACTTTAGACATCAAAGCAACGTCGTCTAAAACCGTCGCAATATCATCAAGTAACGTTAATAAACTTGCACCTGCCATTGTTTCTTCTCATAGTAAATTAGGTTCAATGTAACTAAATGTAACACCGCAACTCTAAAGCTCAAACTCAATTGACGTCAGCACACAGTCAATCTTTTTATTTCAGCGATAGAACATTTGCCTGTACGGTTACAGCACTCTATCCTAGGTGCAATTTTCCAATAACAATAAAGGCAAGGTAATGCGCAGTACTTACACTTATCCAATCGGAACCCCTGGGCAAAAATGGGGCGAAGCGGAAAAAATCGCATGGCGTCAACAGACCACTATTAAACGTGAATATCAGCAAGAAGTCGTCCCTAAGATTCTCGCTCTTAAAAACCAATTTGATGTCGAGCAATATGGTGCGCTCTCTTATGACCCTGAACGCTACCCGCTTTTTTGCATCAAAACTAAAAACTGGGACATATCGAAACCCGTTGTTTTGGTGACTGGGGGTGTACATGGCTACGAGACCAGTGGCGTACACGGTGCACTCCAATTCGCCGCAGATGAAATGGCCACTTACAGTCAGCACTTTAATATTATCGTCGCCCCTTGTGTCAGCCCGTGGGGTTACGAAACCATCAATCGTTGGAATCCATTAGCTATCGACCCTAACCGTTCATTCTATGCCGATAGCCCAGCGGAAGAATCCGCCAATCTGATGGCGCTAGTCGCCTCTATCCAAGGCAACATCCTAGTTCATATCGACCTGCATGAAACCACAGACAGCGATGAAGACGAGTTTCGCCCTGCTCTGGCAGCACGCGATGGTATTGAATACATTGAAGGTATGATTCCCGATGGTTTCTACACGGTCGGTGACACAGAAAACCCTCAATCAGAGTTTCAAGCGGCGGTTATCGAGTCCGTTGCGAAAGTCACGCACATCGCGCCTGCTGATGAGAAAGGAGAAATCATTGGTTCCGCTGTCGTTCAGCACGGGGTGATCAACTACCCTATGGTTAAGCTGGGTCTATGTGGCGGCGTGACAAACTGCGTTTATGGCACGACAACAGAAGTCTATCCAGACAGCCCGAAAGTCACCAATGAAGAGTGTAATGATGCACAAGTAGCCGCGATTCTCGGAGGATTAAATTACGTTCTTAGTCAAGGAACTAGCGTCTAATCCATGAGTTAATCCTAGAAGAACATTGCTTTCTACTAGGAATAAAAAAGCCGCACCTTAGGCTCGCGTGCGGCTTTGATTTTCTATCTAAGAACAAACTTGCTTATTGACGGTCTTGGTCAAAGTCACCGTGGAAGTGGTCATGATCTGAGACACTGTCCGCCGCTTTTAACTTCTCTCCTACGCGCAGCTTGTTCTGAGGAACCAACAATGCGTCCATAGTACGCAGCGCTGGAACGACGTCAGGCTGTTGTTCTGGGAATACCGGCTGGCTGAATGCATAGTAGGTTGTCACGTACGCCAACGACTGAGTATTCACGTACAGCGCTGTCTGACTGATGTTATTCAGGTCATCACAGGCTTGGTGGTAGCATTTGTCATAAGCCACATCAATCTCACCACCAAATTGCTCGACTTCTTCTGCTGATTTCACATTTTCCGCCCCCGTAAACAGGCCACCGAATGCCACACCCCAATCTGCAAATCCTGCGTAATCTGAACGCTTAGAAAGTGCTTGTGGAACAGTAGCATGTGATTTGCTGCTGAAGAAACGATTGAACGTAGACTCTACATCAGAAGTACCATACGGCGGTTTAAAATCGCCCGTGTAGGCATTGTCTGGGCTATCTTTGGTATCCGATAGGTCTCCGTCCATAACGCCAAAGATATAGTTTGGAGAACCGATCATATCAAAGTTCAAGTAGAGCTTAACCTTGTTCAACTCATAGTAACGCGCGTCCACCAGATCGACTTGCTCTGGAGTCAGTGGACTAACATCATCAAGACCTAGCTCAGCACGAATTTCTCGTTCAGCTTGATCACGGAGAGGGGCGAAAAGATCATTGGTGTAGTATTCCGAACCCACTAAACCGGCTTCCTCTGCGGCCCACCAAGCAAAGCGAACTTTGTTTTTCACAGGAGCATTCAGATTTGCCAGTGTGACGGCATATTCAAGTAACCCAGCTGTACCGGAACCATTATCGTTGATGCCGGGACCTTCAGGAACAGAATCAAGGTGAGCGCCTAGCATAACCACCTGATTCTCATCACCACCTTTCGTTTCGGCGATGATATTCTGCGTCAGAACAACATCATCTTGTACGTTAAGCTGAAGGCTAACAGGCACGTCAGTCGTCTTGCTCAAGTCGTACCACTGTTTGCCTAATTCGTAGCGCGCGCCAAAAGCAGGTATCGTCGCTGTACTGTCGTTACCCAAAGTGCCATTCACCACGCTGGTACGGCCTTCTCCATTGCCTTGGTTAAAGACAATCACGCCTTTTGCACCCGCATTTTGTGCATTGACTACCTTAGTACTAAAACTACACCCACCACGCTGGATAATGGCAATCTTGTCTGCAACGTCTCTGCCTACAAAGTCCGATGATTCACAGCCATCAGTATCATCATAGTCTGGTGAATCAAATCGAAAATCGGGCGTCACAAAGGCTGCTTGCGCGGTTAAAGTACCGTTCGATTTCCCCGAATAGGACATCACAGCAAAATCAGCATCAACGCCTTCCCCTGCTTCTCTGACGCCAATCAAGCGAGCACCGTTGACACTCAGCTGTGTTCCAGCCAATTCCTCCCAAGCTCTAAAATCAAACTCTTGGATAGAAACTTGGTAGTTGTGCTCCTTCATCGTATCAACAATATAGTCGAGTGATTCTGCATAGCCCTGTGTTCCAGCCGCTCGTGTAACAGAACTTCCATCACTGGTTTTCGATGCACGACCTTCCAACTCGACTAAGTGTTCCACCACATCGTCTCGGTCAATTTTACTGCTGACGTATTTCGCTGCTTTCTCAGGATCATCCCAATAACACCCTGATAGCAGGGTGGTGCTGATAACCGTCGCGAGCATTGTTTTTGTTGTTGTGATGCTTACTTGCATTTGTGACTCCTTATAATAAACCGCATCACATAGTTACCGAACAACAAAGGTTACAAAAATGTTAACAAGCAACTAATTATCAAAATATGAAGCAGCTTCATATATAAAGTTTTTATTAGATTTATTAGTTACATATGTAATGAATTACAATCACATATTGAGAATCAATATCATCTGCCGTGTCGGAATGACGCGCTAATTTCATCAGGATTTACTAAGCATCCTAGATAAATCTTTAGGTTAAAAGATCTCGGTTTAGTCAGATTAATCTCCAAGAGCGCCTAGTAAATATCATCTATTGATGAAATTTTTCTTAACTCATCCCTTTCTTTAGCAAAGTGGCATTTAGAAATTCTGTGAATGTTATGACCACTTTACCTAGAAATGACTTATCCAAGTTATTTCTAGTTGGCACTGTTTTGGGCAAAGGATTGATGGGGATCAGTTATGGCAGATATATCAAAGGCCGTTGAAGTCTGGTTGCTTCAAGGCAATCTATCTCTCTTGGCGCTATTCCTCGGTATCGTCCTACTTTCATATCTGCTAGAAGATCTTGCGATCGTTACTGCGGCAAGCTTGGCCGTCGAGCAAACACTGCCAACGTCAATTGCCCTGCTCGCTGTCTTTGTCGGCATTAGCTCAGGTGATCTTGGGCTCTATATGATCGGCCAAGTGGCACAAAGAGTTCGTTTTCTTCGCTATCGCTTATTCCGTTATCAGCGGGCGAGAAGTCTGCGACACATATTGCATCGACGAGCGTTCATGACTCTATTTTTGGTGCGATTCATTCCGGGATTACGAACCGTCGGATTCACATTGAGTGGGTTTCTTGGTGTACCCAAAACCAAATTCTTGTTCGCCGTACTCACAGCAACCGCTTTATGGACGGTGCTTATTTTCGGTTCTTTCTTCCAACTTGGTAACGCGCAGTGGTTTCAACAGCATCAGTCAGGCTGGGTACTCATTCCACTGGGGGTCTGCCTGATGGTGCTTGTAAACAAACTTCTAACCAAAACGCTATTAAGGGATACCTATGATAGAGCTCGCTAACCTTAACGTCATTCCGCAGGGAATGGTCAATGCGGGAATGCCCGTTTTAGAGCAACCAAAGCGAGTGATCTCGCCTTTTGAATTCCTACCCGCATGGTTTTTCTACACTCCCGTTGTACTCCAAAGCGCCGTGTTGAGTATGGCACATCGAGATTGGGCACTGCCGCTTATTGCCAACCCTGCGATTAAGTTGAGTGGCATGGTGGGAGAATCCAAACACGATATATTCACCTCGGCAGGCGAGACAGCGAATCATTGGATTTTGCCCTTTATTACCTTGACCAAATCCTCAAACCACACTGATGGCCTACTTAATGAGTCGTTACAGAAACTCGATGCGGCGAACCTAAGCTATCCACTAGTGGCTAAACCTGATCTAGGTTGCCGTGGTGTCGGTGTCAAGCTGATTCATTCCAATCAACAACTGAGAGACTACATCGAAAGCTTTCCTCTCTCAGGACGCTTTCTGCTTCAGAAGAAGTCACCTTACAGCGCGGAAGCTGGTGTTTTCTACGTCAGACAGCCCGGTGAAACCAAAGGCAGAGTTATTTCGATAACGTTGAAGTATTCACCGTATGTGGTTGGAGATGGTCAATCGACCCTACAGCAATTGATTGAGAAGTGTCCGAGAGCAGGTAAGTTGCAGCATCTCTACCTACCACGCCACAGTGAGCACCTCGACCGCGTCATTCCAGCTAACAACCAATTCCAATTGGCGTTTGCTGGTAGCCATTCTCGTGGCGCTATTTTTCGCGATGGTAATCAGTTCATTACGCCAGCACTTGAGCAACAACTAGATAAGATCCTCATTGGATTTGAGGGTTTCAATTACGGCCGTCTCGATATCAAGTTCAGGGATATTCACGCATTAATGAATGGGGAATGTTTCGACATCCTAGAGATCAATGGTGCCAGTAGCGAAGCTGCGCATATTTGGGATAGCGATGCCCGCCTAAAAGATATTTTTTCGACGCTATTAACTCAGTATCGCCTGCTCTATCAAATTGGCGCTAAGCAAAAAAAGCAGGGACACAAAACACCAAGTTTGGGCGCATTACTTCAAGCTTGGCGAGAAGAAAAGCTGCTAACACAGCGCTACCCAATGACGGATTAACTGAATTGCTAGTTTAGGAACAAACGATGAAAAATCTAACGACAAGCTCAGAGAGTGACGCACAGATACATCCTTCCCTTGCGGTAATGGGATGCATCGAAACGCTAAATCAAGGCTATGAATTTCTCGAAACCCTCAGCGACGATGACTATCTCTTTATTGCTCATCCGCATGTAAACAGTTCTATCGGTGAACACTTTCGCCATTGGCTCGATTTATTCCAGGCGATCAAACTTGAACCGACATCCATTGACTACAATGTTCGTCGACGAGGCCACACAGTAGAACGCAGCATAGCGATGGCTAAGCAGGAGATTAGTGAGTTAATTGAATGGCTGTTTGGATTGCCAACTAGTCAGCTCAATCAGGCGGTTAACGTTGAAACAGAAGTCCTGCTTTCACGAACAAGCGTTGAGGAGATTTCGTCTACGCTAGTGCGCGAGCTTACCTTTGCGGCTTTGCATGCAACCCATCACTTTGCCATGGCGAAAGTCGTCGCCTCACTGCGCGGTGTGCAATCCGATGATCATTTCGGTGTCGCACCAACCACCGCCACCTATCAGAGGGCACAATAACTATGTGCACACTATCTTGGGTTTACCACGGCAATACACACTATGAGGTTTGTTTCAACCGCGATGAACAACGAACTCGCCTGCCAGCTATCGAACCACAAAGTGTATTGATTGATGACGTTCACTGCTTAATGCCCATCGACCCTGTCGGTGGTGGCAGTTGGATCTCAACCAATGAGCATGGTTTAACCGTCTGCCTGCTCAACTTTTACCAAGGAAAGGTGCCAAACGGCAATTTGACCAGCCGCGGCTTGGTCATCAAACAACTTGCAAGTTGCTGTTCTAGTCACTCTGTTGATCACCGTCTTCTATCAATGCAACTAGGCTCCTTTGCCCCATTTACTTTGGTCTCTTTTGACACTCATCGGACTGCGAATGAAACGGTGCTTTGGACCTGGGATGGAGAAAGTTTAAGCCGTTCGCACGCGGTTGCTCCGATTGTGTCCGCGGCAGTGAGCTTTACCCAAGCGCATGACTACCGCCGAAGATTGTTTGAGCGTTTGGTTACCCGATTACCGATTGAGCTAGTGGGCCAAGAATTTCATCTAACCCACGACACCACCAGCCCTCATCTTTCGCCATTAATGGCAAGAAATGATGCCAGAACGGTAAGTTTTACTTCCGTTGTCGTGTCTTCTACCAAGCAAGAAATGCATTACCAATCTATCGACAACCTTCGCAATGTGGACTTCAACACCCGTCTTACTTGCCTAAAGCATGACACTGTCGAACAAGGAGTTTTTAAATGAAAAAGTTATTTGGTCTAGTTATTCTTTTACTGAGTTTTTCTTCATACGCCGCAGATGAGGTATCTACAGGCATCTTTAGCAACAAGGCTGTCAGTGGTTACGATACCGTGGCTTATTTTACTCAAGGTAAGCCCATTAAAGGGGACAGCAAATGGCAAACCCAATATAAAGGTGCAGATTGGTACTTCTCTTCACAAGCCAACCTAGACACTTTTATCGCCGATCCAGAAGCTTACGCTCCTCAATATGGCGGGTACTGCGCTTGGGCGGTATCAGCAAAAAATGACTTCGCACCCTCTGACCCAAATCAGTGGTCAATCGTCAATGGCAAGCTCTACCTTAACTACAACGCCGAAGTCAAAGCCTTATGGGATGCCGATCGTACCGGTCACATCTCAACGGCTGACCAAAACTGGCCAACCCTCATTAAACAGTAAGGCGGATTCCTATGACGTTCCCCCCTTTGCGACATATACCGGCAATATTTATCGCTTTTGTTTTCGTTCAGTCACTCTTTTTTAAGTTTTCGGGTTCTTACGAAACAGAGCATATTTTTGGCACGCTCGCTTCATGGTCAGGTATGGCATGGTTTGGGCTTTATGGTGGCTATCTGATCGGTTTTGCTGAACTGATTGCCTCCTTGCTCCTGTTCACTCGCCTACATGGTATCGGCGCAGCGATGGCGGCAGCGATAATGACCGGTGCGATTGCATTCCATCTGCTCACCCCTTTGGGTGTTCTCATGCCTGAGTATAACGCTATGGGCGAAGTGGTAGGCAATGATGGAGGCTTGTTGTTTGGCATGGCCTGCCTTGTTTGGCTTTCTAGCCTCTTCCTACTTCTACGCGATCTACAAGACCAAGGTAGCGTTACTCACCGCCTTGTTAACCGAGGAGCTTAGTATGATTGATAGTCCATTCCGATTACCCCGTAAAACACCATTTGGCATTGGCGAATCCGTCGTCGAATGGGCAACAGGCCTTTCGAAGCTTGATTCACTCTATCGGCAACAAGCGCTGCCAGAGGACAGTTTTGAATTTATGAACGAAGCCTTAGCTCGTATAGGAACTCAATATCAGGTGGATCACGGCAGCCTTGAAAATATTCCCACTCAAGGCCCCGTATTGATTGTAGCCAACCATCCATTTGGCGGTATTGAAGGCATCATCCTCGCATCTTTGGTTTCAAAAGTACGCAAAGATGTCAAAGTCCTGGCTAACGAGTTATTAAAACGAATTCCTGAGCTTAATGATTTATTCATCGGTGTGGATGTATTTGGTGGTGAACAAGCCAAACGAACTAACCGACGAGCAATCCAAGAAGCTAATCAGCACCTTTCACAAGGAGGCGTGTTGATACTTTTTCCTGCCGGAGAAGTCTCTTCATGGCAAGCGAATGAGAATAAGATTACCGACAAAACTTGGAGCAAATCAGTCGCCAAATTTGCCAAACATGCTCAAGCGACCACCGTTCCACTGTTCATCCAAGGTATGAATAGCAAGTTGTTTTATCAGGCAGGGCGAATTCACCCACTATTAAGAACAGCCATGCTGGGAAGAGAGCTCCTAAATAAATCCGGTGAAACGGTTTCCGTTTCGGTCGGCAATCCTATCCCCTACACAGAGATAAAAGACTTCGCTAACGATGATGAGATTACCCAGTACTTTCGTTTAAATACCTATCTAATGGGGAGCATGGCCAACAAACGGCCTCCTACTCCCTTAGATGCCCCTCTCGAGCCAATTATCGCGCCGGTTCCGGTAGAACAATTACACCACGAGTTGTTAAGCCTCGAACAGTACAAGCTACTGGAACAAGGCGACTTCGATGTCTATTGTGCTCCAACCCCAACCATTCCGAATATGATGCGAGAAATTGGACGAGTACGAGAAGAAAGCTTTCGAGAAGTGGGAGAAGGGAGCGGTAAAAGTTGCGATCTAGACCATTTTGACACCCAATACTACCAGCTGTTTGTTTGGAACAGAGTCAACCGAGATCTTGTGGGCGCCTATCGTTTGGGATTAGTCGATGAATTGATTCAACAAGGGGGAATTGACGCCCTCTACTCTTCTAGCTTATTTAAATACGATCACGCATTTATAAGCAGCCTCGGGCAGTCTATTGAACTGGGCCGTTCAGTCGTCGCTAAACAATATCAGCGTAATATGCACTCCTTGCTACTACTGTGGAAAGGGATTGCGGCGTTTGTTTATCGTCACCCACAATACACGCATCTGTTTGGTCCGGTCAGCATCAGCAATGACTACAGTCCCGTCGCGAGGCAGCTTATTGCATCCGTGATGACCGTTCATTACTACGATAATGACAAAGCTAAGTTGGTCGCACCAACAAGCCCTCTAGAAAAAAGCGGGCAGGAATTCTGGCGTCCTGACATGCTAAGTTCGTTGTCTAAGCTCCCTATTCTGTCAAAAGTTCTCACTCGACTAGAACAAGGAATGGGGCTCCCCGTGCTGCTAAGACAATATTTGGGAATGAACGGTAAGTTGGTCTGTTTTAACGTTGACCCAGCCTTTAACTACGCCCTTGATGGACTAATTGTGGTTGATCTAGTGTCTGTCCCTACAAAAACTCTAGGTAAGTACATGGGTAAAGAACAAGCGAGCCAATACTTGAACAAACATTTGTGAAGAAAATGAAGCTCCTCTACTGAGGAGCTGAATAAGGTTTGGGTCTGACTTGGGTGAGGTTCAAAATGACAGTTGCGAGAAGAATCGCTACTGAAATAGAGATAAGGCGTGTCACTTCAGAACTGATAGGTTGCTCACCCTGATAAGTGAGTAACTGGTTTAGCAACACAATAAAGTTAGTAAACAAGAGTTGATAGATGCTGAGTCTGCACTCACGTCTGATCGCAAAACACGCCAGTTTCAGCCCCATAAAACAGGTCACACCAATCAAGGCCCATTGTGGCATTGCTAAGTAGTTTTGCGCTGCCATTATCGGCAATGTGGCTAAAATTCCGACTAGGGTTGCGACCAAACGGTTGTTACGAAAAATACGCTGATCTCGTGATACCGGTATTTTAATCATGCTGCCCAAAGTAATTGCGATCAGTAACGTTTGCGAGCTTCCTGTTCCCACAAGGACGTACATTGCTAACACAAGCGTTGTCGCCTTAAATGCAATCAAGCCTAGATGTGTTTCTGCCCCATCCATGTCTTGTTCATCTGGCAAAATATCTTTCTGATCGCCGGGGAATAGTAAAAAACTCGCGTAAGTCACGATAATAGCCGTGAGGAACGTCTTTAGCATCAACCAAGGTAGATTTGAAACCGAAATATCAAACTGTAAATTGACGATAAAAGTAATGATCACGAACAGAAGCAAGAAAGTCGCAAGCATATCTTTTGGGTCATTGTGACTTCGGTAAAAACTCCAAAATAACATCAACCAGCAAAACAAGCCGAATCCCGTGGGAGAATCAAACAATACCTGCCCCAACAACACCACTCCCAAGCTGACTACCAACACAACCGCCAATAGCTTCAGTAACATATCAAGTGGTGGCTTGGATGGCATAATGGTGAGAAAAATCACCACAAACATCGGCGCAAGCACTGGTAAAAACTCACCTTGATAAATCAGGTAATAAAGCAGCAGAGTGGGTGCAAGCACCAATCTTAATACTGGGTTCGCTGAACTACGAAACATAAGTCCAAATACTCAAAATTCGCATCCAGATACCCGCTAAAAACTCTCCAAAGCCGCTCTGCTCTGTATAAAACGCAACGGTTGCTTGGGAGCCATAACGGATGTTGGTTAACTGTTCAATGTCATCAAACACGACATTGATTGGATAACGTTGAGGGGCGATATTGCCTTGACTCGAATTCAGAAAACCGGTCGCAGGATCGATATTGTTTGTACCTCCCGTACCCCATCCAATACTCTCTACCTTACCGTTTAGGACTCTTCCTGGCAGTGCATCAAGCACTATCTTTACTGTTTGACCTTGCTTGATAAACTCCATCGAGTTTTCACGCACCTGTGCGGAAATCCATACGCTGCGAGGATCTAAAAAAGTTAGAACCGGTGAACCTGCCACCACATATTGCCCGACAGTAAGCTGCATGTTGGTCACCACACCGTGTGATGGCGCTAACACTTGTGCCTTTCTTAGATCTAATTCGGCTTTCTCAAGACCCGCCATCGCGGCAAGGATTTGAGGGTTGTTCTCGCCCGTCGGCCCGAGATTTTGCTTTGCTTGAACCAAAGAAGCTTGCGCTGCTTCGAGTCCTGCTTGAGCTCGCTCTTTTGCCTCAATCGCGTTATCTAGATCTGACTGACTTAACACACCACGTGCCGCTAGACTTTCCGTTCGAGTCGCTTGCTCACGAGCATTATCTCGCGCTGCAAGTGCATCAACCACTTTTGCTTGAGCCACTTCAACGGCAGCAGTATTGGCTCCAATATTCTGGCCTGCAATCGCCAAATTTGCTTGAGCAGAAGCGAGCGCTATTTGATAATTACGCGGGTCAATTTTAAACAACTCTTGACCTTGCTCTACAATTTGGTTGTCCTCAACCCCTACCTCAACAATATTGCCCGAAACCTCAGGTGCAATACGCACCAAGTAAGTATGAACTTTAGAGTCTGTGGTAATAGGCGTCACTCGATCCGCCCACAAACTGTAGAGCCAAATAGCCAATACCACTGAGATGATATAAATACTGAGTTTACGAGACGATTTTTCCGCTGCTGACATACGCTTCTCTAGTCATTAAATTAGAACAAAATATCATCGACAATGAATTCACTCGATGTACTTTCGATAGGATTTATTTTGCAAAATAAATTGCTTACAAGCCACTACCAATATTGAAATATAGCGCAGTTTTTTCTCCTCTTGAAATGAGGTTAAAGTAAGCGGCTCTTGTACTGTTCTGGTGTTAGGCCTGCGTATTTCTTGAACATAGCTATAAATGGGCTGGCTTGGTTGTAACCGAGCGTTAAAGCGACCTCTTTAACTGAGTGTCCTTTACGTAGTAACTCCATTGAGTATAAGTAGCGGACTCTCAGTCTCCACTCGGTAAAGCTCATTCCAAGCTCTGCCTGACAATGCCTAGCGAGCGTCCGCTCTGTGGTGTGCACACGCTCAGCCCAGAGGGAGAGACTGGTGTTGTCAACGGGATTCTCTTCCACCGCTGCCAGTATCTTAGCGAGATATTTATTGTCGGTTGAAGGCAAGAAGTGGTGCTGAGTGTCGCGAGTCGCCAACTGGTCGAGCAACACCTGCACCAAACGTTTGTCAGAGTCAGTTTTCGCGACATTTATATCCCGCTGCCGAAAGTCTTCCACGATGGCAGAGACAATAGGCGTCACTTTTATCAAGCTGGTGCATTCGGGGAAGTTCTTAGTAAACGCCTGAGCAATATTGAGCGAACAGTATGAGAGAGGTTTACGGTTATAGCTGGTGTGCCTTACGCCCGCTGGAACCCAGATTGCCAAATGTGGCGGAGCAAGGAAACGGGTACCTTCCGCCTCCATTTCCAAAATCCCACCACTGATTAACTGCACTTGTCCCCAAGGATGGCTGTGCATTCGCGTTTCCGTATTAGAGAGAAATGCCTCGAAATTCATAAACACATCTGATGGTGCTTTATCGATTGATAACGAGGGATGAAGGTGTTTTGCTGATTTTCTCAAACCTGTCTTCCTATGACTCACAATGTCTTTTTAAAGATATATATATTTATATCGACCTGTCAAACTGTTCACTGTCTAATTCATTTCTTGGTGCTGGCATGGTTTACCTACTCCCTCTTTTTACGGTTTTTATTTGGGGCGGAAATGCGATCGTAAATAAGATGGCCGCTAGTACCATTGAACCGAGTGCAATGAGTTTTTATCGTTGGCTAGTGGCGATCGTTCTTCTCACTCCTTTCTGTCTGCCGAATGTCATCAAGCACTGGCAAACTATTCGTCCTTATTTAGCGAAACTGGCGTTTCTGGCGATGCTTGGCATGGTGCTCAATCAGTCTCTATCCTACTACGCGGGTCTAACAACGACCGCCTCGAATATGGCATTGATTACCTCTCTTGTGCCTCTGCTAGCCATATTTCTTAGTGTACCGCTGTTGGCAAAGCCTATCTCGCCGCTCAGTATCGTAGGAGGCGTGCTGGCTTTGGCCGGGCTAATGTTTATGCTCGGTAAAGGCGATGTAAGTTTTTTCCTCCATCAAGACATCACGCCGGGCGATGGAATTATGGTTTTGGCGTCAATATGTTATGCCGCCTACTGCGTCCTGCTAAAACGTTGGAAAATGCCTCTGTCAAACTGGACTATGGTTTACATGCAGGGCGCTCTCGCATTACTAATGCTTACACCACTCTGGCTTTCCAGTGAACAATTGCTCCCTTCTCAGCAAGCTATCCCTCTAATCGCCTATGCGGGCCTTGCGGCTTCTGTCGCCGCGCCTTGGATGTGGGTCAAAGCAATTGACTTAATTGGTGCAGATTCGAGTGCAATGTTTATGAATCTGATGCCAGTTGTTTCAATTACGTTGGCGGCGTCATTGCTAGGCGAAACGGTTCGTGATTACCATGTCATTGGTGGTCTCCTAACCGTGTCGGGGGTACTGCTATCTCAGTTGAAACTGCGAAGTCGCGCTTCAAAAATCGTCCAAAACATTGAGCAAATCTAGGTACTGATACAAAAATAGGTATAAGGTTATTAAAGAGGTTCTGTTAAGCCCAAGGTATAGGGGACGACTTGCCCTTTTCCTTTAGCTCTTTGAGTTATTGACGATTGACTCAGCCTCACGGCAGCTAGGAGGTCAAATGATCAAGCTAGAGCACATAGACGATATCGATAACCCAGCCAAATTCGCCCTTCATGAAGTGGTGCTCAATGAAATTGGATCTTACGTTTTTATCAAGAATCGTAAGGGAGAGTATCTGTATGCCAATCAACTAACCCTAGATCTTTTTGACACCTCGCTTGAGAATCTAAAAGGTAAAACCGATGCGGATTTCTTCCACCCCGATTTGTTAACCGATATATTGCGCAGCGACAACATGGTGTTTGAACACGCGCAAACCGTGGTCAATGAAGAACGTGCTCAAGCTATTCCCGATGGTAAAGTCAAAATCTATCGCGCCATCAAAAAGCCTATTTTTAGTAGCCAAACGCAAGAAGTCATTGGTCTTATCGGTGTCTCAACAGATATCACTGATCTGGTTAACATGCGCGAGCAGTTAATCGAACAAGCCAACACTGACGAGCTCACTAAACTGTGTAATCGACGCAAGCTGTGGGAGTTTTTAGCCGACTCCTATCAATCAGCCAAGCTGCATCAATTCCCACTGAGTTGCATCATTATCGATATCGACCATTTTAAACAAGTAAACGATGAATATGGACATGATTTCGGAGACAACGTGATCGTAGATTTGGCAGATATAATCCGTCATAACCTAAGAAAATCAGACTGTTGTGGCCGAATTGGTGGCGAAGAGTTTCTCATTGTTCTCAATCATACCGCGGCCGAAGAAGCCTATCAGATAGCAGAGCGACTTCGCATCCAATTTCTTCAGTCCTCACTCAACAACAAAAACAAGCCCTTTTCACTCAGTTGTGGGGTGACACAGCTTGAAGATATGGATAGTGAGTTTCTCGATCTCTACCGCCGAGCGGACAATGCACTGTATAAAGCCAAGCATCAAGGCCGTAATCAAAGTGTCCTAGAATGAAAAAAGCAGCCCTATTCTCGGCTGCTTTTTATCTCTGACAGAATGAACGTTTAACTTACCACTTCAACATCTGTTTGCGGTACGCTACAACATGCAAGCACTACCCCCATATTTCGCTCATGCTCTTGCAGCGCGGGCACGTCGGGTTGATGAACAACACCTGATTCCACTGTGACCTTACATGCACCACACAGACCAGCACGACAACTATTAGCGATTGGCGCTCCCGCATCTTCCGCTTGTTCAAGCAGTGTTTTCTGATTATCCCCTTTGAAAACGTGACCATTAACGCTTAGCATCAGTTCTTTAACTGGCTGCTGAGAAATCTGGCTCACCCCGAACGCTTCTTGGTGATAGTTTTCTTCCGGTAGTCCTTTTTTAATCAGCAAATTTCTTGCTTTTTGCATAAAGCCATCAGGACCACAAACAAATACTTGGCGGGATTCCGCATCCTTGATCTGTTTGAGGTGAGTTAGGGTTAAACGTCCCTTTAAGCCGAACCAATCGATAGGTGCCTGAGAAAGGGAGATGAGCACCGTTAAACCAGGATGTTGACGACGTAAATCATCCAACTCCGACTTACATGGAATGTCCTCTACACTACGGCACTGGTGATAAAACACCACGTCATCCAGCTGATTATGATCTGCCAAATAGCGCAACATCGATAGCATAGGTGTGACACCGCTGCCAGCGGAAAGCAACAACAACGGCTGGCTGGACTTATCACCCAAATGGAAACTGCCATCTGGCCTTTCGCAAGTTAGCGAATCACCGAGCGCAAAGTTGTCAGCCAGCCAGTTGGAGACACGCCCACCATCAATACGCTTAACTGATATTGCCAGTCGACCAGGTCTTGAAGGGCTAGATGATAAGGTGTAGCGGCGTGCGATGGTCTCCGCACCAATTCTCAATGTAATCGGCAGATGTTGACCTGGCTGATAAACAGGGAATTCTCCATGCTGGGGTTCCAACCAGAAAGTGATGAAATCTCTAGCGATCTCTTCGCGTTCAACGCATGTCATCAGCAAAGTTTTTGGACTGTTGTCGGGATAGAACTCTTTATCTTTGTATTCCAGCACTTCAACTTTATCGCCCTGATGAATCACACCTTCATTAAGAGCAACGAGGTTCTGGCCGAAAAATACCCCGCCACGCTCATTTGCACGAAACTGTGACAAGGTATTCAGTGGTTCTTTACTTGCTCTAAACTCACCTTTGTCGACATCAACCGTGGTCAGGATGCAACGCTCACAAGGCTTCACCGCTTCAAACTCGACTTCACCAATACGTATACGTTTCCAACCATCTTCAGCAAAAGGCTCGGTACCAGAAACCACTAAGTTAGTACGAAACTGATCCATAGAATGAGTTTCAGGACTACGTCGGTTGAGCTCGGATAGCGATGCTTCACTGATCACCAACAAAGGGTATCCATCGGCAAAACTCACGTTATGGCCGAGTTTTTCACGCACACGATTCGACTGTTCACCGCAATAAAGCAGTTCCACACGCTGGCCAAGGACGTCACTAAACCAATCATCGGCAGCATCTGTCGTGGTGTAAGCAACGAAGTTATCACTCCACACCTGTGCTGGCGCTTGTTGCATTTTAAATTCTGAGTAGCGAATTCGTAGGTTTGAATATCCCTTCGCAGTAAAGATAACACCATCTGGCGAGAGATTCGCTTGGACTCTAACCATCTGTGGGTACTTGCGTGCAGTGACCATCGAACCATCCGCCAAGGCAAGCATAAAACGGCGATCGAACATCAAACCTTGCTTTTCAACCCAAGAAGTTGAGAGTGACAAACCGCCAACGGATTTGACCGGATAGACATTGATTTGTGAAAGAATAGGTGCTGACATTGCTTATCCTAAGCAGTAATTATTGTTGCGGTATTATACCTAATTCCGTTTGATTTAATTGAGTTTATTTTACAAAAAACCAACAAGCACTGAGCGTCTCAAAAATGACATCTGCGCTTAAAACACGTAAGAATACACTGAATATTGTCGTCTGCTAGGCTAATAGAATAGACATCCTGTCGCGGAACGAGATAATGCCGAACAGGTACAAACCGATCGATTCAATTTATTGGAGTTAAGTAGACTTATGAACAAACTAGTGATGATCCTACTGTGTATTTTCCTACCACCTTTAGCAGTTTTTCTCGATAAAGGCTTGAATAAAGACTTCGTCATCAACCTGATTCTGACGTTTTTCTTTTTCATTCCAGGTTCGATTCACGCACTATGGTTAACAGTTCGCTAACCACAACCGTTGAGGCGAGTAATTAGCCAACCAATAGCTTCCACCAAAAAAGAAGATGAAATAGAAAGCGCTTTGCTCTATCATCCTGTCGCCTAAGCGTAAGCGTTTGCCTTCAAGGTTTTCGCACCGGTTAGGCTCCAATCAGACAACTTTTACAATGGTGGGAGCAAAAATGACAACACTTACGATCACACGTCCTGACGACTGGCATGTTCATTTACGTGACGGCGAAGTTCTAAAGGATACCGTGCGAGACATTAGCCGCTACAATGGACGCGCGCTAATCATGCCAAATACAATCCCACCTGTTACCGATACCGATATGGCTCTGGCTTACCGTGAACGCATCATGGCAGAGAAGCCAAGTGAACAGTTCGAGCCTTTAATGGCACTTTACCTAACAGATAACACAACACCTGATGAGATTCGTAAAGCTAAAGCATCTGGTGCCGTAGTTGCCGCTAAGCTTTACCCTGCTGGTGCCACAACCAACTCGGATTCAGGAGTGACGAATGCAAAGAACATCTACCCTGTTTTAGAAGCGATGCAAGAAGTGGGAATGTTACTGCTGGTACACGGCGAAGTCACTCACCACCATGTTGATATCTTTGACCGCGAGAAAGAGTTCTTAGACACTGTACTGGCACCTATCGTCAATGACTTCCCTAATCTAAAGATTGTTCTTGAACATATCACTACAGCCGACGCTGCAAACTTTGTGAAAAATGCGAATGACAACGTCGCGGCGACGATTACTGCTCACCACCTACTTTACAACCGCAATCATATGTTAGTAGGTGGCATCAAGCCTCACTTCTACTGCCTACCGATTCTTAAACGCAATACTCACCAGCAAGCTCTAATTGAAGCAGCGACAAGCGGCAGCAAGAAGTTCTTCCTTGGTACGGACTCTGCACCACATGCAAAAGGCATGAAGGAAGCGGCTTGCGGTTGTGCGGGATCATACACAGCACACGCAGCGCTAGAGCTTTATGCAGAAGTATTCGAACAAGAAGGCAAGCTAGAGAATTTAGAAGCATTTGCTAGTCATAACGGCCCAGATTTCTACGCGGTACCACGTAATACGGATACCGTCACTCTAACTAAACAAGAGTGGCCGGTGGCCGAGTCTATGCCTTTTGGCAAAGATGTTGTGGTGCCAATTCGTGCGGGTGAAACCATCGCGTGGACTGTGAAGTAATAGCACGTTAGTCTCGTTGAGTCACAACAGCCCTCATAGCTTAGCTTGAGGGCTGTTTTTATTTCGCCGTGGATATCGCAAGCAGCATTTTCTCACACTCTTCTTGCTGCATGTACCTAGGAACCGGATAGTTCCATCTCGCTTCGTGTAACGATTGTTTGGCCAGTTCATTGACATGCTCATGAAGAATATTGTCAAAATGAGTCGGCAGATCCAATTTATGTTGTAGCGACTTTACATACTCAATTAGGGCCTGTGCCTTGTCTCGATCAGGGGTGTATGGATTAGTGAGGTTCAACGCAGACGCAAGTTCGGCAAGGCTCGACTCCGCTTCGTTTTTGGAAAACTCTAATACATGGGGTAAAACCACCGCGTTGGCCAGCCCGTGTGGCGTACCGTACTTAGCGCCGAGGGTATGAGCAATGGCATGAACATAACCTAAACTGGCTTTGGTAAACGCAAGCCCAGCGTAGTAGGACGCCAATGCCATGTTTTGGCGTGCGGTCGCATTCTGACCAAATCTCACCGCTTTTTCTAGGTTCTCGTCTATAAGGGTTATGGCTGCAAGTGCATAGCGATCTGTTTCCGCGGTAGCGTTGCAGGAAATGTATGCTTCAATGGCGTGAGTCAGCGCATCCATGCCTGTTTGGGCTGTAATTGAGGCAGGTAGCGCCAGCATCAAAGAAGGGTCAAGCGCTGCCGCAATCGGCACCAACTTAGGATCCATAACTGGGGTTTTCTTATGGGTAACTGGATCAGACACAACCGCTGCAACGGTGACCTCAGAACCTGTCCCTGACGTGGTGGGAATCACGAAAATTGGTGCTGGCGATTTCCAAACTCGCAATAATCCAACCAGACGTCGCACTGGTTTGTTATTGGTCGCACACGCAGCAATAACCTTTGCACAATCTATTGGCGAGCCTCCACCAATCGCGACCACACCTTGGCACTGCTGCTCTCGATAGATGGCTAATCCAGCATCAACTTGATCATAGGTAGGATCAGGGAGGACGTCACTGAAGATGACGCACTTGACGCCAACTCGCTCAAATTCAAAAGCGAGTCGTTTGGCAAAGCCTAGTTTGACGATACCGGCATCCGTCACAATTAGAACCTTACCAATGCCCATGATGGAAACGCTGTGACAAAGCTGCTTTAAGGCATCCTTACCAATAAATAGTGTTGGTTTCGTAATGGGCAACACTTTAGCGGCAATTCTAAGCCCCAACATATAGAGCCTATGTAGCCAATAGTAGAGTTTCTGTTCCATCAGATATCTCTAAGTGATTGAATTGATACTTTTAGCCTAGACTTTACAAAGAGTTATCTCTAGTAGCTACGTCTATTTTTTTGAATTTTATGACTTAGGCTAGATATGCGATAAAAGACGCCCAACCCAGGTAATTTCACCGAATGCGATCAAATCATAAATAGTGAAAAACAGCGCGGAGATCAGCGCCAGCTTAATTAAACGATATACAATAAACATCTTTGTTTCCAAACGTTAAAAAGCCGCACTCGGCGGCTTCTGAATCAGTCATCAATACACATTAATGCACTGGCTTATCATTCTTAGCGTAGAACTTACCAAAGTACTGCTCTAGGACTTCTGGGGTCAATTTACCTTCGGCTTCAAGCTTCTTTAACTCTTGTGCAATCGCTTTTTGCTCATCAATCGACGGTAATGCCACTTCTGGCTCGTCACCCATTTCCTGAGCCATCTGTTCTAGCTCTTTTTCGAAATCACTCATGATCTCACTTACCTTATAAAATACAACTGGGGCTAAGTTTACCCACTTAGCCCCCGTTATGCCAGTCTACATCAGAGTTTAAAGCTACCCACCATTGTATCCAGACGCACTGAAAGCTCTTTAAGCTCAGCACTTGCTGCCGCTAACTCTTGCGCGGTTCCTGTGGTCATTTCATTGATAGCATTGATCTCTTCAATGTTCTGATTGATGGTATGAACAACCGTCGATTGCTCTTCTGTCGCGGTAGCTACCTGAGTATTTCGGTCCGAGATGTCATGGATACGCTCTGAGATATTGACCAACACTTCCACAGCTTCATCAGACGCAGAGACACCTTCTCCGGTAACGCTCTTACCTGCTTCCATTGCCGATACGGCATCTTTTGCATCACTTTGAAGCTGGTTGATCATTTTCTGTATCTCTTCCGTCGAATCAGCTGTACGGCTAGCGAGATTTCTTACTTCATCGGCAACCACCGCAAAACCACGTCCCTGCTCGCCTGCACGTGCCGCTTCAATTGCAGCATTAAGCGCCAATAAGTTGGTTTGCTCAGAAATGTCGCGAATCACATCCAGAATTGAACCGATCTCTTGAGTCGTTGATGCCAGCTGTTCAACCACTTGGCCTGTATTTTCTATATCCAGCGCTAAACGGCTGATCGCATCTTTAGCCTTAGAAACAACATTCTGACCCACTTGGGTATTGTCCGATGCTTGTGACGCTGTATCCGCGGCTGTCGCTGCATTGCTAGCGATTTCGCTAATCGTCGCACCCATCTGGTTGATCGCTGTCACTACTTGAATGGTCTGATCACGTTGAATCTGACTGTTATCATAAGTGGTATTGGCTTTGCTCGACACCCCATCCGCCGCCGATTGTAACGCGTGGCTGGTTGAAGCAACTTCCTTCATCGATTGATGGATTTTCTCAATAAAGTCATTGAAACCTTCCGATAGTTGACCGATTTCGTCATGGCCTCTGATCGCGATACGCTGAGATAGATCACCATCCCCTTTTCCTAGGTCAGCAAAACGAGAAGCGATTTCACGAATTGGACGCGCAATACTATTCGCTAAGAAAATTCCCATGAAAATAAATAGCGCAGCAACAACAATCGTTGTAATCATCATCTGCTTTGCGACCGCATCCAGATCAGCAAACACCTCATCAACTGGCACTACACCAATAACGAACCAGTTCATTGAAGGAATGTACATACTAGCGACAAAAACGCGTTGCCCTTCGTAGTCTGACTCAATCAGATTGAAACCAGACTTACCCAGTAATGAGCTAGACTCACCACCAAACAGCTTGGCTAATGAAGACTTCGCTTTACTACTATCACGATGAATTTGTACATCGCCTTTCGCATCGGCTAGAAATACAAATCCGGATTTCTCAATGGTAAAACCATTAAGTAACTTCACCATGTCATCCATCGACTTAGATAATCCAGACATGGTAAGACCGTTAGCCAGTTGATAGTTGGCAAACATTTTCACATCGCCATTGGCTTCTTGGAAAATACTGACTGACGTCGCATTACCTGATTGTTTAAAGCCAAAGAACCAGCCATCTTGCTGCTGATTTAACTGACGTAGAAAGCCATTTTGGTTCCAGTAGTAAGCTGTATTTCGGTTCGCTACAGAAGCGTCATTCAACTTGTATTGGCTACGTACATTATTCAGCTGTTTGATTAGCCTCGCTTCAACATCAGGAGAGATAGAAGTAGTATCAACCGCTTGTTTAATAAATTCGTTGTTGGCTATCTGTTCTGCAGCCAATAAAAGTTGGGTAACTTCGCGGTCAATTTCACTATTAATTTGTTCGAGCATCGAAGGCAGTTCGATATCAACTAAGCGGTGCTCTAGTACTTCACGCGCCTGTCGCTGAGCCATAACCCCAACAATGATGGTCGAGGCCAATACTGCAAAAGTAATACCTGCAACCACCTTCTGTTTGATACTAATCGAGTTCAATTTCATATTCTGCGCCTTTCCAAGCCATTCTACATTCGTTGATATCTTGGTCTGTAAACTTCGGTGTTATCACCAAAGTGCCATCCCTAATTTAGACCCTTCCCATGAGATTAGCATATCGACTGACAGTCAGTTTTCTTTATAAATTAATCAATAAGAATGAAATGCAATTTTTCTTGATGAGAGATTCGACGTACAACCTAACTTTGCACAAATGAAAACTTGCAACTGAGATTTTCACCCCCATATTTTAACCAACTGAAATACATACATTTGTCGAGATGCTACTATCGCAGCCTGCTGATATATTCACCTCTTGACCGAGGAGATGGATTTCACACGGAACTTTTTCAGTTAGCGAGCTACTAAGTGAAAAAATAAGGAGAAGCGAAATCATGAACGCACACGCTCTACAACACCTGCGCGATTATTTGAATAGCCAAATTATTGGCCAGAGCGAACTCGTGAATCAATTACTTGTCGCCCTACTCGCAGATGGCCATATTCTTGTTGAAGGGCCTCCTGGGCTTGCCAAAACACGTGCGGTAAAGTCTCTTGCTGACTGCATCGAAGGCGATTTTCATCGTATCCAGTTTACTCCGGATCTCTTACCCGCAGATCTCACGGGTACTGATATTTTTAGGCCAGAAACTGGCGAATTCAGCTTCCAAGCCGGACCTATTTTCAACTCATTGATCCTCGCGGATGAAATCAACCGCGCTCCTGCCAAAGTGCAAGCTGCGATGCTCGAAGCGATGGCAGAAAAACAGATAACGGCAGGTCGTAAAACCTACCCATTGCCAGAACTGTTTCTCGTGATGGCAACCCAGAACCCAATCGAGCAAGAAGGTACTTATCCTCTACCGGAGGCGCAGCTTGACCGTTTCTTGATTCACCTAGACGTGAGTTATCCTGACGCAGAAAGCGAACTGGCAATTTTGCGCCTGAATCGTGGTGAAGCTAAAGGGAATAACAGGGTTACGCCCCCCTCTTTATCTCAAGCGGATGTTTTTGCTGCGCGTCAAGCTGTACTGGATATCCATATGGCAGAAACCATTGAGCAGTACATCATTCGTTTGGTTATGGCTACAAGAGAGCCTTCCAAATACGATGATACGTTGGCGCAATGGTTGGAAATGGGTGTTAGCCCACGAGCCACCATTGCACTTGATCGTTGTGCACGTGCTTATGCGTGGCTCAATGGCCGAGACTACGTGTCCCCGCAAGATGTTCAAGCCATGGCCTACCCAGTGTTACGTCACCGTTTACTACTCAGCTATCAGGCTCAAGCAGAAGGCATCGAAGCGAACAAAGTCATTAGCAAGTTGTTGTCTTTAGTTGGCAGTGCTTGAGGCGTTAAGGTATGGACACTAGATTACCTCCCTACAGCGATGGCGTAAATCTCTCACTAGATGAACTGATGTACTACAAGCAACAGTGCATCAAGTGGTTGCCACCTGGCAAAAGTTTATGGTCACAGATGCTCGGTCAGCATCAAAGCCGACAACTAGGAAGAGGGATGGATTTTAGTGAAGTCCGACAATACCAAGCGGGCGATGATATTCGCACCATCGATTGGCGTGTGACCGCTCGCACCGGCAAACCACACACAAAACTATTCTCAGAAGAGCGTGAAAAACCTATCATCCTCTACATCGATTTATCACCTAGTATGATGTTCGGTTCGACACTATTGCTGAAGTCGGTTCAGGCCGCGCATATGGCAAGTCTAATCGCTTGGCTGAGCGTAACTGAGCAAGATCGTATAGGCGCGGTAATCGATACTGGGGAACGTCTTGTCGAACTCAAACCTACAGGGAGAAATAAGGGGGCGCTAACGCTCATTCAGTCGTTGATAACACTCCATCAACAGCAATTAAAACAAAACAGCAAGATTGACTATGGCTTTGAGCAGGGCCTAAGAGCGATTGCGCGTCTTTGTCCAAAGGGTAGCGAAATTATCATACTGAGTGATTTCTCTCGTTTTACACCGACATTGGAGCCACAACTCAGTCGCCTGACTCAACACAACCGCGTGCGATTAGTGCAAATTGTCGACCCACTCGAACGCGGCGAAACCGCTTTTCGTGGTAGCGAGCAAGTGTCTGATCAACGCAATACATTATGGCTAGATTTTTCATCAACTAAGACCCGCCAAGGTATAGGGCAGGCTTTCGAACAACAGCAGCACTATCTTAAGCAACTAACACAGAAGTTAGGCATCAGTTTTTCTACGCTCTCTAGCGATGCTGCTCTTACTCAACAACTACACGGATTTCAAAAATGAGCAACGAGACTCAACAATCACTTTTACCTCTTAACGCTATGCACCTCCCAGAACCACCAGCGTGGTTGCCTTTAGCCTGGGGATGGTGGGCTAGCATAGCTGGTGTCGCCTTATTGCTCATGGCCAGTTTGTTAGTCATTCGCTGGAACAGAAAACGCTTGGCCCCCAAGAAAACAGCACTACGTCTTTTGGCTCGAGGCCAAAAACCTTCTGAGGCGTTCGAGTTAGTCAGACAAGCGGCACTCTGCTACTACCCTCGAGAAGAGATAGCCCAACTAACGGGCAAGGAGTGGTATGCATTTTTAGACAGCGAAGCGGGTGGTTCTCGTTTTGGTGATAACTACGATTTGTGGCAACAGGCACTCTACACTTCTCAACCCATCGACAATGCACCGGAACTCATTCAGCATTGCAGTGACTGGGTTGAGCAGGCACTGCCACCGAAAAAAAGGAGAAGAAAGCGTGGCTAACGTCAGCTTCGTTTGGTGGTGGGCCTTGTTGCTGGCACCACTGCCGTTGTTGATCTATTTTTTGCTGCCGAGTATGAAAGCTTCGGCCCCGATTCGCCTGCCCTATCTTCCGAAATCATCCAGTGGTCAGGTTCCCAAAAATAGAGTGGCAAAGCTGCTTGCTGCTCTCTTTTGGCTTACGTTCATCATCGCCTTAGCCAGGCCGGTTTGGTACGGCGAACCTATCACCAGCCAGCCTAAGCACCGAGATTTGATGCTGTTGATCGATCTTTCCTACTCTATGAGTCAAAAAGATATGCAGAGTCAAGACGAGTATATCGACCGTCTTACCGCAGTTAAAAAAGTGGTCTCAGATTTTGCTCAACAACGCAAAGGCGATCGGCTGGGATTGGTGCTCTTTGCTGATCATGCTTACCTACAAACGCCATTAACATTAGACAGAGTTTCAATATCCCAGCAAGTGGATTCACTAGTACTGCGCCTGATTGGTGATAAGACCGCCATTGGCGAAGGTATCGGTTTGGCAACCAAAACCTTTATTGATAGCGATGCGCCACAGCGAGTGATGGTACTTCTTAGTGATGGCAGTAACACATCAGGTGTACTCGACCCTATTGAAGCCGCACAGATCGCCAAGAAATATCAAGCAACTATCTACACCATTGGTGTTGGTGCAGGCGAAATGATGGTGAAAGAATTTTTTATGACCCGAAAAGTCAATACCGCCCAAGATCTCGATGAAAAGACTTTGCAGCAAATTGCGCAAATCACGGGAGGGCAATATTTTCGAGCCCGTAACGCCAGCGAGTTGGCAACCATTTACGATACCATCAATAGCCTAGAACCGATAAGCAACGCATCGCAAACTTGGCGTCCGCAAAAAGAGTGGTTTGGGCTACCACTCTCAATAGCGCTGCTTAGTTTCACACTCTTGTTGGTACTAAGGAGAGATCATGTCTGAGTTTGTCGTTCTCTATCCGTGGTGGTGGTTGGCACTTATACCATGGGCGATGGTGATCTTTTGGTTAGTCAAAAGAACTCGTACGCAAACACTTATTGCTCCTCACCTTGCCGCAGCAATGGGAGTGTCTGCACCGGCTAAAAAAACCGTGAGACTCTATATCACAGCCCTTTGTGGAATCGTGGTGATTGTTGCTCTTTCTGGGCCCAGCATGTCCAAACAACCCCGCCCTAGTTATACAAACAGTAGTGCCCGCGTCCTTGTGATGGACATGTCGATGTCGATGTATGCTACCGACATCAAACCAAACCGTTTAACTCAGGCGCGCTTCAAAGCGACAGACCTTTTGTCTAGTTGGAAAGAAGGCAGTACAGGACTCGTCGCATACGCTGGCGATGCCTATCAGGTCAGTCCCATGACCAGTGACAGTAAAACCATCGCTAATTTACTGCCAAATCTTTCCCCTGACCTGATGCCATATCCCGGCGCTGACGCCGCCGCAGGAATAAAGCTCGCGATCGATATGATGACTAATACTGGCTTGGCTTCCGGTGACATCGTTCTGATAACGGATGATATCGATGATGTAGAGCAACGAGCCATCTCCAATCAGTTAGCCGGCACGCCATGGCGACTCGTTATTTTGGGGGTCGGCACTCGTTCGGGCGCACCCATCAAGCTTTCTGATGGTTCTCTCATGACCGGTAGCAGCGGACAACCTGTAGTCGCAAAAGCCAACTTCGACAATATGCGAGCGCTAGCTTCTCAGTTGGACGGCTACTTTGTACCCGTTCAGGCGACAAACAGTGACGTAGAGAGCATTATTCTGGCGACTTCCCGTGTCGATGGAGCCAGCACTGCGTTAGCCGATCAAACGATTTCAGAACAAATCAACCAAGGTTATTGGCTGCTGCCTCTCCTTGTTATTCCTGCGCTTCTCGTATTCAGACGTGGTGTGTTTTTCGCAGCCACACTGATACTGTTGCCAGCTTTGTCACCTAAGCCAGCACTCGCCAATCCTTGGCTTAATGACAATCAAAAAGCGATGGAGCTATATAACAAACAAGAATATGCGGCGGCTGCCGAACTGTTTGAAGACAGTCAATGGAAAGGCATTGCCCAATATCAGGCTGGTGATTTTTCGGCTGCCATTGACTCCTTACAAGATGCTCAAGGACTAGCGCAACGATACAACCTCGCCAATGCCTATGCACAGAACGGTCAACTCGACCAAGCTGCCGAGATATATGAACAGATCTTAACTGAACAACCTGATCACAAAGATGCCAAACAGAATCTGGACATAGTGCGTAAAAAGCAGCAACAGCAACAGCAACAGCAACAGCAACAGCAACAGCAACAGCAACAGCAACAGCAACAGCAACAGCAACAGCAACAGCA